>NZ_JAHRWL010000002.1:0-300000 GCF_019104745.1 Thalassococcus arenae
CCGCGGCGTGGTGGACCTGATCATCACCAACCTGGGCGTGCTCGAGGTCGGCCACAAGGGCCTGCACATCCTGGAATGCGCCCCCGGCGTCACCCGCGACGACATCCACGCCGCGACCGAGGCCACGATTGTCTGACGGCGAGATCGTCCACGAACAGCAGGGGTCAAAGGGGCGCTACGTGATCCGGCGCAATGGCGCGGAGGCGGAACTGACCTATTCCATCGCGTCGGCTACGTTGCGCATCGCCGATCATACCGGCGTGCCGGATGCGTTTCGCGGCACCGGTGCCGGTCTGGCACTGGTCACGCGGCTGGTCGAAGACGCTCGGGCCGAAGGTTTCAAGATCATGCCGCTGTGCCCGTTCGTCAACGCACAGCGCCGCAAGCATCCCGACTGGGCCGACGTTTTCGCGGTCTGACGCTTCGCGCGTCGCCACGCCGATCCACCAAAAAAATGGGCGGGTTCCGAAGAACCCGCCCGCAGGATTGCGCCTGATAGGGAGGAGAGGGCGCAATGTCCTGTGCGTCACCGCTTACTTGGCAGCGGCGGTGGCTTTCTTCGCGGCCGAAGTCACCTCTTCGGTGGCCTTCTTCATGGCGGCGGTCGCGTCTTCGGTCAGGTCCTTGCCGGCGGCCATCATCAGCTCGACGGTGTCCATCTGGACTTTCTTCGCGATCTCGGCGAAGGCGGCCATGTTCTCGGCGGCAACCTCGGCCTGGGCCGATGCGAAATCGGTCATGGCTTTGGCGTAGTCAGCCGGCTCGGCCTTGGCTTTCGACATGTCGGCCAGCTTGGACAGGGTGTCCTTGGTCCACTTGGCCGAGATTTCGGTCGACTTGTCGGCGGCTTCCAGAGCCACAGCCGACAGCTTTTCGTTCAGGGTTGCGGTGGTCTTGTAAGCTTCTTCGAAAGCTTTGGTGTCGACCGGGAACGCGCCCATCATGTCTTTCATCATCGCGGTGAAGTCTTGCGTCTTTGCCATTGTCTTGATCCCTTGACTGCATCGCGGGCCCACCCCGCGGTTTCTGCGTCTGCGAGATATATAGATGCTGCACTGCAGCATTGCAAGATTTTTCTGCAATGCAGCATTTCTCGAAGGGCGTTCAAATCAAGTCATTGAATTTGCTTGGCGGCCTTCAGCTTCACGTAACTGCCGGGGGCAGGTGCGATCGGCGGATGCTTCGAATCGCCGGGTTGGCGCGCGGCGACTTTCTTGCCGGACCGCTGGCGCAGCCACTCTTCCCACCGCGGCCACCACGAGCCTTCATGGAACTCGGCGCCGGCCAGCCAGTCGTCGGCCGGCAGCGTGACGTCCTCGTTCACGTAATGGCCGTACTTGTTCTTGCTGGGCGGATTGACGATGCCGGCGATGTGACCCGACTGACCGACGATGAAGGCCTTGGATTTCGATCCCATCATCTGAACGCCGCGGTAGCAATCCTTCCACGCGGCGATGTGGTCGCTTTCGGTGGCGATCGACATCAGCGGCACGTCGACATCCGACAGTTTCAGCTTTTCACCCATCAGTTCGAACCCGTCGCCGGCAAAGTCGTTCGACTGGCACAACCCGCGCAGATACTGCATCGCCATCCGGCCGGGCAGGTTGGCGCCGTCACCGTTCCAGTAGAGCAGGTCGAAGGCCGGCGGTGTTTCGCCCATCATGTAGTGCCGGATCGCGGGTCCGTAGATCAGGTCGTTGGACCGCAGGAACGAAAAGGTCCGTGCCATGATGAAGGATGGCAGAAGGCCCACATTGTTCACCTCCTGCTCGATCCCGTCGACGAAATCGTCCTGCAGGAACGGCGTGAATTCCCCCTGGTCCGAGAAATCGGTCAGCGTTGTGAAGAAAGTGGCGGACTTGATCGACTTGTCGCCGCGCGCCTTGAGCAGCGCCAGTGTGAGGCTGAGCGTGGTGCCGGCGATGCAATAGCCGACCGCGTTGACCTTGCTCACCTTGCAGATCGACTTGGCCTTGTCGATCGCGGTCAGATAGCCCTCCTGGATGTAATCCTCGAGCCCGACATCGCTGTAGGTCTTGTCGGGATTGACCCAGCTTACGACGAACAGGGTGTAGCCCTGGTCGACGATCCAGCGAATCAGGCTGTTCTGCGGCTTGAGATCGAGGATGTAGTACTTGTTGATCCAGGGCGGGAACAGAACGACGGGCGTTTCATGCACCTTTTCGGTCGTGGGCGAATACTGGATAAGCTCCATCATCCGGTTGCGATAGATCACCTCGCCCTGCGCGGTTGCGATGTTCTCGCCGACCGAAAACGCGCTTTCATCGGCAAGCCGCACGATCAGTTCGCCATTGTTGGCCTCGAGATCGTTGACCAGATTTTCCAGCCCCTTCACAAGGCTTTCGCCTTCGGTCTCGACCGCCTTCATCAGCGCATCGGGGTTGGTTGCCAGAAAGTTCGTCGGCGCGAACATGTCGACCACCTGCTGGGCAAAGTACTTGAGCCGCCGCTTTTCCTTTTCGTCCATGTCGTCGATGGCGTCGACGGCCTTGCTCAGCGCGTCGGCATTCAGCAGGTACTGCTTCTTGACGTAGTTGAAATAGGGGTGCGTATCCCAGAGCGGGTTGGAAAACCGCTTGTCCTTCGGGCCCGGATCCTCGGGCGCGCGGAACTGGCCCGAAGACAGGGCCTTCTGCGCCTCGACGAATTGCGTGACCGACTTTCCCCAGTATTCGATCTGGTGGCTCAACAGCTTGGCCGGATCGTCCAGCCATTCGGCCCAATAGGCCTGGGCCGCCTTTGCATACAGTTCGGCATCCGGCCCGCCCAGCGACGGCGGCGTCGGCGTTCGCCGCGTCAGCGCTGCGACCAGTCGTTTCGACAAATCCTCGACCCGTGCGAGATTTGCATCAAGCTCGGCGTTCTTTTCGCCTGCGGCAAGTTCGTTTGTTGTCATTGAGTTCAAAGCCCCTTAATCTCGCACCTGCAGAATATCGTCGCCTGTTCGGGGGGGCAACGCGGCGTTTTTGGCTCGGTTCATGCCCCGTTTCGTTGACTGGCGCAGTGCCGCAAAAAAGGAGTGGCTGTCATGCGTTATATGGCGACATACGATCTTATGGAAACGGTGCGCAACACCAACCAGTGGTTGGGCGCAACGGCGCGCACGGTCGCGTCCTATCCGGCTTTCGCGATGTTGCCCAACCCGGCGCTGCAATGGATGGCGGCCTGGGGCGACGTGACCGAGCGCACTTTCAAGCGCATGGTGGCCAAGCCCGACTGGGGCATCCGCACCTTTACCTGCGAGGATGGCAAGGACCATCTCGTCAATATCGAGACGGTGGTCGAAAAGCCGTTCGGCGATCTGGTGCATTTCAACGTCTCCGGCCGCAAGGAGCAGCCCCGCAAGATCCTGCTGGTGGCGCCCATGTCGGGCCATTATGCCACGCTTTTGCGGTCGACTGTCAAAAGTCTGCTGGTGAATTGCGAAGTCTACATCACCGACTGGCACAATGCCCGCGACATTCCGGTCAGCTGCGGCAAGTTCGATATCGAGGACTATACCCTCTACCTGATGGATTTCATGCGCACGCTGGGGCCCGACACCCACGTCATCGCGGTCTGCCAGCCGGCGCCGCTGACGCTGGCCGCCACCGCATACCTGGCCGAACTGGACCCGGACGCGCAGCCGCGCACGCTGACCCTGATCGGCGGCCCGATCGACCCGGACGCGACGCCCACCGACGTGACCGATTTCGGCCGGCGCGTCACGATGGGCCAGTTGGAAGAAACGATGATCCAGCGCGTCGGCTTCAAATACAAGGGTGTGGGCCGGATGGTCTATCCGGGCCTGCTGCAACTGGCCAGCTTCATGTCGATGAATGCCGACCGCCATTCCAAGGCCTTCACCGACCAGATCCTGCGCGTGTCGCGTGGCGAGGCCAGCGACCACGATGCGCACAACCGGTTCTACGACGAATATCTTGCGGTGATGGACATGCCGGCGGAATTCTACCTGTCGACGGTCGAGCGCGTCTTCAAGAACCGCGAAATCGCCAAGAACGAATTCGTTGTCGCCGGCCACAAGGTGGATATCGGCGCGATCACCAAGGTCGCCGTCAAGACCGTCGAAGGCGACAAGGACGACATTTCGGCGCCCGGCCAGTGCGTTGCGGCGCTGGATCTGTGCACCGGGCTGCCGGCCTCGAAGAAGGCCAGCCATGTCGAACCCGGCGCCGGGCATTACGGCATCTTCGCCGGCAAGAGCTGGCGCAACAATATCCGGCCGCTGGTGCTGGATTTCATCGACGCCAATTCCGGCAAGCGGAGCCCGAAAGCCGCGAACGTCAACGTCGCGTGATCCGAAGGTGCGCGCCTGACGGCGCGCGCCGTGTCAGCATCGCCGCCTTCGGCGACCGATGCGGCAGGGGGCGCTGCCCCCGCGCCCCCGGGATATTTCCTGAACCAGAGAAGACCGACGATCCGAACCGACGCGCGTGCCGACGGGCAGGTCAGAGTCCGTCGAAGGCGCAGAGCGCATGGACATCCATGCCCATCGCCTCGAGCTTTTTCCGGCCGCCCAGATCGGGCAGGTCGATGACGAAGGCGCAGCCGATGATTTCGCCGCCCAGCCGTTCGACCAGCTTGATGCCCGCCTCGGCGGTGCCGCCGGTGGCCAGCAGGTCGTCGACCATCAGGATCTTTTCGCCGGCCTTGATGGCGTCGTCGTGGATCTCGACGACCGCCTCGCCATATTCGAGCTGGTAGTCTTCGGAAATCACCGCGCCTGGCAGCTTGCCCTTCTTGCGGATGGGCACGAAACCGGCCGAAAGCTGATGCGCCACCGCGCCGCCCAGGATGAAACCGCGCGCCTCGAGGCCCACGACCTTGTCGAAGCGCATCCCGGCATAGGGGTGCAGCAGCTGGTCGACCGCCATGCGGAAGCCGCGTGGATCGGCGAAAAGCGTTGTGACATCGCGAAACAGGATCCCTTCATGCGGGAAGTCGACGATGGTGCGAATATAGTCCTTGACGGATTTCATGCAGGTCTCCGAAGCGTGGCGGTGAGCAGGCCCATGCCGATCAGCGTGGCGCCGCCCGCGCGGGTCATCCAGGTCAGCGGGGCGGGGCGTTGGACCCATCGGCGCAGCCTGTCGGCGGCCAGCGCATAGGCCAGCGCGTTCAGCGCCGCGAGCGTCACGAAGGTTGCGGTCAGGATCGCGAATTGCGGCAGCAGCGGGCGCTGGCCGTCGACGAATTGCGGCACGAAGGCGATGAAGAAGGCGATGCTTTTGGGGTTGAGCGCGGTGACGGCGGCGTTGTGGGCATAGACGCCGCGGCTGGTGATCGTCGCCTGTGGCAGCGACAGGCCATGCGTCGGCGCCGATCGGATCAGCTTGATCCCCAGCCAGACCAGGTAGGCGGCGCCGACCCATTTCAGCACCGTGAACAACATGGCCGACGTCGCCACCAGCGCGCCGAGACCCGCCAGCGACAGGCTCATCGCGATCAGATCGCCCGTGGCCACCCCGGCCGCCGAGGCCAGCGCCACCGACCGGCCCTTGCTCAGCGCATAGCTCAGCACCAGCAGAACCGTGGGGCCGGGGATCAGCAGAAGCAGTGTCGAGGCGGCAACGAAGGCGAGCCAGAGATCGAAGGCCAAGTGTGGTATCCTCATCGAGCGGTCGGGCCGACCGTAGACGGCGATCCACCCGTCGAAAAGATCAAAGGCGCATTGCGAGAGGCGGAATCGGAGGCAGGGAAGGTGAGGCGATGAAGCCGGACAATGTGGGGCTGAAGGTCACGACGCTGGACGCGCTGGCCTATCTGGTACCGGGCACGTTGTTGCTGTGGGTGCTTGTCCAGGTCGAGGCGGCGCGCGTCGGATTTCTGCCGGCGGATTGGCCGGTCACCGCGCTGGACAGTGCGGCCGCGGTGGCGCTCATCGTGGTTCTGGGCGTTGCGATGCAGATGCTGGGCCATGTCTTCAAGCCGGTCTATGACCGGGTCTACAAACCCTGGCGCCGGCGCAAGGGCGATCCCGTCAAGGCGCGGTTCGACGACAGGATCGCGGCCGAGGGTGTGGCGTTCCCGCAGCCCTATACCTATGCAAAAAGCGCGCTTGCCAATGCCGAACGCCCGGTCGACCGGGTGCTGATGCTGGAAGGGATTTCCAAGATGTTCCGCGCCGTGGCCCTTGGCGGGCTGGTCACGACCGGGCTGGCGGCGGCCTTGGAATGGTGGAGCATCGCCGCGCTGTCCATCGCGGTTCTGTTGAGCGCCTTCTGGGTGCATGCGCATTACCGGTTCGAGGCCACGCAGGAGGTCTACCAGGCCTATCTGCAATGGCGCGAAACGCCGGAAAAGCCCGTCAAGCGCTGAGCACCCGACCCGCCACCGCGTCGAGCCGCGCCATCAGCGCAGCATCGCGGGCTTCGGGCGCGGTCAGGATCGCGAATTCCAGCGCGCGGTCGCAGCCATGCGGGCAGGGGGCACGGTCGGCCCCCAGCAGGGCGGGCAGGCGCCGGACCATCTCGCGGCCCTTGTCGGCATTGCCCATCAGCGTCCTGATGATCTCGGTCACGTCGACTTCGCCATGGTCGGGGTGCCAGCTGTCGTAATCGGTGACCATGGCGATCGAGGCATAACAAAGCTCGGCCTCGCGGGCGAGCTTGGCCTCGGGCATGTTGGTCATGCCGATCACGTCGGCGCCCCAGTGTTCTCGGTACATCCTCGATTCCGCCAGGGTCGAGAATTGCGGGCCCTCCATCGCCAGATAGGTGCCGCCCTTGTGGATCGTGATGCCGGCGTCCCGTGCTGCGGTGAAACAGGCGTCACCGAGGCGCGGGCAGGTCGGATGGGCGACGCTGACATGGGCGACGCAGCCCGTGCCGAAGAACGACTTTTCCCGCGCAAAGGTGCGGTCGATGAACTGGTCGACGACGACGAAATCGCCGGGCGCCATTGCCTCGCGGAACGACCCGCAGGCCGAGACGCTGATGACATCCGTCACGCCCAGCCGTTTCAGCGCGTCGATATTGGCGCGATAGGGCACGGTGGTCGGGCTGTGGACATGACCCCGGCCGTGACGGGGCAGAAAGGCCATCGGCACGCCGTCCAGCGTGCCGGTCAGGATCTGGTCGGACGGCGCGCCCCAGGGGCTGTCCACGTCGCGCCATTCCGCGCCGTCCAGCCCGTCGATGTCGTAAATGCCCGATCCGCCGATCACTCCGATCATGGTTTGGGTCATGGTTCTCTCCGTCGTTCCGCGGCGCCAAACTGCCTTGCCGACAGGACAAAGAAAAGCCTTGTCATCCTCACAAATCCGCCGGTGATGTCGCGTAAGCGGGTTGCATGGATTGGTTCAGCATCGAGCAAAGCTGGCAGAAATCGCCGCGCATTCATTGGACAACTGCCGTGGGCGCCTGGGTGGTCCTGGCGGTATACGCCCTGTCTTTGTCCAACGCGGTGCAGTTGGGCGACCGGGCCGTCCCCGCCTTTGTCCTGGCCTGGGTGTGTTTCGTTGCGCTTGGCTTGTCCCGCAACGTGGTTTTCGGGGTTGGCGTGACCTTCGAATGGCGCGAACACCGGGCAATTCTGAGCGCATTCGGATTGGCCTTCAGTGCCGTGCTGTGGCTTGTGCTGGCTTGCGTCGACGCAGACTTGCTCATGCGGGTCTTCGCGCTCGGATACGCCGTGGGCGGGATCATATGCCTGGCGTTTTGCAAGATCTGGCCCGAGGACCGGCACAGGTTGCCGATCTATGGCGCATCATGGCGGCAAAACAGCGATATCGCGGTGCTTTGGCACGCCTTGATGATGGTCGCTTTGTCTGGCGCGCTGGTGTGCCTTTCCGCAGCGGAGGCGGAAGACGCCTATCTGTTGATGATGGTGCTGGGTGCTCCCGTGCTCAACAAGTTCAAGAATTGCGCCTTGCTCCTGCTGCTCTGGGCGCGCGACGAGGCCGCAGGGTAGACCCGACAATGGCAGCCGGCGACCAATCCGGTTCATTCAGGCAAGAGTAATATGCGAAATACGCATATCGGCTATGCGTGAGAGCGCTATCAGTCGGCGCCCTGTTGCAGTAGACGGTCCGGATACGAATGAGGACCCCCCGACATGCCCCGCGCCCTGCTGGCGAGCTTCGCCAATCGCCTTGCCATTCCCGACCTGAGCCTGATGCCCGACGAAAAACTGACGCCGTCGCGCATCCGGATCGAACTGCTGGCCGGTCTGACCGTGGCGCTGGCGCTGGTGCCCGAAGCGGTGGCCTTTGCCTTTGTCGCCGGAGTGCATCCGCTGGTAGGCCTTTACGCGGCCTTCCTGGTCGGCCTGGTGACGGCGCTGATCGGCGGGCGGCCGGGGATGATCTCGGGCGCCACCGGTGCGCTGGCGGTGGTCATGGTGTCGCTGGTGGCCCAGCACGGGGTGGAATACCTGTTCGCCACCGTCGTCCTGATGGGCGCGATCCAGGTTTTCGTCGGGCTGATGCAATGGGGCAAATTCATCCGGCTGGTACCGCATCCGGTGATGCTGGGCTTCGTCAACGGGCTGGCCATCGTGATTTTTCTGGCGCAGCTGGCGCAGTTCAAGGTGCCGGGCACCGTGGAAAACACCGGCCACGGCATGGGCGGGGGCGAATGGCTGTCGGGCCTGCCGCTGGCGCTGATGCTGGGGCTGACGGCGCTGACCATGGCGATCATCTGGGTGATGCCGCGCATCACCCGCATCGTGCCGGCGCCACTGGCGGGGATCGCCGTCGTGGCCGGGCTGGTCATCGCCTTCGGGCTTGAAGTGCCGCGCGTCGGCGATCTGGCCTCCATCGCAGGGGGGCTGCCATCCTTTCACATGCCCGTGGTGCCGCCGACACTCGAAACCTTCCAGATCATCCTGCCCTATGCGGTGATCCTGGCCGCCATCGGCCTGATCGAATCGCTGCTGACGCTGAACCTGGTGGGCGAGATGACCGGCAAGCGCGGCGGCGCCAGCCAGGAATGCCTGGCCCAGGGTGCGGCCAACCTGTTGACCGGGTTCTTCGGCGGCATGGGTGGTTGCGCGATGATCGGCCAGTCGATGATAAACGTGAAATCCGGTGCCCGCACACGGGTGGCGGGGATCGCGGCGGCGCTGTTCCTGCTGGTCTTCATCCTGTTCGCCGCGCCGCTGATCGAACTGATTCCGCTGGCCGCGCTGGTGGGGGTGATGTTCATGGTGGTCATCGGCACGTTTGCCTGGAATTCGCTGACCATCCTGCGCAAGGTGCCGCGCATTGATGCATTCGTCATCCTGCTGGTCACCGTGGTCACGGTGATGGAGGACCTGGCCGTTGCCGTTGTCGTGGGGGTGATCGTCTCGGCGCTGGCCTATGCCTGGAACAACGCCAAGCGCATCCACGCCGTGACCCGCGAATCCCGCACCGCGCAGGGCGCCAAGGTCTACGAGATCAAGGGGCCGCTGTTCTTCGGGTCAAGCGACGGCTTTGTCGAGTTGTTCGACGTGGCGGGCGACCCCGACACGGTGATCGTCGATTTCGCCGACAGCCGGGTGGTCGACCAGTCGGCCCTGCAGGCCATCGAGGCGGTCGCGGCGCGATACGAGGCCGAGGGCAAGCAGATCCAGCTGCGCCACCTGTCCCGGGACTGCCACAAGCTGCTGTCGCGCGCCGGCCACCTGATGGTCGACAGCGACGACGACCCCGATTACGCGCTGGCGGTGGATTACGGCGTGCGGACCGGTATCCTGGGCGGGCATTGAGGCGCCGGATCCGGTAACGTCGCGGTGCCTGAAGCGGAGGGTATCGCATGACGCCTGACCATGTCGCCATCAACCGCGACGTCTGGGACGAAGACGCCGCCAATTGGGTCGCCTTCGGCGAACGGCTCTGGGCGGCCCAGACGCCGGAATGGGGCAGTTGGGGTGCGCCGGAGGCCGCGCTCGGGATGCTTCCCGAGCCGATGGAGGGTCTTGACGCGATCGAGTTGGGCTGCGGCACGGGATATGTCGCCGGCTGGATGGCGCGCCGCGGCGCGCGGGTCACGGCGGTCGACGTCTCGGCCAGGCAGTTGGCGACGGCCCGCAGATTGGCTGCCGAACACGGCGCCGACATCACCTTTGTCGAAGGCAACGCAGAAGCGACCGGGCTGCCAGAACAAAGCTTCGACTTTGCCATCAGCGAATACGGTGCGGCGATCTGGTGCCCGCCCGGGCTTTGGCTGCGCGAGGCCTGGCGCCTTTTGCGGCCGGGCGGGCGGCTGGTTTTTCTCGGCAACCATCCCCTGGTGCTGATCTGTTCACCCGCAGATGGCGCGCCCTGCGACACCGCGCTTCACCGCCCCTATCGCGGCATGTGGGGCGCGGATTGGACCGGGGTCGAGATCGATCCGAGCGGTGTGAACTTCAACCTGACCTTCGCCGACTGGATGGCGCTGTTTGCCAAGATCGGTTTTGTGGTCGAGCGCTATCACGAGGTTTATGCCCCCGAAGACGCGGTCGGCGTGCGTGGTTCGGTCCCGGCGGACTGGGCCAAGCACTATCCGTTTGAACAGGTCTGGCACTTGCAAAAAACCGGCTGAGTGGCGTGCTCTCTCACTCGCCCGGTCGTTTCAATTCGAACACCTCTCGGACGACCGAATAGTCGCGGTACCCCATCCGCGCCAAGGGGTTGAAGGCCAGCACATCGAACATCCCGTCCTTCAGGCAATCGTCGCGCATATGAACGCCGGTGACTTGGCCGAAGACCGCGAAATTCGCGTCGCCCGGCAATTGCACGATCTGCGTCAGCCGACATTCCAGGTTCGCGGGGGCCTGTGCCACACGCGAACAGGCGATGGTTTCGCACTCGGCCCGCACGATCCCGGCCTTGTCGAACTCGTCGACCTCGCGCGGCCAGGGGCCGGAACTGTGGTTCATCACGTCCTTCATTGCGTATTCCACGACGTTCACGCAGAACACGCCGGTCTCGCGGATATTGGCGACGCTGTCCTTGGTGTCGCCGCGGTCGGGCTTGGTGCTGGTCGAGGCGAACATCACCTGCGGCGGCACATAGGCCACGGCGTTGAAGAAGGAATACGGCGCCAGGTTGTCCTGCCCGTCCGCGCCGCGGGTCGAGATCCAGCCGATGGGCCGCGGCGTCACGATGGCGTTGAACGGGTTGTGCGGCAGGCCGTGGCCGTCCTCGGGGCGATAGAACATCGGCGCATCTCCTTGTTTGCGGGGCGGTTTGACCCGTGCTACGGGCATTTGCAACGATAGATGCGGGGGGCAAGGGCTGTTCACGCTGTCACGAGAAACGCCCGAGGATTGGTGGGAGGTCGAGGCACTGTTCGACACCTGCTTTCTTCCGGGCCGCCAGTTGTTGTCCTCCTACCAGCTGCGCGATGGCGTCGAGCCGGTTTCCGAGCTGTGCTATGTCGCGCGTGATCCGATGGGAATCCTGGGCGGTGCAATCCGCTATTGGCCGGTGCGGATCGGCCCGCATTGGTCCTTGCTGCTGGGCCCGATCGCGGTTCACCCGGTGTCGCATGGCGCGGGGCTGGGGTCGGCGCTGATGCGGCAAAGCCTGGCGGATGCGTCCGATGCGGGCTGGGAACGGGTGCTGCTGGTGGGTGATCTTCCTTATTACCACCGCTTCGGTTTTCGCAAGCTGGACGGGGTCGAGATGCCGCCGCCGACCAATCCTGACCGCGTTCTGGGGCTGGCGCTGGTGCCTGGCGCCTGGGACGGCGTCTCGGGCAAGGTGCAAAAGGCCAACGGCACGCTGCCTTGAACGGCCGGTCGGGCGACCACATCTAATCGCGCAGGAGGACGCCGCCCATGCCGCCAACCGATCTGGTGACGCTCGACGTGACCCGCGACATCGCCTTGCTGGCCAGGCGCCACCGCGCCGCGCGGTCGGTCGGAATGCAAGTGCTGAACCTGATCGGCGGCCGTGCCGAGAACCTGCTGGAGCGGCTGCCCGACCCGGTCAAGGATCAGCTGGAAACCGCCACCAGCCGTGCGCTGGAAGGCGCGCTGCGCGCCGCGCAGGCATCGCGCGGCGTGATCCCGGACCAGAAAGGCTGGCTCAACACCGCGGTGACGACGGCGATGGGCGCGATGGGCGGAGCCGGGGGCCTGCCGACGGCGCTGGCGGAATTGCCGGTCACGACCACCGTTTTGTTGCGCGCGATCCAGGGCATCGCGGCCGAGCACGGTTTCGACCCCGACGATCCGGCGATCCAGAAAGAGGCGCTGAGCGTCTTCGCCTCGGCCGGGCCGCTGGCCGATGACGACGGCGCGGACATGGCGTTTCTGACGGCCCGCATCACCCTGACCGGCGCAACGGTGCATGGCCTGATCGCGCGCATCGCACCGCGATTGGCCACGGTGTTGGGTCAAAAGCTTGCTGCGCAGACCGTCCCGATCATCGGCGCCGCCGCCGGGGCCGCGACGAATTATGCCTATACCAGCTACTACCAGTCCATGGCGCATGTGCATTTCGGCCTGTTCGCCCTGGCCGAACGCAGCGGCCAGACCCGCGAGGCGCTGGGCGCCGCCCTGCGCGACGAGATCCGGCGCCAGATCCGCTAACGACCCGTTAAGGTTAACCGCTTATCCATGACGCGTCGCCGGGCCAGAACGGCCTTGGGCGACGGCCTTTGACCCGAGGCGATCTCTTGTGAATGCGCCGACGCGCAGGTCCAAAACGGACAGTGCCCGGATCGATGCAGAACGCGTCGGTCCGGGTTTGTCGTTTCGGCGGCTAGCCGATTCCGCGCAGGTAATCGGTTACGGCGTCGCGGACCGATTGTTCGCCACGCTCGCGCGCATCGTCGATCGCCGCTTTCACGGCGCCCAGATCGGCCCGCATCAGCAGGCTCTTGACCGGCCCGATCGACGCCGGACGCATCGACAGCGTATGGATGCCGATGGCCGCCAGGCATAGCGCCTCGAGCGGGCGGCCCGCATCCTCGCCGCAGAAACTGAGTTGCGTATCGGTATCGCCGCACCGGGCGACGATGTTTTCGAGAAACGACAGGAAACTGACATTCAGCGTGTCATAGCGGCGCCGGACCCGTTCGTTTTCCCGGTCCGCGGCAAAAAAGAACTGTTTCAGATCGTTGCCGCCGATGGACAGGAACTCGACCTCTTCAAAGAACCGCCGGCTGGCGAAGGCCAGGCTGGGGGTCTCCAGCATCGCGCCGATCTCGAGCCTCTCGGGCACCGTGTGGCCCAGGCGCTTTTCGCGGGCGATGGTCTTTTCCATCTCCCAGCGGGCGCGCTGGAATTCTTCGTGCTGCGCGACGAAGGGGAACATCACCGACAACGGCCGGCCATCGGCGGCGCGCAGCAGCGCCTGCAACTGCATCCGCAGCACACCGGGCTTGTCCAGCCCGACACGGATCGCCCGCCAGCCAAGCGCCGGGTTGGGCTCGTCCTGCGGTTTCATGTAGGGCAGCACCTTGTCCGAGCCGATGTCGAGCGTGCGGAAGACAACGCGCTTGCCCTTGGCCGCATCCAGCACACGCGCATAAAGCGCCGCCAGTTCGGTGCGCTTGGGCATCTGGTTGCGGATCAGGAATTGCAACTCGGTCCGGAACAGGCCGACGCCCTCGGCGCCCGAACTTTCCAGCGACGGCAGATCGGCCATCAGCCCGGCATTCATCAAAAGCTGTACGCGTGTCCCGCAGCCGGTGACGCAGGGTGTCTCGCGGATCGATGCATAGCGCTCCTGCGCCTTGGCCTGCATCGCGATTTTGTCCTGAAACGCCGTCGCCACGCTGTCATCGGGTCGCAGGTGCACGATGCCCTGATCGCCGTCGACCATGATCCGATCGCCGTTCAGCGCCTCGTTGGTGATCCGTTCGGCATGGATGACCAGCGGAATCGCCAACGCGCGCGCGACGATGGCGGCATGGCTGCCGACCGAGCCTTCCTCCAGCACCACGCCCCTCAGCTTGCGGCCGTATTCCAGCAGTTCGCCCGGGCCGATATTGCGCGCCACCAGGATCGGGTCGTCGGGCATCTCGGCACCGGTCTGGCTGCCTTGGCCGGTCAGGATGCGCAGCAACCGGTTGGAGAGATCGTCGAGGTCGTGCAGCCGGTCACGCAAATAGGCGTCGGTGGCCTGGGCCATGCGGGCACGCGCGACGGATTGTTCCTTTTCAACCGCCGCTTCGGCCGACAGGCCGCGGGCGATATCCTCGTCCATCCGGCGCATCCAGCCCTTGGAATTGGCGAACATCCGGTAAGCTTCCAGCACTTGCATCTGTTCGCTGTCACCCGAAGCGCCGGCCAGCATCTCGTCGACGCTGACGCGCAGCTGGTCGACCGCTTCCTGCAACCGGGCGCGTTCGCGGTCGGGGTCGTCGGCCACCAGGTTGGTGACCACCACGCGCGGTTCATGCAGCCAGACCCGGCCCATCGCCGTGCCCTCCTGGCCGGTTGCGCCCCGGAACAGCGCCGGCTGGGTATGGCGCGCCTTCAGCGCCGCGCCTTCGCCGACGAACGCACCCAGTTCGGTCATCTCGGCCAGCACCATGGCCACGACTTCCAGCGCGTAAACCTCGTCATCGGTGAACTTGCGCTGCTGTTTCGACTGCACGACCATCACGCCCAGCTTTTCCCCCAGCCGCTGGATCGGCACGCCGAGAAAGCTCGAATAGATCTCTTCGCCGGTTTCGGGCATGTAGCGGAAGCCGCGCTCGGCGGGTGCGTCGGCGGTGTTGACCGTCTTGCCGCTGCGCGCGACCCGGCCGACCAGGCCTTCGCCCAGCTTCATCCGGGTCTGGTGCACGGCTTCCTGCTTGAGACCCTGCGTGGCGCACAATTCCAGCGTTTCAGGGTCACGGAACAAATAGATCGAGCACACCTCGGTGCCCATCGAATCCGCGGTCAGATGGGTGATCTTGTCCAGCCGCGCCTGACCCGCGGCCTCTTCGGCCATCGTGTCGCGCAGCCGTCCAAGCAGCTTGCGGCTTTCGCTTTCCAGACCGTTGGTCATGATCCATGGCTCTTTCTGATCCCGGATGCCCGTTATACCGGGAAACCGGTCCGGCAGGAAAGCCATCACCCGAACAGGGGAGGGAAATCAACCACAGATTGCCGCGATCGGTGCAACGCAGACCCTTCGATCCTCGGGTTTCGCCGAAAGACGTTGACCGCCGCCGGACCGCTGTTCACCCTGTTGCACAGGATAGATGCGAAAAGGATGACGCTTGGACCATCGGGCAGAATGCTACTGCGGCGAGGTCGCTCTTGTCGTCGAGGGTGATCCCGTCCTGCAGTGTTTCTGCCACTGCCGCTCTTGCCGGCGCTGGTCGGGCCAGCCGGTCACCGCCTGCCTGCTTTGGCCCGAAGACCGTGTGCGGTTCGTTCGGGGCAGGGAACGGATGCTGAGGTTTTCCATCACGGAGCACCCCGAGGGCGGCAAGTTCAGTTGCAGGACATGCGGTGGCGCGATCTGCACGTTTCTGCCGAAGACCCGTTTGTACGATGTCTTTCACGGTGTCTTGGTCGATTTCGATTTCCGCCCGGCGATGCACATCAACTACGCCGAACGCGTGCTCTCGATGCCGGACGGATTGCCCAAGTTCCGCGACATGCCGGAAAGGTCCGGCGGAACCGGAACGCTGATCGGCGAATGATCGGTTCGCAACGCGTGCCACCGATTGCGGTCATCGGCACGCTCGGGGCGCAGGCTTCGCCTGATGCCGTTGCGCACCACGTCGCATCACGAAGACCGGTCCCGCGGCCGTGTGATCAGCCGGCTTTTTCCAGCTCGAACGCGTCGTGCAGCGCCTGCACCGCCAGTTCCATGTATTTCCGGTCGATCAGCACCGAGATCTTGATCTCGGAGGTGGTGATGACCTTGATGTTGATGCCCTCGCCGGCCAGCACCTTGAACATCTTGGCGGCGACGCCGGCATGCGACCGCATCCCGATTCCGACCACCGAAACCTTGGCCACGCCTTCGTCTACGATCACGTCGTGAAAGTTGATCGAACCGGCGGCCTTGGCATCGGCCATCGCCTTTTCGGCGCGCTTTACCTGGCCCACGGGGCAGGAAAACGTCATGTCGGTGCGGCCCTCTTCCGAGATGTTCTGCACGATCATGTCCACGTTCACACCCGCGTCGGCCAGCGGGCCGAAGATCGCCGCGGCGATGCCGGGACGGTCGGCGACCGAGGCCAGCGTCATCTTCGCCTCGTCGCGGGAATAGGCCACACCGGCCACGACATTGCTTTCCATGATGTCCTCCTCGTCGCAGACGAGCGTTCCGGCTTCGTCCGACTGTTCCTCGAAGCTGCTCAGCACCCGCAGCCTGACCTTGTAGCGCATCGCCAGTTCCACCGACCGCGTCTGCAGCACCTTGGCGCCCAGGCTGGCCAGCTCCAGCATTTCCTCGAACGCGATCCGGTCCAGCTTGCGCGCCTTTTCGCAGATCCGCGGATCGGTGGTATAGACGCCGTCCACGTCGGTGTAGATGTCGCAGCGTTCGGCACCGAAAGCGGCCGCGAATGCGACGGCCGTGGTGTCCGATCCGCCGCGGCCCAGCGTCGTGATCCGGCCCTCGGGGCTGACGCCCTGGAACCCGGCGACCACGGCCACCTTCATGCCGGCGGCGAACTTGGCGGATATGTTGTCCGCCGGGATCGCCTCGATCCGGGCCGAGGCATGGGCCGAGGTGGTCTGCACCGGAACCTGCCAGCCCTGCCAGCTGCGCGCGGGAATATCCATCTCCTGCAGCGTCAACGCCATCAGCCCGGCGGTGACGTTCTCACCGGAACTGACGACGGCGTCGTATTCGCGCGCGTCATACAGCGGCGATGTCTCGTCGACATAGCCCACCAGCTTGTTGGTCTCACCCGCCATGGCGGAAACGATGACGATCACGTCGTATCCCTTGGCGACCTCGACGCCCACGCGCTTGGCGGCGCGGCGGATGCGGTCCAGCGTGGCGACGGACGTGCCGCCGAATTTCATCACCAAAACAGGCATGGTCTTCCCCGGGTCAGGCTGCGCGGCGGTTTAGGCAAGCCGCGGGCAAAGAGCAAGCGTCGGTTTGCCGCGCACCGGTTGCGCCGGCCCGGTCCGGTCCTGTTTCTTCTCTTTTGCAAATACGCATTCCCGGCGGCGGCAACGGGCTGCCCGGTCAGTAGGGATGCGCCCGCCCGTCCCAGGTCTCGAAACAGCCGGTATTGACCAGCGACAGCGCGTTCAGCCGGTCGGCCAGGCCCCGGGCCGCTTCGTCGACGGAAATATCTGCCGCCCCGCCGCCCATGTCCGTGCGCACCCAGCCGGGGTGGTAGACGCCCACCGCCACCCCCTTGGCGCGCAGATCGGCCGCCAGGTTGCGACCGAGGTTCAGCACGGCGGCCTTCGAGGCGCGGTAGACATAGCTGCCGCCGGGCGCGCGGGTGTCAGACCCCATCTGCGACCCGATGATCATGATCCGCGGCGATGACGCCTGCCGCAGGTTGGGCAGCAGCGCCTGGATGGTCAGGAACACGCCCGTGACGTTGACCGCGAACGTGCGCTCCCAGATCTCTGCCGGGTAGCCGGTTTCCAGCGAATGGCCCTTGTCCTCGTAGACCCCGGCGTTGCAGATCAGCGCGTCGATCTTGCGCCCGGCCAGTCGGTCGGCCAGTGCCTTGTGCGCGTCGGGGTCGGTGACGTCCAGCGGCAGCAGGCCGGGATGGTTGCGGGCGGTGCCCAGCACGGTGTCTCCGCGGGCGCGCAGGGTCTCGGCCAGGGCCGCGCCGATGCCGCGGTTCGCCCCGGTGATCAGGACATCCATGTCAGTTGCTTTTCCGGCTGGGCGTAAAGGGCAGCGGCGTGACGGGCACGCCGTCCTCGATCAGCGCCCGCGCTTCATCGCCGCGCGCCTCGCCCCAGATCGGGCGTTCCGGCGCGTCGCCGGTGTGGATGGCGCGCGCCTCGCGGGCGAAATCGGTGCCGACATAGTCCGAATTGGCCTCGACATGCGCCTTGAGCCGCGCCAGGGCCTGTTCGGCCGGGCTGAGCGGCGCGCTGAGCGGGCGACGATCGGGCGCGGCCTTGTCCTCGGACGTGCTGACCCTTGGGGCCATCACCGCCTTGTCGACCTCGGCCATGCCGCAGACCGCGCAGGACAGGTGCCCGGCGGTCTTCAACGCCTCGTAGGCCGTGCCGGACTGGAACCAGCTGTCGAACTGGTGTCCATCGGCGCATTTCAACGTGTACTGGATCATGGCCGTTCGTGTCGTGGCTTTGTGAATAGGATAGTCACCTTGACCACCGGTTCAAGCCTGCCGCGCCGTCGGGGCATGTGAAAGCAATCCGAGGATGCGATCGATCAACAGGTCGGGATCGGTCGCGCCTCGCAGGGCCTCTTGCGCCGCAAGGCCCTGGTGGTGCTGGGCCGTTTCGTCGCTCAGGGCGGTCAACGCTGCCGCCAGCCCGGCTGCATCCGCAACGACGCGGCTTGCGCCGGCTGCGGCAAGGCGCTCTGCCGGCGCGGCGAAATTGCGCATGTCCGGACCGTGCAGCAGCGCGCAGCCAAAGGCGGCGGGCTCGAACGGCGTGTGCCCACCCTTCGAGACCAGCGAGCCACCGATGAAGACGCGGCCCGCCAGCTGATACCACAGGGCGGTTTCCCCCATCGTGTCGGCCAGGTAGACCGGCCCGTCCGGTGCGTCGCCCGCGCTGCGCCGCGCCACCGGCCAGCCGCGCGCGGCGATCAGCGCGGCGATGTCGTCGGCGCGTGCGGGATGACGCGGCACAAGGATCAGCCTCAGGTCCGGGTCATCGGTCCGCGCGATGCGATGCGCCTCGAGCACGATCTCCTCTTCTCCGGGGTGGGTGGATACCGCCGCCCAGGTCCCGTGGCGGGGAAACGCGGCGCTCAAAGCGGCGTCGGGATCAGGTCCGGTGGCTGCGTACAGCGCCTTGAGTTCAACCACCTCGGCCATCGCCTCGGGCCGCACACCCAGTCCGGCCAGCCGGTCGCGGCTGCCCGCATCCTGCGGCGAGACCAGCGCCAGCCGGCCCATCGTTTGGCCGGCCAGCACCGGAAAGCGCGCCCAGTTTCGCGAGGTGCCCGCGCTCATCCGCGCACCCAGCACGATGACCGGGCCGGGGCACAGCCGGATGCGGTGCGGCCACAACTCGGCCTCGGCAGCAATATGTCCCGAAATCCGCCAGTTCCGTACAAATCGCCGGACCACCCAGGCCAGGTCCAGCGGTGCCAGCCGCGCGGTCAGCCCCCAGCTTTGCGCCAGCGCGACGCCGGTTCGGCTGTTGCAGGTGACCAGCCAATCCAGATCGGGGCGCGCGGTGCGCAGCCGGTCGATCACCGGCTTGACCGAGGCCAGTTCGCCGTTGGATGCCGCATGCAGCCACAGATGATGGCCCGAAGCCGCTACAGCCCCGCCACCCAGCCTTTGGGTCAGCCCCGTCCAATCCCTGCGAAGGATCGCTCCGGCGCAGACCGCAAGGGCGAAAAGCGATGAAAGCACCCGGTATGCCAGCACGACCCACCCCGAAACCCAACCCGCAGGGCTTAGGCGCATCGACATAGCTTTGGCAAGGGTGTCGACCCGACCGATGGCGCCATGCCTGGCTACACGGTTGCAAACTAAGGATTGCGATGGTGCTGCTGGAGAGAATTGAACTCTCGACCTCTCCCTTACCAAGGGAGTGCTCTACCTCTGAGCTACAGCAGCGCCGGTGCCCGAAATCAGGCGTGGCGGGTGGATAGACGCAAATCTCCAGCGGCGCAAGCGCAATCTGGACGCTCTTTGCCCCCTGCGATAGAGAGGGCGCATGGCACCGAAATCCGACACAGGCAAGTCTGCCAGAACGGGCCGGGACGACCGGCTCAAGGCGGCGCTCAAGGCCAATCTGGCGCGTCGCAAGGCGCAGGCCAAGGCGCGTGCCGGGTCGGCAGAGAAAACCGGTGCACCGAGCAGTGACAAGGACGCGTGAGGCATGGATCAGATCATCGTCAAGGGAAACGGCCCGCTCAAGGGGCAGATCCCGATCGCCGGGGCAAAGAATGCCTGCCTGACATTGATGCCGGCCACGCTGCTCAGCGAAGAGCCGCTGACACTGACCAACGCGCCGCGCCTGTCGGACATCCGCACCATGACCCAGCTGCTGCAGTCGCTGGGGGCCGAGGTGACCTCGATGCAGGATGGCAAGGTGCTGGCGATGGCCTGCCACGGCGAAATCAACACCCGCGCCGAATACGACATCGTGCGCAAGATGCGCGCCTCGAACCTGGTTCTGGGGCCGCTGCTGGCACGCGAGGGCCATGCCGAAGTGTCGTTGCCCGGTGGCTGCGCGATCGGGTCGCGCCCGATGGACATCCACACCGACGGGCTGGCCCGGATGGGCGCCGAGATCGAGCTGCGCGACGGATACCTGCATGCCAAGGCCCGCGGCGGCAGCCTGAAGGGGGCGGTGATCGACTTTCCCTTCGCCTCGGTCGGAGCGACCGAGAACATCCTGATGGCCGCGACGCTGGCCAAGGGGACCACCGTCATCAACAACGCTGCGCGCGAACCGGAAATCGTCGATCTTGCCACCTGCCTGCGGGCGATGGGCGCGCAGATCGAGGGCGACGGCACATCGACCATCGAGGTGCAGGGCGTCGACCGGCTGCACGGCGCGACGCACCGCGTGGTGACCGACCGGATCGAACTGGGCACCTACATGCTGGCCCCGGCGATCTGCGGCGGCGAGGTGGAATGCCTGGGCGGCCGGATCGACCTGGTCGGCGCCTTTTGCGAAAAGCTGGACGCCGCCGGGATCTCGGTCGAACAAACGCCGACCGGCCTCAAGGTGGCGCGCAAGAACGGCCGGCTCAAGGCGGTGAATGTCACGACAGAGCCGTTCCCGGGCTTTCCCACCGACCTGCAGGCGCAGATGATGGCGCTGCTGTGCACCGCGGAGGGCACGTCGGTGCTGGAGGAGAAGATCTTTGAGAACCGTTTCATGCACGCGCCGGAACTGATGCGGATGGGGGCCAAGATCGACGTGCATGGCGGCACGGCCAAGGTCACCGGGGTGGGCAAGTTGCGCGGTGCGCCGGTGATGGCGACCGACCTGCGCGCATCGGTGTCGCTGATCCTGGCCGGGTTGGCGGCCGAGGGCGAAACCGTGGTCAGTCGGGTCTATCACCTGGATCGCGGCTATGAACACGTGGTGCGCAAGCTGTCGGGCGTGGGCGCCAGGATCGAACGGGTGCACGGCGCATGACCGAAGACGCACGATTCGAAGACGGCGGCGAAAAGCCCCTGAACCTGGGCGCCTTCGATGTCGAGGACCTTCGGGTCTTGTCGGCGCTGGTGCAGGACGCGGTGCTGCCGATCACCGAGATGCAATGGCAGGCGCGGCGCCGCCGTTTCGCCATGCTGGTCAACCGCCTTCGGCGCGAAGACTTGCCGGCGGCCGAGCGGGCGGGTCGCAAGGCCGAACGCGTGCGCGCAATGCTGATCGTCGATCATGTGCTGCACGTCGCAAGCCAGGGTATCGACCGGTCGGACAAGGACACGGTTCTGCAACTGCTGTCGGTGAGTTTCGAGGCGCAGGAGGACGGCGGTGGAGAGGTGCTGCTGACGCTGGCGGGCGATGGCGCGATCCGGCTGCGGGTCGAAGCGCTGGAGGTCGGGCTGCGCGACGTTACGCGGCCCTATCTCGCACCCTCGGGCAAGGTGCCGAAACACCCCGATTAAAGGTCGATCGCGATCACGCCGCCGGGTTGTGCCGCGCGGCTTTGACACAGGATGATGCGGGTTTCCCGCTGCGCCCTGGACAACACGAAATCCCGGTGCTCGACCGCGCCCGAGATCAATCCGCACTGGCAGACCCCGCAGAGCCCGTCGCTGCATTTCACATCGACATGCACACCCGCGCGGGCAAGGGCGTCGGTGGCGGATTCGGACGCTGAAACAGATACTTCCCGGCCATCTTTCAAGCGGATGGCAAAGGGGTGGTTGACGTAATCCGGGATCGCCGGAACCGAGAAATATTCGAAATGCCGCGCGGTTTCGGGAAAACCGGCGGCTTCGGCGGCGGCCAGAACGGCCTGCATGTAGGCGTCCGGACCGCAGGTATAGACCTGCGCGCCGGGCCGGTGGGACAGGATCTTGCCCAGATCACAGCGCGTACCTTCGTCCGAGACGTGCAGCGCCACCTTGTCCGCCCAGTCGGCGCCCGCCAGCATGTCGAGGAAGCCCGCGCCGGCGCGCGACGAGACCGAGTAGTGCAGGACGAAATCGCGGCCCAGGGCGTGCAGCCGGTGTGCCATGGCGATCATCGGCGTGACGCCGATCCCGCCGCCGAACAGCCAGCTGTAGGGCGCGTCCTCGGCCAACGGGAAGTGATTGATCGGTTTCGAGACGAACACCTTGCGGCCCGGTGTGAATATCCGGTGCAGAAGGGCCGATCCACCGCGGCCATCGTCTTCGCGCAGTACCGCGATCTCGTAACGCGACCGGTCCGCGGGATCGCCGCAAAGCGAGTATTGCCGCAGGTATTCCGGTGCCACGACGATGTCGATATGCGCCCCGGCGTCCCAATCGGGCAGGTCGCGGCCCTGCACGTCGCGCAGAACATAGCGGGTGAGGCCCGGCGCCATGACATCGGCCTCGGCGATCTCGACCCGCAGCACCGGGCTTTCGCCCGCGGCGGTATAGCGGTGCAGGACGCTGTCGTCGCCCGCTGCCTGGCGCAGCTGGTATTCCTCGGCGGTGACCAGGGCCTGGAATGCCTCGATCCCGGCCTCGCGGTCCATCGGGAACGGATAGGGCCAGGGATGTGGCGCCAGGGGTGCTGGGTAGACGGCCAAGGTCTGGTCTTCGTGTTTCACACGCAGATCGCGCTGCAACCCTCTTTCGTTCAGGGGTTTTTTCGTGGGAGCGTAGTGTCCGCCCTGCTGCAGTTCCAGATCCCACCACCATTTCTTGACCGGGTTCAGCCCGCCGCGGCCGGCGGCATCATCGGCCCAGGCCAGCAGCGGTGCTGCGGCGGGCACGTGCATCGCGGCCCAGCGGAACGGCGCCTCGGCGAACAGCCCTTCCAGGTTCCACGGGCAGGTTTTCATGCAGCGCCCGCACATCGCGCCGCCTTCTGTGGTGATGCGGTAGGTGGCGCAACGCTCGCTGTCGGATTTCCAGATCTCGTAGCCGTTGAACATGACCTTCGGCCCGGCGGTGATCGCGCCCGAGGGGCATTCGCGGGCGCATTTGTTGCAGCCCTCGCAAAAGCGTTGCAGACCGAAATCGATGGGGCTGTCATGGGCCAGCGGCATGTCGGTCGTCACCACGCCGGATTTCAGCCGTGGGCCCAGGAAGGGGTTCAGGATCACCTCGCCGATGCGGCTGACCTCGCCCAGGCCGCTCAGCAGCAAGAGCGGCGGCTGCAACACTTCGCCATCCATCACCGAATGGGCCTTGGCGGAATAGCCCAGGCGCCGGATCTGCGCGGCGATCACCCCGCCCAGCAGCGAGAACCGCAGATAGGCGCGCATCGATTGCGCGACGCTGATCCAGTCGTCGCCGCTGGCGCCCTCCATCGTCTCGAAGCCCTGGTCGACGATCATCGAAATCGCCTCGTCGTGCGGCGGGTCGATGGGCGCGCCGGTCGCGTCGTGGGAATACCAGGCCCAGGCGGGGCAGCGGCTAATGCCCACCGCGTCGATGCCCAGGAAATAGCAGGCCGCCTTGATCGCGGCGGCATGGTTGGCGGGGTCGGCCGGATGCGGGTCCGGCGACGGGGCGCCGTCCTGCAGCAGCACGAAGGCGCCTAGCGCGCGGCGCTGCGCGGCCGAGGGCGCGGCCTTGTTGACGTAATGCCCGCGGGTCGCGCCCTTTTGCAGCTTGGGGCCCATGTCGCCGAACTGGGCGCGGGCGAACATGTCGGTGCGTTTCGGCACGCGGGGCACGTTGGCTTCGTCGATATAAGTGGTGGGCTGGTCGACGCGCCTGAGCGTCTCGAACGGTTGCGGACCATCGGCATAACGGCGGGTGGCGAACGGGTCGCGGGTGCGGGCGGACTTGGCCGAATGCAGGCCGGTCTTCCAGCGCCAGCCGGTCAGGATGTCGCGTGGTTGACCCGCCAACGGTGCCAGAGGCGCGTCGGCCGCCAGCGCCAGGGTCGTCGACACCGCGGCCAGGCCGAAACGCCGGCCCAGCCAGGGCGCCACCGCCGCGCCGTCCTCGATTACCGCAAGCCCCGCGGCGACCGCCAGCCGATCCAGGTGCAGGTCGGTCGTCGTGCCGGAATGCGCCTTGGCATCCCAACCCAGCAGGCGGATGTAGTTCGCGATCACGCAGGCGGTTTCGGTGGCGCGCAGGCAGGCACGCTGCGGCAGCGCATCCGCGATCCAGTCGAAACCGGGCTCGTCCGGCACCGGGTCGCGGGGGTGCTCGACCAGGAAGACCAGCACATGGGTATGCGCGTCGATCGACGCGGGCGGTGCCTCCATCGATTCGCGCAGATCGGCCATGATCAGATCGATCCCGGCGGCCAGCGTCTTGGTCTGCCGGGTGCGCAAAGCCTGGGCCAGTGCGGCGATGCCGGGATTGACCACGGGCGCCTGCAGTCGCGCGGCGTCGGGCAGGGCGGCGCATCCGACCATCGAGGCATCGTTGAAATAGCCGAACGCCTTGAGGTGGTTGGTGCGCGCGACGGGGTCTTCGGGAATGTCCGAGCGCGCCTTGTTGACCAGCCCGTCGCGGATCGCGTCCATCATCGCCTGATGCTCTACCATGGCGTTGACCAGGCTTTCGCGTGTTGCGGGGCGGTCGAACGGCACCGGCCGGAAGGCGGGCAGGGCGGACAGATCGGGCAGCGCGGCGCGCGCCAGCCGTTCGAGCGGATAGGGGCCCAGATGCACCGGGCGATCGCGGTCCGAGAAAATGCGCAGCGCCATGGCGTCCTCCCCTGCGCCACCCTACCGCGCACGGGCCGGGGGGCAAGCGCTTGAGGACGCGGGCCGGGCGCTATATCAGCGCGGCAAAGGAGTGCCGCCATGCCCGTCTTTCTGGACACGACCGATCCCGGTTTCGAGCCCGCCTTCGCCGCGCTGCTGGGCGCCAAGCGCGAGGACAGCCCGGACGTCGACGCGGTGGTGGCCGAAATCATCGCCGACGTTCGCGCGCGCGGCGACGCGGCGGTGCTGGAGCTGACGGCGAAATTCGACCGGCTGGACCTGACAACCGAAACCATGCGGTTCTCGCCCGCCGAGATCGAGGCCGAATGCGCCAAGGTGCCCGACTCCGAGCGCGCCGCGCTGGAAACCGCGGCGGCGCGCATCCGCGCGTATCACGATCGCCAGATGCCCGAGGATGCCAGTTGGACCGACGCCCAGGGGGCCACCCTGGGCTGGCGTTGGACGCCCGTTTCGGCCGCCGGGCTCTACGTGCCGGGCGGGCTGGCGTCCTATCCGTCTTCGGTGTTGATGAACGCCGTTCCCGCCAAGGTGGCGGGTGTGGGGCGTCTGGCGATCACGGTGCCCACGCCCGATGGCGTGGTGAACCCGGCGGTGATCCTGGCCGCACGGATCGCCGGCGTGGACGAGATCTATCGCATCGGCGGGGCGCAGGCGGTGGCGGCGCTGGCCTATGGCACCGAAACGATCGCGCCGGTGGACAAGATCACCGGGCCGGGCAACGCCTTTGTCGCCGCGGCCAAGCGGCGGGTGTTCGGCAAGGTCGGGATCGACATGATCGCCGGGCCGTCGGAAATCCTGGTGATCGCGGATGCCGACAACGATCCGGACTGGATCGCGCTGGACCTGCTCAGCCAGGCCGAGCATGACGAAAGCGCCCAGTCGATCCTGATCTGCACCGATGCCGGGTTCGGCCGCAAGGTGGCTCGGGCGGTGGACAAGCGCTTGGAAACGCTGGAGCGGCGCGCCATCGCCGGGGCCAGCTGGCGCGATTACGGCGCCATCATCACGGTGCGCGACCTGGACGAGGCAGCGTCGCTGTCCGACCGCATCGCGCCCGAACACTTGGAATTGTGCGTGGCCGATGCCGATGGGTTGAGTGCCAAGATCACCCATGCCGGTGCGATCTTTCTGGGCCAGTGGACGCCCGAGGCCATCGGCGATTATGTCGGCGGGCCGAACCACGTGCTGCCCACCGCGCGGTCGGCGCGGTTCAGTTCCGGCCTGTCGGTGCTGGATTTCCTCAAGCGCACCACGCTGACGCGGATGACGCCGCAGGCGCTGAGCACCATCGGCCCGGCAGCGGAAACCCTGGCGCGGTCCGAAAGCCTGGAAGCGCACGGTCTGTCGGTCACGGCGCGGCTGGCGCGGCTTAACGACTGATCCCGTGGCCGCCACGCTGCAATGCAGAAACTCGTCCCTAGGTCCGATTGCGGAAACGCGGGCGCGGCGATAGAACGGGGGCACCTGTGCCAAGGGACGCCGCCGATGACCCGTATCGCCCATATCCAGCTGGATGACGCCAACCTGCCGCCTCCGACGCCCGAGATCGAACAGGAGCGCCGCGTCGCCATGTTCGACCTGATGGAGGAGAACTCGTTCGTTCTGCCGGCGCGCGACGATCGCGAGGTTCCGCCGGGGCCGTACCATGTGGGGCTGTCGATCCGCGACAAGCGTCTGGTTTTCGACGTCAGCACGGAGGGTCACGAAAAGGCGGCCGAGTTTCACCTGTCGCTGTCGCCCTTCCGCCAGGTGGTCAAGGACTACTTCCAGATCTGCAAGAGCTATTTCGACGCGGTCAAGACGATGCCGCCCAGCCAGATCGAAACCATCGACATGGCCCGGCGCGGCATCCACAACGAAGGCGCGCGGATCCTGCAGGAACGGCTGGAGGGCAAGGCCGAGATCGACGATGCAACGGCCCGCAGGCTTTTCACGCTGATCTGCGTGTTGCATTTCGGGGCCTGAATTTGGCCGAACTGCCCCAATCCGTCCTGTTCTGCTGCGATCACAACGCGGTGCGCTCGCCCATGGCCGAGGGCATCATGAAAAAGCTTTTCGGTACCGATACCTACGTGCAATCCGTTGGGGTCAGGAATGATCTCGAGATCGACGGCTTCGCGATCGCCGCCTGCAAGGAAATCGGGGTCGAACTGGCCCGTCACCGGTCGCGCAGCTTCGAGGAACTGGAACAGATGGGCGAGGCGCTGTCGGGTTTCGACCTGATCGTCGCGCTGTCGCCCGCCAGCCAGCGCGCCGCGCTGGACCTGACGCGCTATTATCACCTGACGGTCGAATACTGGCCGGTGATGGACCCCACCGGCATCGGCGAGACCCGCGAGCAGAAGCTGAACGCCTATCGTCAGACCCGCGACCAGATCGTCGACCGACTGAAGCAGAAATGGGCCGAGACATGAGCGCCGACACGATCCGCCGTTATTTCGATGCCTTCAATGCCAAGGATACGGCCGGGATGCTGGATTGCCTGGCCGACGATGTCGCCCATCATGTCAACGAGGGGCAGGTGCGGATCGGCCGCGACAAGTTCGCCGCGTTCTGCGATCACATGTCGGCCTGTTATGACGAGACGCTGACCGACATGGTCATCTTTGCGACCGAGGACGGCACGCGCGCGGCCGCCGAATACATCGTCAACGGCACCTATCTGAAAACCGATTCGGGCCTGCCCGAGGCGCGCGGCCAGACCTACCGCTTGCCCGCCGGGTCGTTCTTTTCGCTGGCGGATGGCCGGATCACCCGCGTCGTGACCTATTACAACCTGGCCGACTGGATCGGGCAGGTGTCGTGATTCGGGTCGCGGCGCTGACCGGTGCGGCGCTGGAGCGGGCGCTGGACGCGGTGGCCGCGCTGCGCATCGCGGTGTTTCGCGACTGGCCCTACCTGTATGACGGCGATCCGGACTATGAACGACGCTATCTGCAATCCTACCGCGACAGCGCCGAGGCGGTGCTGATCGGCGCTTTTGACGGCGATCGCCTGGTTGGGGCCGCGACGGGCACGCCGATGGAGGATCACGCCGACGATTTCGCCGCGGCCTTCGATGGCACCGGCATCGACCTTAAAGACGTGTTCTACTGCGCCGAGTCGGTGCTGCTGCCGGGCTGGCGCGGGCAGGGCATCGGACACCGGTTCTTCGATCTGCGCGAGGCGCATGCCCGCGCGCTCGGTCGGCGGCGGACGGCGTTCTGCGCCGTGATCCGGCCCGCCGATCATCCGCTGCGCCCCGCGGATTACGCATCGCTCGACCCGTTCTGGCGCAAGCGCGGCTATGCGCCTATGCCGGGCGTCGTCGCCGCGTTTCGGTGGAAGGACGTGGATCAGGCGGGTGAAACCGTGCACGACCTGCAATTCTGGATGCGCGATCTGGAGGACCCGGCATGAAAGTGGCGGCGGCAGCTTACCCGATGGATTTCTTCGACAACGAAGAGGCTTACCGGGAAAAGCTTACCGATTGGGTGAGCCGTGGGGCCGGCGAGGGCGCGCAGCTACTGGTGTTTCCCGAATACGGCGCGATGGAATTGGCAACCCTGGCAGGCGCCGATATCGCCGCCGATCTCGAAGCGTCGCTGCACGCCGTGTCCGAGCGGGTGCCGATGGCCGACGCGCTGCACGCGGACCTCGCCCGCCGCTTCGGCGTGCACATCCTTGCCGCGTCGGCGCCGGTTTTCGATCCGGCATTGGGCGTGCGCCCGGTCAACCGCGCGCGGCTTTTCGCTCCGTCCGGTGCGGTCGCGCAGCAGGACAAGCAGGTGATGACCCGGTTCGAGCGCGAGACATGGCATGTGCAGGGCGGTGGCGCGTTGCAGATCTTCGACACCGCGCTGTGCCGGATCGGCGTGCTGATCTGCTACGACGCCGAGTTCCCGTTGTTGGGCCGGGCGCTGTCACAAGCCGATGTCATCCTCGTGCCATCCTGCACCGAGGCCCTGACCGGCTATTCCCGCGTTCGCATCGGGGCGATGGCGCGTGCTTTGGAAAATCAATGTGTTACGGTCATGTCTTCGACTGTCGGATCATGCCCGTGGTCGCCTGCCGTGGACACCAATACGGGCGCAGGCGGGGTTTACGGCCCGCCTGACCGGGGTTTCCCGGAAACGGGTATCCTGGCGCAGGGCAGCCGCGATGCGCCGGGCTGGACCTATGCAGAGATCGACCTTGCCGCGATTGCGCGGGTGCGCGCCGATGGCGGCGTGCTGAACAGGCGCGACTGGGCCGATCAGCAGGGCCGTGACGGCGCCGCCGCACTTCGACGCCTGCGCTGATTAGCCCCTTGAAAAACAGGCGTGATGGGCGCATATGACGCCATGCTCCGCGCAATGGCGGGGCGTGTATGAAGGAGAGACCATGGCCAAGGAAGATACGCTCGAATTTCCCGGTGTCGTGAAGGAACTCCTGCCCAATGCGACGTTTCGGGTCGAGCTTGAGAATGGCCATGAGATCATCGCACATACGGCAGGAAAGATGCGCAAGAATCGCATCCGGGTTCTGGCTGGCGACAAGGTGCAAGTCGAGATGACGCCCTACGACCTGACGAAGGGCCGCATCAACTACCGCTTCAAGTAAGCGGGTCACACCGCAAAGACAGGCGCCGGGCCAACGCCCGGCGTTGTCGTGTCAGAAGGGCCGACCCGGCATGTCCCATCCCCGCCTGATTCTGGGCTCCGGCAGCCCGCGCCGCCGCGAATTGCTTGCGCAGCTGGGCGTGGTGGCCGACGACATCCGCCCGCCCGAGATCGACGAGGATCCGCGGCCCGGCGAATTGCCGAGGCCCTATTGCGTGCGGCTGGCGCGCGAAAAGGCGCAGGCCATCGACGCCGCACCGGACGAGATCGTGTTGAGCGCCGACACCACCGTCGCGCTTGGCCGCCGCATCCTGGGCAAGCCGCAGGATGCCGACGAGGCGCGCGGTTTCCTGGCTGCGTTGTCGGGGCGGCGTCACCGGGTCGTGACCGCCATCGCGGTGCGTCGCGGCGACCGGATTTGGGAACGCGACGTCGTCAGCGCCGTCCGCGTCAAGCACCTGTCGCAACCGGAGATCGACGCCTACATCGCCAGCGACGACTGGCGCGGAAAGGCGGGCGGCTATGCCATCCAAGGACCGGCCGGAGCGTTCATTCCGTGGATCAGCGGATCGTTCACCGCCATCGTCGGGCTGCCCCTGGCCGAGACGGCGAATCTGCTTCTCGCCGCCGGATATCCGCTCTACAACGCCGCCCCATGAAGGGACGCACGATTGCACTGGACCATCTTGGGGAACGCGAAGCCGCGGCGCTGATCGTCGACGGGCGGCTCGAGGATCTGTTTCTCGATCCCGACGGACCCCGGCCCGGGTCGATCTACCGCGCCATCGCCGACCGGCCAGTCAAGGGCCAGGGCGGGATGTTCCTGCGTACCCCCGACGGCAACGCCTTTCTGCGCCAGGTCAAGGGTTTGGCGCCCGGTGATGCGGTGCTCGTGCAGGTCACTGGTTTCGCAGAGCCGGGCAAGGCGATCCCCGTCACCACGCGACTGCTGTTCAAGTCGCGCCATGCCATCGTCACGCCCGGTGCGCCGGGGCTGAACGTGTCGCGCCAGATCCGCGAGGACGAGGCGAGAGACGCGCTGACCCTTCTGGCGCGCGAGACGGTCGGGTCGGCGCCTTTGCCGGACGGCGCGGGGCTGATCCTGCGTTCCGCCGCCGAGGCGGCCGATTCCGACGCGGTGGCCGAAGATATCGCCGCCATGGCGCGGCTGGCGATGCAGGTTCTGGCCGATACCGCGGGCGATGCCGAATTGCTGGTCGAGGGCGACGGCCCGCACGCGCTGGCCTGGCGCGACTGGACCGACCCGGCGGCGATCGACGACGGCGCGGGCGCCTTCGACCGTCACGGCGTGACCGAGGCCATCGACGCGCTGCGCCATGCCCGTGTCGATCTGGGCGGAACCGCGTCGATGTGGATCGAGCCGACCCGTGCTTTGGTGGCCGTCGACATCAATACCGGCGGCGACACCTCGCCCGCCGCGGGGCTCAAGGCCAACATCGCCGCGCTGCGCGACCTGCCGCGGCAATTGCGGCTGCGCGGCCTGGGCGGGCAGGTGCTGGTCGATCCCGCGCCGGTGCCGAAAAAGGACCGCCGCCAGCTCGAGCAGGTCTTGCGCGCCGCGCTCAAGCGCGACAGCGTCGAGACGGTGCTGACCGGCTGGACCCAGTTGGGCCTGATGGAACTGCAACGCAAGCGCGACCGCGCGCCCGTGACGGAGATGCTGACGTGACCTGCCCGATCTGCCAACGCGCCTCGACAAGCGAATACCGCCCGTTCTGTTCGAAACGCTGTGCCGATGTGGACCTGGCCAAGTGGATGACCGGCTCCTACGCCATCCCGTCACAGGATCCCGACGATGCCGACGCGGTGATCGAGGCGATGGAAGACGCCTTGCAGCAACAGGACAAGCCACATTGAACCCGATCGCCGACACGCCCGGCCTGCTGGACGCGATCCGCAGCCGCTTTGCCCATGTCGATGCCTGCCCCTTCACCGGCCCGCGGATTTTCTTCGAGAATGCCGGCGGCGCGCTGACGCTGAATTCGGTGGTCGATACCTCGGCGCGCTTCGCCGCCATCCCCGACAACCAGGGCCGCGACAACCCGGCCTCACGGGCGCTGATGGACGTGATCGCCAAGGCCCGGGCCGACACGGCCACCCTGTTCAACGCACCCGAGGGCCAGATCTTCGTCGGCGAAAGCGGCACCGAATTGCTGTTCCGCCTGGCGGCCGCCGCCTGTCTTGGAACGCCACAGGGCGTGGTGCTCAGCTCGACCGTCGAACATCCCGCCTCGCGGTCTGCCGCCGCGCGGTGGGCGGGCGAGGCGGGCAAACGCCATGTGCTGATCCCGCATGACGACGCCACGGGCCGCGTCACGGCGCAGGACTATGCCGCGCATGTGACACCAGACACGCGCGTGGCGACGATCCTGCACACCTCGCCCGTCACCGGCATGGGCAATGACGTGGCCGCCATCGCCGCCGCGATCCGCGCCGTGGCGCCCGCGTGTTTCATCCTGGTCGACGGCATCCAGCATGCCTGTCACGGCCGGATCGACGTCGCATCCTACGACATCGATGGCTATGTCATCTCGCCCTACAAGGTGTTTTCCCGCCACGGCTATGGCGTGGCCTGGGTGTCCGACCGGCTGACGGCGCTGCCGCATGACACCTTGGTCGGCGGCCCGACGACGGGATGGGAACTGGGCACCCGCGACACCGGGTCCTACGCCACGATGTCCGACGTGGTGGCCTATTTCGACTGGCTGGGCGGGCAGGTGTCCGATGCCGCCGACCCCCGCGCCCGGATCGAAGCGGCCGGCGCGGCCATCCACGCGCAGGAGGCGGACCTGGCACAGGCCATGATCCACGGCACCGGCAACCTGCCGGGCCTGGCCGAGATGCCGGGCGTCACCATCATCGGCGGCGCCGAGAATCCCGCGCGCGAGGGGCTGGTCAGCTTTTGGGTCGACGGACGGCCCGCGCCGGAGATCGTGGCCGGGCTGAACGATCACGGCATCCGCGTGCACACCCGCAAGGCCGACCACTATTCGGGCAACATCCTGACCCCGCTGGGTCAGGAGCATTGCGTGCGGGTGTCGTTCTGCCACTACAATTCCCGGGCCGAGGTCGCGGCCTTCCTGTCGGCGATGCAGCGGCTGATCGCGGCTTGACGCCGGCCGGCGTTGCGGCACTGTAGCGCCGCGATGATCCCGGGCTTTCCCATATTGCGCAACGCCGGCGCCGACGGGCTGCTGGTCAGCTTCGGCCCGGCCTTGTCGGAACCGGCGAACCGCGCCGCCATCGCCTTTCGCGCCGCGATCGAGGGCGCAGGTTGGGACGGCGTGGCCGAAACCTCGTCGACGCTGGTCTCGGCCTATCTGCGCATGACGCCGAAGGCCGACCCCGATGCGCTCGAGGATCGGTTGTCCAGGCTGATGGCCAGCCGCGACTGGTTCGCCGAACCGCTGCCAGCGGGCCGCAGGCTGCACCGCATCCCCACCGTCTACGGCACCGACCTGGCCCCGCAGCTGGACGAGGCCGCGGGCCTGGCGGGCTGTGATGCGGATGCCGCCATCGCGGTGCTGTCCTCGGCGCGGTTGCGCGTCACGGCCCTGGGGTTCGCGCCCGGCCAGCCCTATCTGGGCGAACTGCCCGCGGCCTGGGACATCCCGCGCCAGCAGGGGCTGACGCCCACCGTGCCGACCGGCGCGCTGGTGCTGGCGATCCGGCAGATGGTGCTGTTCGCGACCCGGGCGCCCACCGGCTGGCGCCATGTGGGCCAGACCGCCGCGCCGCTTTTTCGCCCCGGCCATGACCGCCCCTTCCTGCTGCGCCCCGGCGACGAGGTGGTCTTTCCCGCCGTGCCGCGCAACCGCTTCGATGACCTGCAAGGCGACCCCGACGGCGGCTGCACGTGGGAGCCGCTATGAGCGCCGCGCTGATCGTCCACCGCGCCGGACCGGCCGTGACCGTGCAGGATTTGGGCCGCCCGGGCTGGATCGCCGAGGGGCTGTCGCGCGGCGGTGCGCTGGATGTGCTGGCGCTGCACGAGGGCGCTGCACTGCTGGGGCAGGGCGCGGATTGCGCGGCGTTGGAGATGGGCGGGACCGGCGGCACGTTCGAGGCGACGCAGGATTGCCGCATCGCGCTGACCGGTGCGCCGATGCGCGCCGCGCTGGACGGTCAGCGGCTGGCCTGGTGCGCATCGCACGCGATGCCGGCGGGCGCGCGGCTGGAAATCGGGCCCTGCGAGGCGGGGATGTACGGCTATCTGCATGTCGGTGGCGGCATCGCGACCAAGCCTTTCCTGAACTCGCGTTCGGCCCATCTGACGGCGCGGATCGGTGCGCCGGTTGCGGCGGGCGACCGGCTGCCCATCGGCGACGACCGGGGCGGGCCCGTCGGGTTGACGCTGCCGATCGCGCCGCGCTTCGACGGCGGCACGCTGCGCGTTGTGCCCAGCTACCAGACGGGCCTATTCGCCGATGTCGAACGCACCCGCTTTGCCGAGACCGCATTCGTAAAGGACACGCGCGCCTCGCGCATGGGCGCGCGGCTCGATCCGCAGGGCGGGGGATTTCACGCCGAGGGCGGGCTGTCGATCGTGTCCGACATCATCAGCCCCGGCGACATCCAGATGACCGGCGACGGCGCGCCCTACGTGCTGCTGGCCGAGTGTCAGACCACCGGTGGCTATCCCCGGATCGGCACGGTGATCGCGCCCGACCTGCCGCGGGTGGTGCAGGCCCCGCCCGGCAGCGGGCTGCGCTTCCGCTTCGTCACCCTGAACGAAGGCCGCGCGGCGGTGGCGCGGTTCCATGCCGATCTGGGGGGATTGCGTCGCAAGGCGCATCCGCTCTTGCGCGACCCGGCGTCGATCCCCGATCTTCTGGCCTATACGCTGATCGGCGGCGTCACCGCCGGCGACGATCTCTGAAAGGAACGACCATGAGCGCACGCATCGACCTGAACGCCGATATGGGCGAAAGTTTCGGCCCCTGGGTGATGGGCCAGGACGCGGCGCTGCTCGAGGTGGTGACCTCGGCCAACATCGCCTGCGGCTTTCACGCCGGCGACCCCGACGTCATGGCGGCGACGATGAAGACCGCCGTGGCGCGCGGCACCGGCATCGGCGCGCATCCAGGCTTTCCCGACCTTCAGGGCTTCGGGCGGCGGCGGATGCACCTTCCGCCGGCCAGCCTGCGCGCGCTGGTGCAATACCAGCTGAGCGCGGCGATCGGCATGGCGCGGGTGGCGGGGGGCACGGTGCGGCATCTGAAGCTGCACGGTGCGCTGGCCAACATGGCATCCGAGGACGAGGCGATGGCGCGCACCTGCTACGAGGCCGCGCTGGCGGTGGATCCCGACATCATCGTCATGGTGCTGGCCGCCACAGCGCAACAGCGCGCGGTGGAAAGCCTGGGTTGCGCCTGGGCGGGCGAGATTTTCGCCGACCGCGCCTATAACGACGACGCCACCCTGGTCGACCGCAGCCTGCCCGGCGCGGTGATCCACGATCCCGACCACGCCGCCAGCCGCATCGTCGCGATGGTGCAGGAGGGCGCGATCATCGCCGAAAGCGGCGCGCGCATCCCGGCGGCGGTGGACACGATCTGCCTGCATGGCGACGGCGCCACGGCGCTGGCCATCGCGCGCGCCACCCGCGCGGCGCTGGAAGCCGCGGGAATCGCGCTCAAACCCTTTGACGGGCGGCGTTGAGGGTCACTTGCACCCGGCGATGCGGGTCGCGAGGTCGCGGATCAGCGCAGGATAGAAACCCGGTCCGGGTTCCAGATGCGCGCCCAGCGGGTCCAGTTCGGCCACGGGCACGATCTGGCCTTCGGTCAGTGCGGCGATCAGCTTTGGGTTGGCCTGCGGTTCGGTGAACAGGCATGTGACCGCTTCTTCTGCCAGATGCGCGCGCAGTTCCGACAGACGCGCGGGCGAGGGCGGGGCGTCGTCGCTGGCGGACAGAGCACCGATCACCGTCAGCCCCATCGCGTCCTCGTAATAGTGGTAGGCGTCGTGCAACACGACGAACCGCTTGTCCTGCGCCGCGTCCAGAGCCGCGCGCGCCTCGTCCCGGGCGGCTGACACGGCGGCGATCCCGGTTTCGGCATTGGCGCGGTAGGTGTCGGCATTTGCGGGGTCGAGCGCGGCCAGTTCGGCGGCGATCGCGCTCAGCCACAGCGCGGCGTTGTCCGGGTCCAGCCAGGCATGCGGATCGGCTGCGCCATGGGCGTGATCGTGATCGTCATGCGCTTTTTCGTCATGCCCGTGATCGTCGTGCCCGTGATCCTCGTGCCCGTGATCCTCGTGATCCGCGTCGATCTCGAAAACGGCGGTTTCGCGCGGCTCAAGGATCGTCACGCCAGCGATGGCGCTCAGGTCGAGCCGGCGGGCATCGGCCGGCAGCGCCGACACCGCGCGGTCCAGGCCGGGCATCAGATCGGCCCCCAGCCAGACCACCAGGTCGGCCTCGGACAGGGCCTGCGCCTGCGACGGCCGCAGCGCGATATCGTGCGCCGAACCGCCTGGCTCGATCAGCCGGCCGGGCGCGCCGATGCCCTCCATCACTTGCGCCACGAGCGATTCGACCGGCAGCAGATCTGTCATCACCCTGGGCGATTCGGCCTTGAGCGGCAGGGCAAACAGGCAGAAAAGGACGGGCAGAACGCGCATGGCACACCTCGCTTGTCAACGAACCGGCCCGAGTGCTATAATGGATGATATAACATATCAATAGAAAATCGAGGGGGCGGAGATGAGCGAGATCACCGGGTTCGAAAAACACGATCACAGCGCCTGCATTTCGGGCAGCCTGGAAACCGTCGAGGCGGCCTGCGCCGAGCACGGACTGCAACTGACGCCGGTGCGACGGCGGGTGCTTGAGATCCTGCTGGCCGAACACCGGGCGATGGGGGCCTATGAGGTGCTGGACGTGCTGCGCGCCGAAGGTCTGGGCTCGCAACCGCCGGTGGCCTACCGGGCGCTGGACTTCCTGACCAAGAACGGCTTTGCCCACCGGATCGAGCGGCTGAACGCCTTTGTCGGCTGCGTGCATCCGGGGCTGGATCACACGCCGGCCTTCCTGATCTGCCGCGCCTGTTCGACGGTCGCCGAAGCGCCGGGATTTCGGGTGTCGCGGGCGGTGCGCAGCGCCGCCGAACCGCTGGAATTCGAAGTCGAACGCATGGTGATCGAAGCCGAGGGGCTGTGCCCGTCCTGCCGGGACAAAGCCGCGGCATGAGCCTGATCACAGCGAAGAACCTGACCGTCCGCTATGGCGGGCAGACCGTGCTGCACGACGTGTCTTTCGCGTTGGATGCGGCCGAGATCGTCACGATCGTCGGCCCGAACGGGTCGGGAAAATCGACTTTTCTCAAGGCTTTGCTGGGTGCGGTGCCGGCGGAAGGTACCGTCGACCGTGCGCCCGGCCTGCGGGTGGGCTATGTGCCGCAAAGCCTGGTGATCGACCCGACCCTGCCGCTGAGCGTGGCGCGGTTCCTGAACCTGCCGCGCCGGATACCGCGTGCCGCGCGGCTGGCGGCCCTGGCCGAGGTTGGCGCCGAAGCGCTGGTTGACCGGCAGATGACGCAACTGTCCGGCGGACAGCGACAGCGCGTGCTGCTGGCGCGCGCCTTGTTGTCCGATCCGCAAGTGCTGTTCCTGGACGAGCCGACGCAAGGGCTGGACCAGCCCGGTTCGGCGGCCTTCTACCGGCTGGTCGAGGACATCCGCGACCGCCACCGCTGCGCGATCCTGATGGTCAGTCACGAACTGCACGTCGTCATGAGCGCTTCGGACCGGGTGATCTGCCTCAACGGCCATGTCTGTTGCGAAGGCCACCCCGAGGTCGTGGCCCAGGCGGCGGAATACCGGGCGCTGTTCGGCACCGGCACGCAGGGCGCGCTGGCGCTTTACCGCCACGAACACCACCATCACCACCACGACCACGACCACGACCACGACCACGATCATGCTTGACGATTTCCTGATCCGTGCCGCCCTGGCCGGGGTCGGCGTGGCCCTTGCCGCGGCGCCGCTGGGCTGTTTCGTGGTCTGGCGACGGATGGCCTATTTCGGCGATGCCACGGCGCATGCGGCGATCCTGGGCGTGGCGCTGGCGCTGGCGTTGTCGGTGCCGATTTTCGCCGGGGCGCTGGCGGTGGCGGTGGTCATGGCGCTGGCGGTGTCGCGTCTGGCCGGCCGCGGGCTGGCGATGGACACGGCCCTGGGCGTGCTGGCGCATTCGGCGCTGGCGGTGGGCCTGGTGGCGGTGGCCTTCGTGCCGGGCGCGCGGGCCGATCTGTCGGCCTATCTTTTCGGCGATATCCTGGCGGTCAGCCGCGGTGACCTGGGGGTGATCTGGGGCGGGGCGGCGCTGGTCCTGGCGCTTCTGGCCTGGCGGTGGCAGGCGCTGCTGACCGCCACCCTGTCGCCGGAGCTGGCCTGGGCCAGCGGCATTGATCCAAGGCGCGAACAGCTGGTGCTGACGCTGGCGCTGGCCATCGTGGTGGCGGTGGCGATCAAGGTGGTGGGCGCGCTGCTGATCGGCGCGATGCTGCTGATCCCGGCGGCCACGGCGCGGCGGTTGTCGCGCGGTCCGGAAACCATGGCGGCCATCGCCGTCGTCACGGGCGTGCTGGCGGCGCTCGGCGGTTTGCAGGGCGCGTTGGTCTTCGACGCGCCGGCCGGTCCCGCCATCGTCTGTGCTGCGGCGCTGCTGTTCGCGCTGTCGACGCTGCGGCGCGGTGTGGCCTGAGCGCGGGCGGCCTGCGATCCTCTTTCCCCGATCCGGGTCCAGCGATAGGCTGGGCAGCGAAATGCGCAAGGGGGCTGCGCCGATGGAGATCGTTGCACCCGATACCCGACCGCGGGCCGCCGTTCTGGTTATCCATTCATGGTGGGGCCTGACCCCGTCGTTCCGCCGCTACGGCACGGCGCTGAGCCGGGCGGGATACCTGGTCGGCCTGGCCGATCTCTTCGACGGCGCCACGGCGGAAACCGAAGCCGAAGCCAGGCGCTTGCGCAGCCGGCCCCGCCGCGTGCCGATGTACAGGCAACTGGGCGCCGATCTCGAAACACTGCGGGCGCGGCTTGGCGGCGAAACGGCGCCTGTCGGCCTTGTGGGGTTTTCGATGGGTGGACATTGGGCGGTCTGGCTGTCGCAAAGGCCGGAATACGGCATTGCCGCCACGATCCTCTATTACGCGGCGCGGGGTGGCAGCTTTGCCTCGTGCCGGGCGCGTATCCAGGCGCATTTCGCCGAAACCGACGATTGGGTCAGCGCATCCGCGCGCAAGTCGATGGAGCGCAGCATCGCCAGGGCGGGGTGCGACTATCGCGGCTTCGACTATCCCGGCACCGGGCACTGGTTCGCCGAATCCGACCGGACCGATACCTATGACGCCGCCTGTGCCGCCCGCGCGCTGAAGCGCGACCGCGACTTTCTGGCCGAAACCCTGCGGCGCTGAACCCGGGCCGGGTCTTTTCGGTGTCACGGAAAGGGGGGGATGGTGGGCGACCCTGGAATCGAACCAGGCGTGCGTCTCCGCGAGGGAGTTACAGTCCCCTGCCACACCTTGCGGCCTGTCGCCCACACGCGCCGAAAATCGGCGTGAAGGCGGAATTACAATCGCGTCGGGGACACGTCAAGGCGAAAGTCGCTTGCGGTCGGACGGTGCCCCGTGCATGCAAAACCCGACAGGCAGAGCCGGGATCGGACGATGGCGAAGAAACCGAAATGGGTGGTCGAGAAAGAACGCGGGCGCAAGGCCTCGGCGGCGGAAACCGTGTGGCTTTTCGGGCTGCACGCGGTGCGTGACGCGCTGGAGAACCCCGCCCGCGACAGGCTGCGCCTGATCGTGACGCCCAACGCCGCAACCAAGCTCGAGGATGCCATCGCCGCCTCGGGCATGACCCCGGAAATCAGCGATCCGCGCGGTTTCTCGGCACCGCTCGATCCCGGCTCGGTCCACCAGGGCGCGGCGCTGGAGGTGAAACCGCTGGACTGGGGCAAACTGGACGCGGTGGCCTATCCCAGCCCCGGCGCGCGTCTGGTGCTGCTGGACCGGGTCAGCGATCCGCACAATGTCGGCGCGATCCTGCGCTCGGCCGAGGTGTTCGGCGCCCGCGCGGTGATCGGCACCCGCCACCACGCCGCCCCCGAAACCGGGGCGCTGGCCAAGACCGCCAGCGGCGCGCTGGAACGCCAACCCTATCTGCGCGTCACCAACCTGGGCGACGCGATCGAGGCGCTGCGCGAAGCCGGCTGGCTGGTGCTGGGCCTGGCGGGCGAGGCCGAGCAGACCGTCGAAGACGCGCTGGACGGGCAGCGCGACCGCGCCGTCGCGCTGGTGCTGGGGGCCGAGGGGCCGGGGTTGCGGCCGCGCACGCGCGAGGTCTGCGACGGGCTGGTGCGTATCGCCTTCGCCGGGGCGTTCGGGTCGCTCAACGTCTCGAACGCCGCCGCGGTGGCGCTTTATGCCGCGCGGCCTTGAGTTGGCCCGGCACGGGTCCTAGCTCTGGCCAAAGGAGACGCCCATGCCCCACGGCACGAAAATCGCCACCTGCACCTATTGCGGCACCCGCGCGGCGCTGGTCCTGACCGGCACGGTGCGCCACGAGTTGAGCTGTTCGGCCTGCGGTGCTCCGTTGCACGATCTCAAGATGCTGCCACTTGGCCAGGTCGATGCCGCCGCCCACACTCCGCCGGCGCCGGGCCGCAAGAAACGTCCCGAGGTGCATGCCACGCCGCTGCCGGTCTGGGAACGCGCCGCGCAATCGGGTGGGCTGAAGCGCAAGAAGAAGAAAAAGCGAAAGAGTCTGGCCAAGCGGTTCTTCGACGAGGCCTTTGACGCGCTGGAAGACATCTTCGACTGACGCGCCTGTGGCCGCGGCCGGTTCGCGTATTTTTCAAAGAGAAGAAGACGCGGGGTTTTTCCCCGAGGCTCTGGCCATTCCGGCGGGCGTGGATTATCTGCGGGCGCAGAGAGGTGCGCCATGACAGCCTTTGAAAAACCCGGCCCCGTGGAAGAGAACTGGCGGGATGCGATTTCCTCGGTCGAGGAGATCATCGAGGACGCGCGCAACGGGCGCATGTTCATCCTTGTCGACCACGAGGACCGCGAGAACGAGGGCGATCTGGTGATCCCCGCGCAATGGGCGACGCCGGACGCGATCAACTTCATGGCGCTCTATGGCCGCGGCCTGATCTGCCTGGCGATGACTTCAGACCGGATCGACCAGCTGGGTCTGCAGCTGATGTCGACGCAGAATTCCTCGCGTCACGAGACCGCGTTCACCGTGTCGATCGAGGCGCGCGAGGGCGTGACCACCGGCATTTCCGCCGCCGACCGGGCGCGCACCATTGCCGTGGCGATCGACGCGTCCAAGGGCGCGGCCGATATCGCGACGCCGGGCCACGTGTTCCCGCTGCGCGCGCGCAATGGCGGGGTGCTGGTGCGCGCCGGCCATACAGAGGCCGCGGTCGATGTCGCGCGGCTGGCCGGGCTGAACCCGGCCGGCGTGATCTGCGAGATCATGAACGAGGATGGCACCATGTCGCGGCTGCCGGAACTGGTGGCCTTTGCCCAGCGGCACGGCATCAAGATCGGCACGATTTCCGACCTGATCGCCTATCGCCGCCGCAACGACAACCTGGTGCGGGTGCGCTCGGAGCAGACCATCACCTCGGAATTCGGTGGCGACTGGGCGATGCGCATCTACACCGACGAGACCCATGGCGACGAACATATCGTGCTGACCAAGGGCGACGTGTCGGGCGATGATCCGGTGCTGGTGCGGATGCATGCGATGGACCCGATGCTGGACGTGATCGGTACCGGCCCCAAGGGCCGCGCGCATGAATTCCAGCACGCGATGGAAGCCGTGGCCGCCGAGGGACGCGGCGTGGTCGTGCTGCTGCGCGACACCTCGATGAAGCTGGACGTGCATGACGAGGTCAGCCCCAAGACGCTGCGGCAATACGGGCTGGGCGCGCAGATCCTGTCGTCTCTGGGGCTGTCCAGGCTGATCCTTCTGACCAATTCGCCGACCCCCAAGGTGGTGGGGCTCGAGGCCTATGGGCTCGAGATCGTCGGCACCCGCAAGATATCGGAGCTGGGCTGATGGCCGGACATTCTGACAACGATCTGGGGCTTCCGAGCTTTGACAAGCCGGTCAAGGTGATGATCGCCATCGCGCCCTATTACACCGCCATCGCCGAGGCGCAGCTGGCCGCCGCGCGGGCGGTGCTGGACCGCGCCGGTGTCACCCATGAGACCGTCGAGGTGCCCGGCTCGCTGGAAATCCCCACCGCCATCGGCATCGCCGAGCGGTTGTCGAATTTCGACGGCTACGTGGCGCTTGGCTGCGTGATCCGCGGCGCCACCAGCCATTACGATGTCGTCGTCAACGAAAGCGCGCGGGGGATCATGCTGCTGGGGCTGCAGGGCGTCTGCATCGGCAACGGCATCATCACCGTCGAGACCCGCGACCAGGCCGAGGAACGCGCCGACGCCAAGCGGCTGAACACCGCGGGCGGCGCGGCCGAGGCGGCGCTGCACCTGATCGCGCTGGCGCGGAGATGGGGCGGGGCGCGCAAGGATGTGGGGTTCATGCCTGCGCGAGACGAATACCAGATCGCCAGCAAGGCCAAGGGGCCGGCCAAGGCATGACCCAGCTGTCCGGCAACCAGAAACGCGCGATGCGCTCGGCGGCGCGGCTTTACGCGGTGCAGGCGCTGTTCCAGATGGAACAGTCGGGCCAGGACCTGGACAAGGTGCATCGCGAATTTCTCGAATTCCGCTTTGGCGCCGAGATCGAGGAAGGGACCGAGATGATCGATGGCGATGTCGACCATTTCGGCACGCTGATGCGCGAGGCGGTCAGCCTGCAGGCGAAGATCGACCAGATGACCGACCGCGCGCTGGTGGCGAAGTGGCCCATCGCGCGCATCGACCCGACCCTGCGCGCGCTGTTCCGCGCCGCGGGCGCCGAGATGCTGGCGATGGACACGCCCCCCAAGGTCGTGATCAGCGAATTCGTCGATGTGGCGCGGGCGTTCTTTCCCGACGGCAAGGAGCCCAGCTTTGTCAACGCCGTTCTGGATCACATGGCGCGCGAGGCGAGGCCCGAGGCGTTCTGACGCGATCTTCGCGGATTTCCGCCGTGTGGGCTTGCCAATTTCCCGTCGCATCTTAACCTTGGGATATGTCTCAAGGGGAAACACCCATGCCGAAACTGATCCGTCTCTACATCCGCCAGGTGCTGATAGGCTTTGCCCTGTCGGCGGTGTTTGTGGGCCTTGTCCTGTGGTTCAACATCGCCAATCTCTGGCATCTCGTGACCCATAGCCCCGGTGGCGCGTTGGCGGTGCTGATGTTCTGGCTGTTCAACGGCATCGTCTTTGCCGGGGTGCAGTTCGGCATCGCGATCATGCGCATGGGCGGCGATGACGACCGGGACGGCGGTGGCAAGCGCGACGCAATTCCGGCCGATCCGGTGCCGGTGCCGGTCGAAGCCGGCGCGCGCACCCGTCGCGTGCTGGGACGGCGGGTCTGACGGCAACCACCGATCCGTCCTGTTCGGGCGGATTTCGGGACGGATTGGTCAGGGCGGAAAGACCACGCGGAAAGCCGGCGCGGAAACGCAGCGGCGGGAACCACACCAACCGTGGGGCAAGCGCATTCCCGAGGACCTGTTACTACAGGTGGGCGCCAGGTAACGCGGCCAGGACCGTGTCAGAGCCAGCTCCCTCGGATTTGCTTAAGGCCACCGGAATGTTGCCGTGTCACGAGAAGGGCAGAACCCGCCAGTCGCCTAGGTAGTCTCTGCCACCGGGCGCGGCAAGTCCTGCATCGCGATTCCCTGAAGATCGCCGACGAAACCGTGCCAGCCCTTGTCGAGGGCCAGGATCAGTCCGAACGCGTCGGCATCGTCCGGCAGGCCGGAGTGTTCCAGCGTGAGCCTTGTGCCGCCGGGCAGCTCGGCGAGATGCCAGTCGACCCGGGTCATCCGCCCGTTCAGCGGCCCGACCGTGAAGGTCCAGCGCAGATGCGCGACCGGGTCGGCCGAAACGACGCGACCCCAGCACATACGGTCGCCATCGCGCGCCGATCGCAGCACGAAATCGCGGCCCACCGCGAGATCGGCCTCGGCCGGGTGGAACCACTTTCCCAGCAGATCGGCCCTGGTCAGGTGATCCCAGACGACGTGCCGGGCGGCAGGCAGATGAACGGTTTTCGTGATCGTGGTCATTGGTCTGGCTCCTTTTGGGACAGGGTGGCGTGCAGCGCGTCGAGGCGATCGTCCCAGAACGTTTCGAAAAAGCCGAGCCAGTCGACAACGGGTCGCAAGGCCGCCGCGTTCAGCCGGCTGTAGGTTTCGCGCCCCTGCCGCCGCATCCGGATCAGGTCGCCGTCCTGCAGCACGGTCAGGTGCTTTTTCACCGCGGCGCGCGTCATGGCGCAATGTTCGGTGATTTCGGCGATGGTCATCTCGCGCGCCGAGAGGCGGTGCAGGATGTCGCGGCGCGTGGGGTCGGCCAAGGCACGAAAGGCGGGTTGCAGGGGTGCGGTCATTGCGCTCTCATCAAGATACCATTTGGTATCACTTAAAATGACACCAAATGGTATCGAGTCAAGCACGATATCTGCGAGGCGGAATTTCTACTGCGTTACAAAGCCATAGCGGTCGATCTCGTCCGGCAGAAGGACATAGATCTCGTCGGCCGGCGTGCTGAGCGCGTGGCTCATGACCATCGGATCGATTCCCATCGCATCGAGATAGACCATCACGTCGCCCTGGCCGCGCTGGATATCCTCGACCGCCAGAAAGGCCGGCAACAGGGTGTTTTCGCCGAAGGCGTGCTGGTGCACGCCCAATTGCGCGCCGTCCTCGACCGTGCGGTTGGTGCCGCCGGCGAACAGGTAGGGGCAGGCGGAATAGCAGAACTCGCCCGCCAGCAGCCGCGTGCCGATGCCGGCCTCGCGCAGGAACCGGCCCAGCGACAGCGCATCGCGCACCGATCCGCCCGGCGATTGCAGGATCAGCGTTTCGATCCGTGGATCGCTCTGCGCGATCAGATCCGCCAGACGCGCGGCATCGCCGTCGGCGATGGCGCCTTCCAGCCGCCAGGTGCCGTCCTGCTGCGTGAGCGTCAGGCGGTCAGGCAGGGTGCCGGGGTCGCGCAGCGGCTGCACGGGGCTGCCGTCGCGGCCCGGCGCGAAGCGGCGGCGCTGGTCGCCGGGGCGTACCGGTTCGCTGAGTCGTGGCGCGGCGGGCGACAGGCCGGGCAGGCGCGGGGTGCCGAGCGACATGTCGCCCAGCACCAGCAGCGCACCGATCCCCAGTTGGAAGATCAGCACGCCCGCCATCACGCGCGAAACCGTGCGCGCGTTCATGCCGATTTGCCGCCGATATGCGACACCGGCGGCGCGGAATCGGGTTTTTCGTCAAGTTCCGGCAACGCGGCCTGCGCCCGCTCGACGTCGCGCAAGGCCGCCAGCGCGGCCCGCAATTCCGCCAGCGTCAGCGTGTCCTCGATGGCCGCGGATTCGCGGCCCTGCCGGATCGCCGCCTGGGTGATGGCCAGGATGAAGACCAGCACTGCGGGCAACAGGTCGATGGCGATGGCGCCGGCCCAGGACGGCACGAAGTTCCCGGCATAAAGGATCACCGCGTCGGCGGCGGAAATCGGCGTGTAGGTCACATCGGTCGCCGGGGCCATGGACTGAACCACCTGCGCGGCGCGCTCCAGCGTCGCGGCGCGGCTGGCCAGCACGTCGAGCACCGAGGTGATGGTGGCGGCCTGGTCGGTGCGGCCTTCTTCGGTGCGCCCGTCGAGTTCCGGCAGCACCACCGAGGCCGACAGATCCTGCGCCGCGCGTTCCACCAGCGGCGCCACCGACAATTGCCGCAGCGACGTGATGAGGCCCTGCAGGCGCACCGCGGCTTCGGAAAACTCGACCGAGCGTGCCTCGACCGGGCCGGGTTCGACGGTCAGGGCGCGCATCCGTGACAGGATCGTGTTGCCCTCGGCAAAGGCCTGTTCGACCAGCGGGGTCTGCGCGGCGATCTGGGTTTCCAGCGCCGTCAGTTCGGCGGCTTTCTGGCGCAGCACGCGGAACACCGCGCCGCGCCCCGCCAGGCCCGACAGCCCGCCTGCGGCCTCTTGTTCGGACAAATCCTCGAAGCTCTGGCGCACCCGCGCCACGTCGCGCTGCAGCGCCTGGGCCGACAAGGCGACCTCGTGGGCGCGTTCGAGGCTGAGCTGGTAATCCTGCACGGTTCTGGCCAGGTGCTGTTCCACGGCCGCGGACCCGGCCAGAGCGGCTGCGTTCAGCCAGGACGACATGGCCACGATGGCCAGCGATCCCAGCCCCATCGATGCCAGCAGCCCGGCCCGCGCCCGCGCCGTGCGCACCGCCGGGAACAAGCGCATCAGGTAGGACCAGAAGACGAAGATGCCGACGGACACGGCGACCGAATAGGCGATCGCGGCAAAGACCGACATGGCGCCGTTTTCGTCCAGCAACGACGATACGCCGAGATAGGTGTAGATGCCCGATGCGGTGGCCAGCACGCCGAGTGCTGTGCCGGAGAAGGTGTCGAGCCAGCTCAGATGCGCCTCGAGTTCGCGGGCATGGCGCACGCCGCGCGCCTCGGCCCGCGTCAGTCCTGTTTCGTCCGCCATCGCGCTCTCCCTGTGGTCCGCCGGTCACTGTAGCACCGGATCGGCGCGGTAAAACCCGGCTTGCGTTTTGTTCACACTTTGTTCATTCTTCACCCATGCAAAGCGTCCTGCAACCCAGCCTCATGCCGGGCCAGGTTCTGGCCCGTGGCGTCTGCCGGCACCTGGCCGGGCATGGCTTTGCCGTGGTCGAGGAATTCGTGCCCGAGCGGGGCAAGCGGGTGGACGTGATGGCGCTTGGGCAAAAGGGCGAAATCTGGGTGGTGGAGTGCAAGTCCAGCCGCGCCGATTTCCAGAGCGACGGCAAGTGGGAAGGTTACCTGGACTGGTGCGACCGGTATTTCTGGGCGGTCGACCAGGATTTCCCGACCGACCTGCTGCCCGACGGCACCGGGCTAATCGTCGCCGATGGCTATGACGCCGAGATCCTGCGCATGGCGCCCGAGGTCAAGCTGGCCGGCGCGCGCCGCAATGCGCTGATCCGGCGCTTCGCCGTGCATGCGGCGCGGCGTCTGCACGGGCTGCGCGACCCGGATGCGGGGACGTTCGGGTAGGGCGGACAAATCTCTCGTGAGAGATTTGCAAATCCCTTGCGAGGGATTTGCGGGTCAGCGCCGGGGTTTGACCTTGCGCGCGGCCTGCGCGGCGGCGCGGATTTCCTCGGCGATCTCCTCGGCCTCGTCGGGTTCGAAATCCATCGGCACTTCCATTCCGTCGGCGCTGATGAACAGCCGCACCATGCCCTGGTCGGTAGGCCCGATCTGCAGGTTGGCTTCGATATCGCGTTCGGTGTTGATGCCCATCGTCTTGTCTCCGCGCCGTGTGGGCGAAGTAGCCCCGGCGGGGTTGATTTGCAAGCCGCTGCCAGGTCAGATCGGGCCATGGATGTCACGTTCAGGGATTTCGGGCCGGGCGATGCCGGTTGGCTGGTGCAACAACATGGCGACCTGTACGCGCGGGCGGAAGGGTTCGACGAGACCTTCGGCGCGCTGGTGGCCGACATCCTGCGGGATTTCGAGGCGCATCGAGACCCGGCGATGGAACGCGCCTGGATCGCGTGGCAGGGCGGCGCGCGCCTGGGCAGCATCTTTTGCGTGCGGGTGGATGCCGATACCGCCAAGCTGCGGCTTTTCCTGCTGGTGCCGCAGGTGCGCGGGTTGGGCCTGGGGCAGCGGATGCTGGAGGAATGCATGGGCTGGGCGCGGCGGCGGGACTATCGGCGGATGGTTTTGTGGACCCATGAAAGCCACCAGGCGGCCTGCGCGCTTTACCGCAAGGCGGGCTGGCGGTTGACCCGCTCCGTGCCGGTGCGGTCCTTCGGTGTCGACCTGGTGGAGCAGGCCTGGGAGGTCGATCTTTGAGCGGCTCGGGCGGCTTGGCTCTTGCAATCGGCGCGGGGCGGGTTTATCCCGCCCGCCAGTGCCGCCTTAGCTCAGTTGGTTAGAGCGCTAGATTGTGGATCTAGAGGTCCCCCGTTCGAGCCGGGGAGGCGGTACCACCCCCCCGATGTGGCTTTGATCCGACCCCGGGCTTGCGTATTTTCCAAAGAGAAGAAGAGGCGGGGCGATCCCCTGTCATCGCGTGGCGCCCGGGTGGACTGGTCGTGGATGGCGATCGGTGTCACGATCGTCGCGATCTGTCCGGCCGGTGGGGTGCCGCGTTCCGGAGCGTGAGGAGACGACATGACCCAGACCGTGCGCGTGACCATCGCGGCCGATCCGCCGCCGCGGCTGGACAAGGCGCTGGCGCGCGACGTGCCGGACGAGGCGGCGTTGTCCCGCACCCGGCTGGCACGTCTGATCGCCGAGGGCGCGGTGCGCAGCGGTGGCGCGGTGCTGAGCGATCCCAAGGCGCGTGTCGCGGAAGGCACGGTGATCGAGATCGCCGTGCCCGAAGCCGCGGCGTATGACGTGGTCGCGCAGGATATCCCGCTGGAGATCCTGTTCGAGGATGACGACCTGGTGGTGGTGAACAAACCCGCCGGCATGGTGGTGCATCCCGCACCCGGTTCTCCCGACGGCACGTTGGTCAACGCGTTGCTGCACCATTTCGGTGGGGCGCTGTCGGGCGTGGGCGGCGAACGGCGCCCCGGCATCGTGCACCGGATCGACAAGGAGACCAGCGGGCTGCTGGTGGTGGCGAAATCCGACCGGGCGCATCAGGGTCTGGCGGCGCAGTTCGAAGCGCACACGACGCGCCGTGCCTATCTGGCACTGGTGCATGGCGTGCCGGATGTGGGCGATCCGCGTCTGCGCGGGGTGCGCGGCGTGTCGGTGGAACCGGGCGGCGTGATCAAGATCACCAGCGGGCTGGCGCGGCACAGGACCGATCGGCAACGCCAGGCAGTGTATTTCGACGGGCAGGGGCGCCACGCCATCACCCGGGCGCGGGTCTTGCAGGCGTTCGGAACGCCGCCATGCCTCGCGCTGGTGGAATGCCGGCTGGAAACCGGGCGCACGCATCAGATCCGGGTGCACATGGCCCATGCCGGGCACGGGCTGGTTGGCGATCCGGTCTATGGCGGGCGCCGCAAGCTGCCACGCGGCGCGCTGAGCCCGGCGGCGGCAACGGCGGTGGACGGGTTCGGCCGCCAGGCGCTGCATGCGGCTGAACTGGGCTTTGACCACCCGGTCACCGGCGAGGCGATGCTGTTCACCTGTCCGTTGCCCAAGGACATGGCGGGCCTGCTGGCCGGGTTGGGCGGGGTCGCGCCATGAAGCGCGCATTGGTCCCGCCGGCCTTCGCGGAGACGGCGCAACGGTTGGCGATGTCGCCGGGCATCCTGTCGAACGGGCATGTCTTTCTGACCGGCGTCACGGCCAGCGGTCCGGACGGCACCATGCCCGCCGATCCCTGAACCCAGTTCGATGCCTGTTTCGACAAGATCGCCGAGGTTCTGGCCGAGGCCGGGCAGGGTCTGGAGGCCCTGGTGGACATGACCAGTTACCACGTCGGCCTGCGCGATCATTTCGAACTGTTCGACACGGTGCGCCGGAGCCGCGTTTCGGCGCCATACCCGGCCTGGACGGCGGTCGAGGTGCCTTTGCTGCGGCGGCCCGGCGCGTTGGTCGAGATCCGGGCCATCGCTGCCTTGCACAGCTGTGCATGAGCGCGCGGTGGCGTGGTTACAACGCAGCACATGCGCGTGAACGCACTGACATGTGTCTCGCACCGACGGAAAACTGCCATAACTTCGTGTCATATCATGACCGTCACGGCCTCTTGAAACCCGCGGGCGGTTGTCCTATCTGGATGTTAAGCCTCGTTACATTGGAGCGAACAGGGACATGAGCAATTATGCGAACCTACCGGCCCCGACGCCGGAAGCGGGTCTCAGCCGCTACCTGCAGGAGATCCGGAAATTCCCGCTGCTGGAGCCGGAAGAAGAATACATGCTGGCCAAACGCTGGGTCGAAGATCAGGACAGCAGCGCCGCGCACAAGCTGGTGACCAGCCACCTGCGCCTGGCCGCCAAGATCGCCATGGGCTATCGCGGCTATGGCCTGCCGCAGGCCGAGGTCATTTCCGAGGCCAATGTCGGCCTGATGCAAGCCGTCAAGCGGTTCGACCCCGAAAAGGGGTTCCGCCTGGCCACCTACGCGATGTGGTGGATCCGCGCCTCGATCCAGGAATACATCCTGCGGTCCTGGTCGCTGGTGAAACTGGGCACGACGAGTGCGCAGAAAAAGCTGTTCTTCAACCTGCGCAAGGCCAAGAACCGGATCGGTGCGCTGGAAGAGGGCGACCTGCGTCCCGAGCACGTGGAAAAGATCGCGCATGATCTGGGCGTGACCCAGGACGAGGTGATCTCGATGAACCGGCGCTTGTCGGGTGGTGATGCGTCGCTGAACGCCACCGTCGGCAGCGACGGCGAAGGCGCGATGCAATGGCAGGACTGGCTGGAAGACGAAGATGCCGACCAGGCCGCGGATTACGCCGAAAAGGACGAGCTGGAAGCGCGCCGCGCCCTGCTGGCGCAGGCCTTCGACGTGCTGAACGACCGCGAAAGGGATATCCTCACGCAGCGCCGCCTGGCCGATCAGCCGGTGACGCTCGAGGATCTCAGCGGCCAGTACGATGTCAGCCGTGAACGGATCCGCCAGATCGAGGTCCGCGCCTTCGAGAAGCTGCAGAAACGGATGCGCGAACTGGCCCGCGAACAAGGCATGCTGGTTTCGGCCTGACCGACGCCGCGACCGCGGCTGGTGCAATCGCCAAAGGGCGCCTTCGGGCGCCCTTTTTGCGTGTGGTTGACGGCCGGTCGCGACTTGGCGCTTGTTCGGCGGCACCAACCGCCTAGGTTGTGACCAACAGCGAAAAAAAGGGGTGGGTGTCATGGCGCGACATATCCGTTGGGGTATCCTGGGCGCGGCCAAGTTCGCCCGCGAATACATGGGTCCGGCGATCCATGCGGCACGCGGCGGGACGCTGGCGGCGCTGGCGACCTCCGGTTCGGCCAAGATCGCGCCTTTTGCCGCCTTCGCGCCGGGATTGCGCCACCATACCGGCTACGATGCGCTGCTCGACGATCCCGAGATCGACGCCGTCTACATCCCCTTGCCGAACCACATCCACGTGGAATGGACGAAAAAGGCGCTGGCGGCGGGCAAGGCGGTGCTGTGCGAAAAGCCCATCGCCATGAAAGCCGAAGAGATTGACGATCTGATCGCGCTGCGCGATGCCAACCGGCTGCTGGCCTCCGAGGCGTGGATGATCGCGCATCACCCGCAATGGCACCGCGTCCGCAACCTGATTTCGTCAGGCGCGATCGGCGATCTGCTGCGGGTCGACGGAAACTTCACCTTCAACAATCCCGATCCCGACAACATCCGCAACCAGGCCGGCACGGGCGGGGGCGCGTTGCGCGATATCGGCGTCTACATCCTGGGCGGTGCACGGCTGGCGACCGGCAAGGAGCCCGAACGGATCATCGCGGCGCAGATCGACTGGCAGGCGGGGATCGACGCGACCGCCCATGTGCTGGCGCAGTTTCCCGGCTTTGTCTTCAAGGGCACCGTGTCGATGCGCGCCGCGCCCTGGCAGGAAATGCAGTTTCACGGCACCGAGGGACATATCCGCATGCCGGTGCCGTTCAACGCCCAGGTCTATGGCGAGGCGCGGGTGGAGTTGCAGCGCGGCCAGCATGTCGAAACCTGGCGCTACCCGGCCGCCAACCATTACGTGCTGCAGGTCGAGGCGTTCAACGACACGCTCTTGCGTGGTGTGCCCTGGCCCCTGCCGCTGGAATTCTCGCGCGGCACGCAGGCGATGATGGACGCGGTCTACGCCGCGGCGGGCTAGGGCGGTTCATTCTGGCGACGCCACGGCGAATCGGCCAAGGCTTGCTTTTCCGCTGCGAGTGCATCAAGCTTTGCCGCAGTGCTGCATCGGGGAAGGGGAGCCCATGGCCGACACGGAAAAACCGTTGCTGATCAAGCGGTATGCCAGCCGCAGGCTCTACAACACCGAGACCAGCGACTACGTCACGCTCGAGGATATCGCGGGATTCATTCGCGATGGCCGCGAAGTTCAGATCGTCGATCTGAAATCGGGTGATGACCTGACCCGGCAATATCTTCTGCAGATCGTCGCCGAACACGAAAGCCGCGGCGAGTCGGTGCTGCCGATCAGCGTGCTGACCGACCTGGTGCGCAGCTACACCACGCAGGCGACTTCGGTCGTGCCGCAATTCCTGGCCGCCAGTTTCGAGATGTTCCGCGACAGCCAGTCGAAATGGCTGGAGAACATGAACAAGGCCAACCCGCTGACCAAGATGCCCGGCTTCGAAGCGATGCAGGCGCAGCAGGAGGCGTTTCTCAAGGCGATGACCGGCGGCATGGGCAAGCAATGGTCCGGCCCGGCGGAAGATGCGCCGACCGAACAGCCCGAAGACCTGGACGCCATCAAGGCACAACTGGCCGAGCTGCAAAAGAAGCTGTCCAAACTCGACAAGTGATCCGGACGGGACTGGACGGGGCCGGGCGGGGTTTGCCCCGCCGACCCTGCCGTTTTCAGGCCGCCGCCTGACCCTTTACCGCATCGGCAGCGCGCATCAGCACCTCCGACACCGCGTCGCAATCCGCGGGGGTCAACCGCGCCGGCAGGCGGGTGTCGCAGGCCCGCATCAACATCGCGCGCGTGCGCGGCAGTTCGACCCGTTCGGGCAGGAACTGCCAGTTCCAGAAGGCGCGTGCGTTGTCCTCGGTCAGCCCGAAGACCTGCACCTTGACGCCCGCCTTGGCCGCTTCGGCGACGAATGCCCGCACCTCGGCGTCGCTCATGCCCAGCAGGTTGAATTGCAGCGAATCCGGTGCGCGTTGCTCGGGCGCCAGCTTGTCCGGCACGGCGATCCAGGGGCTTTGATTCAGTCGCGCCGCCACCTGGTCGTGGTTGCGCCGTCCGTCGCGGACCCGCCGGTCGATCTCGGCCAGTTGCGGGCGGATGACGGCCGCGGCCAGGTTCGACAGCCGCGTGTTGTAGAGCGGCAGCCTGTTTTGCCAGCGCGCGAAAGCGTCGTGCAGCACCGGGTGTTTTTTCCAGTTGTGTTCGTAGGCGCCGGACATGATGACCGCCCGCGCGGCGATATCGGCGTCGTCGGTGATCAGGATGCCGCCTTCGCCGGAATTCAGCAGCTTGTAGGATTGAAAACTGAAACAGCCGATCCGCCCGATCGTGCCGATCTTGCGCCCGCCCCAGGTGGTTCCCAGGCTGTGGGCCGCGTCTTCGATGACAGGCAGGCCGCGGGCGTCGCACAACGTCATGATCGCGTCCATGTCCGACGTATGGCCGCGCATGTGGCTGACGATGACCGCCTGAACGCCGTCCAGCTTCGCCTCGAAATCGGCGATGTCGATGCGGTAATTCTCGCCCACCTCGCACAGCACCGGCACGCAGTCTGCATGCACGACCGACGACGGCACCGCCGCAAAGGTGAAGCCGGGGATCAGCACGCGGGCGTCGCGCGGCAGATCCAGCGCCTTGAGCGCCAGGAACAGCGCCGCCGAACAGCTGGCCACCGCGACGGCATAGCGCGACCCCATCAGCGCGGCGAATTCGGCCTCGAGCAGGGATACCGGCGCATCCTGCGCGGCGGTGTAGCGGAACAGGTCGCCGCTGGCGAGCAGACGGTCGATCTCGGCCCGCGCGGCGTCGGGGATCGGTTCGGCATCATGCATGTCGGGGATCTTGTTCATTTCGATTTCCTGAATTGCCTGTTTCGATTTACTTAAACCGAGACTGTGGCAAAATCATAGCGCAACCCGGTGGCCGGCGGGTTCCCGCCGGGCTGTGGCGGATATGTGACGTCTCAGAAACCCAGCCGGTCGCGCATCGCGTACCAGCTCATGGCCAGCGCCAGGATCGGATGGCGCAGCGCACCGCCACCCGGAAAGGGCGGGGTGGGCAGGTCGGCGAAGGTGTCGAACCCCTCGGCGCGGCCCCGCAGCGCATCGGCCATCAGTTTGCCCGCCTGCACCGCGTTGCCGATGCCATGGCCGGAATAGCCGGCGGCGGACAGAACCGTTTCGCCGATCCGCTCGAAATGCGGCAGCCGCGACAGCGTGATGCCCAGCGTGCCGCCCCAGGCATAGTCCAGCGGCACATCGGCCAGGTGGGGAAACACCTTGAGCATGGGCTTGCGCACCTTGGCGCGGATATCGGCGGGAAACCGGTAGCCATAGCTTTCGCCGCCGCCGAACAACAGCCGCCGGTCCTCGGTCAGGCGGAAATAGTTCACGACAAAGCGATCGTCCGCCACCGCCACGTCGCGGGTCAGCACGGTGTCGGCCAGCGCGCCCAGCGGTTCGGTCACCGTGACGAAATTGTTGATCGGCATGACCCGGGACGCCACGCGCCGGTGCAACCCGCCGACATAGCCGTTGGTCGCAAGGATCACCGCATCGGCGCGGATCAGCCCGCCCTCGGTGCGCACGACCGGCTTCGGGCCGGTCTTGATGTCATGCACCCAGGTGTGTTCGTGGATGCGTGCCCCGGCCTTGTCGGCCGCCCGCGCCAGACCAAGCGCCAGGCGCAGCGGGTGCAGATGTGCCGCACTCATGTCCAGCACGCCGCCGCAGTAATCCGGTGACGGACAAAGCGCGTGAAAGGCCTCGGCGTCCAGTACCTGCATCTCGTGGTCATAGGCGTCCAGCACGTGTTCGGCATAATCCGCCATGTCCTGCTGCGAACCGGGACTGCGGGCCGCCCAGGCAATGCCGTCGCGCAGCGCGCAGTCGATGCCGTGGCGCCGCACCAGGTCGCGCACCAGCGCCTTCGCGTCCTCGCCCAGCTGCCACAGCAAGCGCGCCGTGTCGGTGCCCAGCGTCTTTTCCAGCCAGAGCTGGTCCTGCCGCTGGCCCGATCCCAGCTGCCCGCCATTGCGCCCCGACGCGCCGAAGCCCACGCGATGCGCCTCGACCAGCACGACATCGGCGCCCGCTTCGGCCAGGTGCAAGGCCGCGGACAGGCCCGTATAGCCGCCGCCGATCACGCAGACATCGGCCCGCGTCTCGCCCTGAAGGGGCGCGAAGACCGGCAGGAAATCGGTCGTCGCGGCATACCAGCTGTCGGGGTATTCGCCGCGTTCATCGTTGGAAAACAGCAGGTTGGCCACAGACCCGGTCCCTTGTCTTCTCTGGTTCACAAATATCCTCGGGGGAGCGCGAGGGGGCAGACAGCCCCCTCGCTCTGCTCGTGCCACAAGGCTCAGACGTTCAACAGCAGGTGTTCGCGTTCCCACGGGCTGATGACCTGCAGGAATTCCTCGTATTCGGTGCGTTTGACGATGGAATAGACCCGCGCGAAATCCGGGCCAAGCACAGAATGCAGCGCCTTGGCCTCGTCGAAGATGTCCAGCGCCTCGCCCATGACGCGCGGGATGTCGCCTTCGCCTTCATAGGCGTCGCCGCGATATTGCTTGGTCGGGCGGCGTTCCTCCATCAGCCCCAGATAGCCGCAGGCCAGCGACGCCGCGATGCCCAGATAGGGGTTGCAATCCATGCCCGCCAGCCGGTTTTCCACGCGCCGCGCGGGCGGATCGGACAGCGGGATGCGGATGCCGGTCGTGCGGTTGTCGCGGCCCCATTCCAGGTTGATCGGTGCGGCGTGGTCCTTGACGTAGCGGCGGTAGGAATTGACGTAGGGCGCCAGCACCGCGATGGCCGAGGGCAGGTGGTGCTGCAACCCGCCGATATAGTGGTAGAACGCGTCGGTTTCGCCGCCCTGGGGGCCCGCGAACAGGTTCTGTCCGGTTTCCATGTCGATGATCGAATGGTGGACATGCATCGCGCTGCCCGGTTCGTCCGCGATGGGCTTGGCCATGAAGGTGGCAAAGCAATTGTGCCGCAGGGCCGCCTCGCGGATCAGCCGCTTGAAGTAGAACACCTCGTCGGCCAGCTTGACCGGGCTGCCATGGCGCAGGTTGATTTCCAGCTGGCCCGCGCCGCCCTCCTGGGTGATGCCGTCGATCTCGAAACCCTGGGCCTCGGCGAAGTCGTAGATGTCGTCGATCACCGGGCCAAACTCGTCCACCGCGGTCATCGAATAGGCCTGGCGGGCGGCGGCGGGGCGGCCCGACCGGCCCACCATGGGCTCGATCGCCTTGGCCGGGTCGAGGTTGCGGGCGATCAGGTAGAATTCCATTTCCGGCGCCACGACCGGTTTCCAGCCTTGCGCCTCGTACAGCGCCACGACCCGTTTCAGCACGTTGCGCGGCGCGTAGGGGATCGGGTTGCCCTTGCGATCATAGGCGTCGTGGATCACCTGCAACGTCCAGTCGCCGGTCCAGGGTGCGGCGGTGGCGGTGCTGTAATCGGGACGCAGGATCATGTCCCGTTCGATGAACCCCTCGTGCTCGTCCGCCGCTTCGCCCCAGTCGCCGGTGATGGTCTGGTAGAAGATCGAGTCGGGCAGGTGGAAATACTGCTGGCGGGCGAATTTCGACGCCGGAACAGCCTTGCCCCGGGCGATGCCGGGCAGGTCGGCGATGATGCATTCCACCTCGTCCAGCCGCCGTCCTTCCAGATAAGCCATCGCCGCGGGCGGCAGTTTTTCGAGGAAATCGTCGCTCATCACAGCCGCCTTTCGCGGAAAAACCGTGCGAACTGCGCGCCGAAGCCCGCGCTGTCCAGCGGCTCGCCAAGCCGTTTCGTCGCGGCTTCCAGTTGGTCCTGCGGCACCACGCCGGGCGCGCGGGTCTCGATCAAGCCGGCGATGAAGGTGTCGTCGAACTCGGGATGCGGTTGCACGGTATAGGCCTTGCCGGGATAGACCAGCGCGGCGTTGCGGCAGAAATCGTTCGATGCGACCACCTGCGCGCCGGCGGGCGCCTCGACCACCTGGTCCTGGTGCCAGGCCTGCACGGTCTTGCGGCCATCGGGAAACTCGTAATCCTGCGGCCCGACCGACCAGCCGCCGGCGAATTTCTCGACCCGTCCGCCCAGGGCCTGGGCGATGATCTGGTGGCCGAAACAGACCCCGATCAGCGGCTTGTCCGCCTCGACGATATCGCGGATCAGCTGTTCCAGCGGCGCGATCCAGGGGTGGTCCTCGTAGACGCCGTGCCGCGATCCGGTGATCAGCCAGCCATCGGCATCGCCGGGCCCGTCGGGAAACGCGCCGTTCACCACCGCCCAGGTCTGGAATTCAAAGCCATGACCGCCCAGAAGCCGTTCGAACATCGCGGGATATTCGCCGCTGGTCTGCGCCAGGTTTTCGGGAACAAGGCCGGTTTGAAGGATGCCGATTTTCATGAAACACCGTTTGATTTCAGGCTTGAGGTAAGGCGGCGCGAAGCGGCCCGCAAGCCTCAGACCGTGTCGAGATAGATTTCCACCTGTTCCGTGGGCGTCAGTTCCGCCATGTAGTGCAGCTCCTGTTTCTTGGTCAGCAGCAGGTTGCGGATCAGTTCGTCCGGGAAGATCCGCGGCACCACCGGGCTTTCCTCGAAGGCGGCGATGGCGCCGGCCCAGTCGGTGGGAATCCGCGGCAGATCCAGCGCATAGGCATTGCCGGTGACCGGGGCGGGTGGTTCGGCCGCGTCCTCGATGCCGTTCAGCGCGGCACCCAGCATCGCGGCCAGCGCCAGGTAGGGGTTCACGTCGCCGCCCGACACCCGGTGCTCGATCCGCCGCGCGGCGGGTGCGCCGGCGGGAACGCGGATCGCCACGGTGCGGTTCTCGTAGGCCCAGCACAGCCCCGACGGCGCGTGCGCGCCCGGCACCATCCGGTCATAGGAATTCAGATGCGGGGCGAAGATCAGCGTGCAGGCGGACATGCCGTTGAGACAGCCCGCGATCGCGTGTTTCAGCGTGTCCGTGCCCTCGGGCCCGCCATTGTCGAAGATGTTGCGCCCGTTCTTGTCGATGACCGAGAAATGCGCGTGCATGCCCGATCCGGCGTAGTCCTCGTAGGGCTTGGCCATGAACGAGGCGGCAAAGCCGTGCCGCCGGGCCAGGCCCTTGACCAGCATCTTGAACAGCCAGGCGTCATCGGCGGCGCGCAGCGGGTCGGGCTGGTGCACCAGGTTGATCTCGAACTGTCCCAGACCGGCCTCGGAAATCGCGGTGTCGGCGGGAATGTCCATCGCCTCGCAGGCGTCGTAGAGATCGGTGAAGAAGGCGTCGAAGGCATCGAGCGCCCGGATCGACAGGATTTCCGCCGCCTTGCGCCGCTTGTTCGACCGCGGGCTGATCGGCACCTGCAACGTCTTGCCACTGTCGTCGATCAGGAAGAATTCCAGTTCGACCGCCGCGACCACCGTCAGACCGCGTTCGCGGTAGCGCTCGACCACCCGGGCCAGGGCGTGGCGCGGGTCGCCGTCATAGGGCCGGCCATCCTCGCGATACATCCAGATCGGCAGCAGGGCGGTCGGCGCTTCCAGCCAGGGCATCGGCACCAGGCCGCGTTCGGTGGGAAACAGCACCCCGTCGCGGTCGCCGCTGTCGAAGACCAGTGGGCTGTCGTCGATATCCTCGCCCCAGATATCCAGGTTCAGCGCCGACATCGGAAACCGGGTGCCGTCGCTGGCGATCTTCTCGGCGGAGTGGGCGGGCAGGCGTTTGCCGCGTGCGATGCCGTTCAGATCGCAGGCCGCGGCACGGATGGTGCGCACCTGGGGGCGGGCACGCAACCAATCGGCGATGGGGGAGGGCATGATGGCCTCGTTGATGGAATTTGATCAAATTGATAGCGCCGCGCTCGGCGCCGCGCAAGCACCCTCAGCGGATCAGGTTCGGGCGGAGTTTCAGCCGCGCCCGCCCGTCCTGCGGCAGGTGCCGGTTCAGGTGCCGGTTCACCAGCCCGAACAGCCCGATGATGACCAGCGTCAGCAGGATGAAATAGCCCGCCAGGATCGGGTAGGGGATGAACGGGTTGAAGGTCTTGTCGGCGAAGTAGCTGGCGTAATACAGCGCGTCGCCCTTCTGCTGCCAGGCCGGGAAACCGCTGAAATACACCAGCGTCGTGGCGTGGAACAGGAAGATCGCCTCGTTGGTATAGGCCGGCCAGGCCAGCCGCAGCATGGTGGGCCAGGTGATCTTGCGGAATTTCTGCCAGCCGTGAAAGCCATAGGCGTCGGCGGCCTCGACATCGCCGCGCGGAATCGACAACAGCGCTCCGTAGAAGATTTCGCCGGAATAGGCGGCGGTGTTGAGAAACAGCACGATCAGCGCCCCCAGCCACGCGGCCGAGAAGGCGTCGAAGACCGGCGAGACCGATTTCAGCGACAGGAACACGAAATAGGCAAAGAAGAACTGGATGAAGAGCGGGCTGCCGCGAAAGACAAAGATGAACCACTCGCTGGCCTTGCGGATCGGCCAGACCGACGAAGCCTTGCCAAGCGCGACCGCCGTGGCCAGGAAAAAGCCCGAAACCAGCGCCAGCGTGCCGAAATAGACGTTCCAGATCAGCCCCGAGCCGATCAGCGTGAATTGCTGGCACAGGGTGAAATTGTCGCGCGGCAGCAACCGTTCGCCGATGCCCAGCGACCGCAGCCCGTAGTCGGCGATGGTTTCCCAGCAGCTCATGCCGCCTTCCTCTGGGCATCACCACCCATCGTCGCCTGCCCCTTGGTCAGCCGCGCCATCACCCGGTCCAGCACGATCTCGGAGACCCGGGTGAACGCGAGGTAGAAGACCAGCAGCGCCAGGAAATACCACATGCGCCAGTCGCCATGCGGATATTCCGTAAAGCGTGGGGTCTTGGATCCGCCCAGTTCGCGCGCCCAATAGACGATATCCTCGATCCCCAGCAGGAACAGCAGCGGCGTCGCCTTGATCAGCACCATCCACAGGTTCGACAGGCCGGGCAGGGCAAATACCCACATCTGCGGAACCAGGATGCGCCAAAAGGTCTGGCGCGGGCTCATGCCATAGGCTTCGGCGGTCTCGATCTGTGCCCGCGGCACGGCGCGCATGGCACCATAGAGCACGTTGGCGGCAAAGGCGCCGAAGACGATGGCGAAGGTCAGCACCGCCAGGAAAAAGCCATAGGTCTCGTGCACCCATTGCGCGGCGTTCCCAAGCGGCAGCTTGGCCTCGGCGCACACGACAAAGTCGTTCCCCTGCCGGATCGGCTGGTCCCAGTCGGGGCATTTGATCTCGTGCCGGACCCACTCGAAAAGCTGGTCCAGCGCGATCACGAAGAACAGGAAAAAGGCGATGTCGGGCACGCCGCGCACGATGGCGACATAACCCTTGCCCAGCCAGCTGAGCGGCGCGATGCGCGATCGCGCGGCAGTCGCGCCGAAAAAGCCGAACAACAAAGCCGTCGGCGCGGTGATCGCCAGCAACAGCAGCACCGTGCCCACCGACCAGTACAGCGACATGTGTTTGCCGGTCGCCAGGTAGCAGGCCATCCAGGCCAGATCGGCCAGCGCAGAGGGATCGGTGCAGAAGGAAAACATCGCTCGTTCCGGCTCCTAGGGCGGCGGGGTCAGGCCCGGCTCGGGCAGACTGGTGTGCCGAATCGGACCCAGCTGCGCGACGCTTTCGCCGCTCTTGAGATCGCGGTCATCGGCGTGCCGCATGGCCACCGGGCGAAAGCGCAAGTCGGGCATCAGCGTTTCGGTGAACCGCAAACCGCGATCGCGCGCATCCTCGGGGCTGTCGGTGCGAACGCCCACATCGATTTCGATCTCGGCCTGCGCGCCATCATGCGCGGCCAGGGTGACGATGAATCCGGCATGCGGTCGGGGGGCCAACCAGCGTCGCAAACGTATGATCAGCCCCCGCATGGTCCTAGAACGTGGCGCCGATTTCCCATTTCTGGATCAGCGCGTTGAGCGAACCGTCATCCTTCATCGACTGGATCGCCGCATCGAACTTGGCCTTGAGCTCGGTGTCGCTTTCGCGCAGGCCCATGCCGATGCCGCCACCGATCAGCTCTTCCTGCTCCAGCAGCACCAGGTCGGCGTCCTGTTCGGCGATCGGCGTCAGGAAGGTCTTGTCGGCCAGAACCGCGTCGGCTTCGCCGTTCTTGACGGCGGCGACGGTTTCGTCGGGCGTGGCGAATTCGACCAATGTGGCGCCCATCTCGGCCACAAAGGCCGCCTGGATGGTGTTGGTCTGGGCGGCGATGACCGCGCCCTTGATGTCCAGGCCTTCATTGCCGGCCTTGACGACATAGGCCGACGGGTCGGGCTGGGTGTAATTCTGGGTGAAATCGATCACCTCGTCGCGCTCGGCGGTGATCGACATGCCGGCGATGATGGTGTCGTAGTTGCCGCTGACCAGGTTGGGGATGATCGAATCCCATTCGTTGGTCACCCATTCGCAGGTCAGTTCGGCGCGCTCGCAAAGCTCGTCGCCCAACTCGCGCTCGAAGCCGTCAACCTCGCCCTTGTCGTTGAGGAAGTTGTACGGAGGATAGGCGCCTTCGGTGCCCATGCGCACGACCGAATGGCTGGCGGCCATGGCCAGCGTTGCGGACATGGCCAGCGCCGCGGTGCCGATGAGAAGTCTTTTCATTGCATTATGCTCCCTGAGTGCAAGTGTCGGGCGGCGCGTCCCCGCCCTATGCGTGAACGGTCGACTGCAGGAAGCCCTGCAGTCGCTCCGATTTGGGCGCGCCGAAGAGTGAACCCGGTGCGCCTTCTTCCTCGACAAGCCCCTGATGAAGAAAGACAACGTGGTCAGACACATCAGCGGCCATCTTCATGTCATGGGTGACGATCAGCATGGTCCGGCCTTCCTCGGCCAGCCCCTTGATGACGCGCACCACTTCCTGTTCCAGTTCGGGGTCCAGCGCGCTGGTCGGTTCGTCGAACAGCAGCGCCTGCGGCTCCATGCAAAGCGCTCGCGCGATGGCGGCGCGTTGCTGCTGGCCGCCGGACAGCTGGGCCGGAAAGACGTCGCACTTGTCGCCGATGCCGACCTTGTCGAGATAACCGCGCGCGGCATGCTCGACCTCGGCACGGTCGCGGCCCAGCACGGTGACCGGCGCCTCCATCACGTTTTGCAGGATGGTCATATGGGCCCACAGGTTGAATTGCTGGAACACCATCGACAGGTTGGTCCGGATACGCAGCACCTGCTTGGGATCGGCCGGGCGTCGGTGATGGCCCTCACCTTTCCAAAGGACCGGTTCGCCGTCGAACAGGATTTCGCCCTGCTGGCTGTCCTCGAGCAGGTTGCAGCAGCGCAGCAGCGTCGACTTGCCAGACCCGGACGACCCGATCAGCGACACCACGTGACCGCGCGGCGCGGTGATGTCGACGCCTTTCAGCACCTCCAGAGCGCCATAGCTCTTGTGCAGGTTGCGGATGGCGATGACGGGGGGTGTGTCGGTCAAGGGATACCCGGGCAGCGTTTGACGTTGCGGCGCAGAATGGCGCGAAACAAACGCGGGATGCAACGTGCAAAACGACGGCGATAAGGCGCCAAGCGGCAAAGTGACGGCACGGAAGCCCGTTTCGTCAGCACTCGGGCGGCAGTGGCAGCGCCGTGTAGGCGCGTTCCGGCAGCGCCACGACACCCTGAAGTCCAAGCGCGTCGCGGCTCGACTGCGGCAGCGCGGCAATGGCGGCGGACAGTGCGGCGCGCAACCTTTCGGGGTCGCGGCCGCGGGCGGTGATGTAGGGCAGCGCCGGGCTTGGCGCGGTCTCGTCGGCCACGCGCAGGGCCGTCGCGGCGGCATCATGGCGCGCGATCAGCCGCCAGCTTTGCGCATCGAGCGCCGCCAGATCGGCGCGGCCTTCGGCGACGGCGCGGGCCGAGGCCCGGTGACTGCCGGTGATCAGCGCGACGGACGGGTGCAGGCCCAGCCCGGTGGCATGGCTCATCAGCGCGGCATAGCCCGACTGGCTGTCGGTGCCGTTCGCCGCGATGCGGGCGGCAAGTAGATCGGACAGGCCCCGGGCATCGTCGCGGCGCGCCACCAGGACCGATCGGTAATATCCCGGCGCGCAGCCGGGCAGGGCATGGTCGGGGCTGGCCACCAGCGTCACCCGCCCCACCAGGTGCTTGCGGAACGGCAGCGAACAGGTCTGCGACAGCAGCAGCCCGGGTGATTGCCAGGCCTCCCACGGGTCGATCTCGCGATCCAGCGCGTCGGGCGCATCGCCGAGATCGCGGCGGATCGCCTGCCACAGCGCATCCGTCTCGGCGCGCAATTCGGGAAAGTCGTACATCGGCAGGGTGGCGATCACCCGCCGCTGACCCTTTGCCGGGCCAGGGCCGAGTCGCGGTCGCTGACGCCCAGGAAATTCGACACCATGCGCAGCAGCGCGTCTTCCTCGGCCTCGCGCACGCCGTCGGCCAGAACCACTTGCCACAGTGCCTCGATCACGCCGATGCGGTCCTCGTAGGCCACCGCGTCCTTGATCGCACCGGTGAACCGCACGGTGTCGGGGGCCTCGGCCTCCAACGCCTCGGCCTCGGCGCGCAGCTTCGCCGCCTCGAACGGCGACAGGGCGAAACGCCGGGCGGCGATGCGGTCGATGCGGTCGCGTTCGGACTGGTCGTAATGGCCGTCGGAACGGGCGATGCGCACCAGCAGGGCGGTCAGCGCAAGCCGCGCATCTTCATCCGGCAGGGGCGCGGGTTCGGGCGCGGTCAGTCGCTTGATGAAATCGGCAAACATGGCAGGGATATAGGTCCGGTGCGGGGAAAGGGGAAGTCCGTCAGGGGATCACGGCGGCGGCGGCGCGGGCAGCTTCGGAATCGCTGCGGGCCACGCCCATCTGGTGTTCGATCATCGTCATCAGCGCGTCTTCGCGTTCGTCGGTGATGCCATCGGCCACGACCACGCGCCACATCGCCTCGACCTTTTCGCGACGGTGCTCGTAGTCGACCTGGTCTCGGATCAGGGCGATCAGTTCGTCTTCGTTGTCGACCGCGAAGGCGAGTCTTTCGCAGGTGGCCCGCATTTTCGCCGCCTCCAGGGGTTTCAGACCATACGCGGCGGCAAGAATCCGGTCGATCTGGGCGATTTCCTCGAACAGATAGGACTTGTCCGCCATCGCGACCCGAACCAGCAGGGTGCCAAGCGCCAATTCGGCGTCGGGTTTCGGCAGCGGCTCGGGTTTTGCCGCCTTGCGTTTCAACAGCGCGGTGAATCGTTCGAGCATGGGGCGCCTGTTCGTTTTATCCGGTCTTTTCCTCAGTCTGTATCACCACATCGTCCAGCGCAATCCCGCCGGGGTCGGTGGTCTCGATCGTCAATGCCGCGACGGGGTGTCGCGTGGTCCAGGCCAGCGGGATCACATCCGGCCCCGGTCGCAGGACCTGGCGCGCCAGCCGGACGCCCTCCGCGTCGTAGAAGGTCAGCGTCACGGTGCCGGGATCGGCCGCGCGGCCCAGCGGGTCGGCGTATTCGGCGTGCAGTTTCAGGCCGAACACCACTTGCGGCACATCGAATACCAGCGCGGCACTGCCTTCGCCCCGGCCGTCCCGCGCCTGCGCCCCGGCAGGCCCGAGCGGAAACACCGCCATCGAGCCGAACCCGCGATGCAGGGCGATGGCCAGCGACTGTCCGGGCGCCCCGGCGCGCACCGCCAGAGGCATCAGCGGCGCCCCCGACAAGCCGTCGAAGCCGTCCCGCGCCCTGGTGATCTGTCCCTGCAGCGCCTCGCCCATCCAGAGCCCCGGGGCACGCAGCGGCGCGTCGATCACGTGACCTGGCTCGGGTCTGGCGGGCAGGTCGTCGAAGCGGATGACCCGGTGCGGCGTGGCGATCAGGTCGTCCCAGGCGATCGCGCGCAGGGCGGGATCGGCCCGGGCCAGAACCGGCAGCAGCGACAGGATCAGCACGCGGACAAGCATGGCGTCAGGCTAGCGCGGCGCGCGGCTCAACGCGATGCCGATCTGCCCAGCCCGTCGAACCGGGCCCTGAGCCGCGCGGCTTCGGCGTCGAGACCGAAGGGCGGGTTCAGCACGAACAGCCCGGACCCCACCATGCCATGCCCGGGGCGGGCGGGGGGAAAGCGGACCTCGTGGCGCCAGCCTTGCGGCAATTCGGCGCCCAGCCGGTTCACCATCGCCCGTTCCGCGCCCGAGATCAGGACCGGGTACCACAGGCACAGGATGCCGACATTCCACTTGGCGTGCAGCTGGCGCAGCAGCTTGGGCCAGGTGTCGTAGTCGGTCTTCACTTCCCACGAGGGGTCGATCAGCATCAGCCCGCGGCGCGGCTCGGGCGGGCAGAGGCTGTGCGCCAGCGCCGCGCCGTCGGTCTTGCGGACCTGACCAATCCGTCCCGAAACGACCGATTTCAGGGCGGAATGCTCGGCCGGGTGCAGTTCGGCCAGATGAATGTGGTCGGTCGGGCGCAACAGCGTCGCGGCGATCAGCGGCGAGCCGGGATAGGCGTCGACCCCGTGCTGTGCGCGGATCTGCGCCAGCGCGCGGGCATAGGGGTGATCGGCCGGAAACCAGTCTACCGCCCGGGCGATGCCTTGTACCGCCTCGCCTGTCCGCGCCGCTTCGGGGCCGGAGAGGTCGTAAAGCCCACGCCCGGCATGGGTTTCGATATAGCTCAGCGGCTTGTCCTTGCGGGTCAGGTAACCCAGCATCCAGGCCAGCAGCGCGTGCTTGTGGACATCGGCCAGGTTCCCGGCGTGATAGGCGTGTTGGTAGGACAGCATGGCGCCCGATTAGGCCGGGCCGGGACGCGGTGCAAGCGGTGCTTTTCTTTTCACCCGGCTTGGATAGGGTGGCGCCATGACCTACGACGACAGCTTTCTGCGCGATATCCTGAAACGCAGCCGCGTGATCGCGGTGGTGGGCGTGTCGCCGAACGAGGTGCGGCCCAGCTATTACGTGGCGCGCTACCTGTCGCTGAAAGGCTACAGGGTGATCCCGGTCAATCCCGGCCATGCCGGAAAGCGCCTGTTCGGTCAGGAGGTGCGCGCGTCGCTGGCCGAATGTCCGAAGGATGTGGACATGGTCGACATCTTTCGCCGGTCGGATGCCGTGCCGGAGATCGTGGACGAGGCGCTGGCGATCTTGCCGGGGTTGCGCACCATCTGGATGCAGATCGGGGTGATGCATGACGGCGCGGCGGAGAAGGCGCGCGCGGCGGGGGTGGACGTGGTGATGAACCGCTGTCCCAAGATCGAATACCAGCGGCTGTTCGGCGAGCTGCGCATGGGCGGGTTCGCCACCGGGATCATCTCGTCGAAGCTGTGACGGCGGGCGGCGCTGTTCGGCTGCGCCGAAGGCGCCCCGCCCGCCGTCCCGCGGGGCGCGTTTGCCGCAGCGTGCTTTGGTGGCCTGCGCTGCGCCGCGTATTTGGAAAAGAGAAGAAGGGGGAAGGTCAGTCCTTGCGGGCGGCCTTTTCCTGCAAGCCTGACTGGCCCTGGCGGCGGGCAAGCTCGGCCATGACATCCGACAGGGGCACGTAGCGGGATTGCAGCATGACCAGCAGGTGGAAGAGCACGTCCGCCGCTTCGGATGCCAGGCGGGCGCGGTCGCCCCTGACCGCTTCGATGATCGCCTCGATGGCTTCCTCGCCGAATTTCTCGGCGACTTTTTCGGGGCCCTTGGCAAGCAGCCGTGCGGTCCAGCTGTCGTCGGGGTCGGCCTGTGCGCGCGCGGCGATGATCGTTTCGAGGTCGTCGAGGGTCATGTCAGCCTCACGGGGATGCCGGCGGCGGCCATATGGGCCTTGGCCTGGGCGATGGTGAAGGTGCCGAAGTGGAAGATCGAGGCGGCGAGCACGGCGCTTGCGTGCCCTTCGGTCACGCCTTCGACCAGGTGGTCGAGCGTGCCGACGCCGCCCGAGGCGATGACCGGGATGTCGACCGCATCGGCGATGGCCCGGGTGAGCGGCAGGTTGAAGCCCGCCTTGGTGCCGTCGCGGTCCATCGAGGTGAGCAGGATTTCCCCCGCGCCTTTCGCGGCGATGGTGGTCGCGAAGCTCACCGCGTCGATGCCGATGGGCTTGCGACCGCCATGGGTGAAGATTTCCCAGCGGCCCGGTGCGACCGTCTTGGCGTCGATGGCGCAGACGATGCACTGGCTGCCGAAGGCGTCGGCGGCACGCGCGACCACGTCGGGGTCGGCCACGGCGGCGGAATTGAAGCTGACCTTGTCGGCGCCGGCCAGCAGCAACGCGCGCACATCCGCGACGCTGCGCACCCCGCCGCCCACGGTCAGCGGGATGAAGCATTGTTCCGCCGTGCGGGTCACCACGTCGAACATCGTGCCGCGATTTTCGTGGGTGGCGTGGATGTCGAGAAAACAGATCTCGTCGGCGCCGGCGGCGTCGTAGGCGCGGGCGGCGTCCACCGGATCGCCGGCATCCACCAGGTTGACGAAGTTGACGCCCTTGACCACGCGGCCATCGGCGACATCGAGGCAGGGGATGATGCGGGTCTTGAGCATGGCCACGCCGTTTCGTTCGGATCACGGCATTGTTTATGGGCAAAGTCCCGGCCATGCCAGAGGCTTGGTCGCACGCATAGGGAGAGTAGACATGAAAACGCGGTTCGCGGCCCTGGCCTTTCTTGCCTCTGCAAGCCTGGTCTCGGCCGAAATCATCACCATCGAGGCTGCGGGTGACGTGGCCGGCACCGCGGATGCGTTGCAGGCGGCGGTCGAAGGCGCGGGTGCCACGGTCTTTGCGCGCGTCGATCATGGCGCCGGGGCGGCGTCGGTGGACATGGCGCTGGCGCCGGCGCAATTGTTGATCTTCGGCAACCCGAAACTGGGCACGCCGGCGATGCAGGACAATATCCTGGCCGGGCTCGACCTGCCGCTGCGGGTTCTGGTCTATGAAAAGGATGGCCAGACCTACCTGTCCTACGAGGACCCTGCGGCCATGCTGGCCGGGCTTGAGGGCATCGGCGCGGAAGCCGGGTACCTTGCGACGATGTCCGGCGCGCTGAGCAAGCTGACCGGGGCGGCGGCCAATCCGTGATCCGGTCTGGCCGTTGATGGCGGGCGCGGGGGCCGGGGCGGGATGGAGGCTGGGCTTTCCGGCCCTTGGTTCGCAGGCCGGGGAACGGCCCTCTAGCGCCGTCCCTCGCGGCCGGCGGCGCGCAGCGACAGGATGCCCGACAGGAAGATCACCGCGAGGCCCGCGAAGGCCACCGCGTCGGGCCAGTCACCGAAGGCCAGCCAGCCGAGGATCGTGGCGGCGATGAGCTGGGTATAGATCAGCGGCGCGATGACGCTGGCCGGCGCCTGGCGGTTGGCCCAGACCAGGAACAGGTTGCCACCGGCCGAGCACAGCGCGCTGACCACGAACAGCAGCGTCAGCCAGGGCGTCAGGGCGGGAGCGGACAGCAGGACCGGCACCGGCATCAGCAGCGCCGCTGCGTAACCGAGTTGGGTCAGGATCAGGAAGCGCGGGCGGTATTGCCCGGCCACCGCCCGGGTCATGGCCAGGAACGCGCCGTAGAACACCCCCGCCAGCAGCGCGAAGACCATGCCGGGGCCGGCGCCGAAGCCCGGCTTGACCACCAGCAGCACCCCGGCAAAGCCCATCGCCAGAAGCGCCGACCGCCAGCGCGTGATCGGCTCGCGCAGGAACAACGCGGCAAGGATGTAGGACACGATCGGACCGACGAAGAAGGCGCCGAAGACATCGGCCAGCGGCTCGGTGCTGAGCGCGGTGACGATGCAGGCCACGCCGCTGCCGATCAGCAGGCCGCGCAGGATGATCTTGCGGTGCGTCAGGAGTGGCAACTCCGCCCGGCGCAGCCCGCAGAACGGCAGGGCGATCAGCGCGCCCAGGGTGAACCGTGCCCAGGCGACGTAGAGCGGCGGAACGCCGTGCTGGGTCAGTGCCTTTCCGGCGGTGTCGCCCAGAACGATCAGCGTCATCGCCGAAAAGACCGCGCCGAGGATCAGCCAGAACCGGCCGCCGGTCAGGGAGGGGGCGTCAGGCAAGGACCTCGATGGCCTTTTTCAGGTCGATGGCGCCGTCATAGAGCGCCCGGCCCGAGATCACGCCGTTGAGCGGTGCGCCGCAATTGCGCAGGGCGCGCAGATCGGCCAGCGAGGATACGCCGCCGGACGCGATGACCGGGATCGTCACGGCCCGGGCCAGCGCCGCGGTGGCGGCGACGTTCGGCCCCTGCATGGCGCCGTCGCGGTCGATATCGGTGTAGATGATGGCGCAGACGCCGGCATCCTCGTAGCTGCGGGCAAGGTCGGTGGCGTCGACATCGGTGACCTCGGCCCAGCCTTTGGTGGCCACCCGGCCGCCGCGCGCGTCGATGCCGACGGCGACCTGTCCGGGAAAGGCGCGCGCCGCCTCGCGCACGAGGGCGGGGTTTTCGACCGCGACGGTGCCCAGGATCACCCGGGCCAAGCCCTTGGACAGCCACATCTCGATCGTCGCCATGTCGCGGATGCCGCCGCCCAGTTGCGCCGGGGTGCGGGTCTGGTTCAGGATCGCCTCGACCGCGGCGCCGTTGACGGGTTCGCCGGCGAAGGCGCCGTTGAGATCGACCAGGTGCAGCCATTCGCAGCCGGCGGCGACGAAATCGAGCGCCTGCGCGGCGGGATCGTCGCTGAACACGGTGGCTTTTTCCATGTCGCCACGCAGCAGGCGCACGGCCTTGCCGTCTTTCAGGTCGATGGCGGGATAGAGGATCATTGCGGATGCCTGTTTCAAAGTCGCCGCTGCTTAATCATGACGCAACGACAGATGCAACCGGACCCCGCGTCACACTTGATCGGCGGGCCGACCTGGCGTCACTCTGCAACCACCATTTCGGGAGGAGACCGAGACATGAAGATTCTGAGCATCGCGGCCGGGCTGGTCCTGGCGGCAAGTGCGGCGATGGCCGACCCCGTCGAAGGCGTGTGGAAGACGCAGCCGGGCGATGACGGCAATTTCGGGCTGGTGACGATTTCCGCCTGCGGCGCGGAAATCTGCGGTGTGCTGGGCCAGGGCTATGACAAGGCCGGAAAGAAGATCGACTCGCCCAATATCGGCAAGCGGATGATCTGGGCGATGAAACCCAATGGCGGCGGCCAGTATTCCGGCGGCAAGATCTGGGCGCCGGACCGCGACAAGACCTACAATTCCAAGATGACGCTCTCGGGCAACCAGCTCAAGGTCGAAGGCTGCGTGCTGGGTATCTGCCGCGGCCAGACCTGGACCCGCGTCAAGTAAGCCGAATTTCGCGAAAACGGCGGACAAACCATCCAGCGGGCTGGCAAATTGCCGGCCCGTTTCCTATTTCTAGAGTGCTCTCGATGGTGTCACAGGAGTGTTCGGCCATGAAGAAGCTGCTTTGCGTCGCCATGCTGGTTGCGTTTCCGACCGCCGGGCTTGCCGGTGATCCCGCCATCGGCACCTGGAAAACCGAACCCGACAGGAAAAACCTGACCAGCCACATCCAGGTGCGCGCCTGCGGCGCGGCGCTGTGCGGCAAGGTGCTCAGGGCGTTCGACCCTTCCGGCAAGGAGGTGGTCACCAAGAATGTCGGCAAGGAGCTGTTCTGGGATCTCAAGCCGGTGGGCGGCGGCAAGTACGACGGCGGCACGGTCTATGTCCCGCTGCTGGACGTGACCGCAAAGGCCAAGGCGACCTTGTCGGGCAATACCTTCAAGGTGACCGGCTGCAAGGCGCTGGTCTGCGACGGCCAGACCTGGACCCGGGTGAACTGAGCCGCGCGTGACCGGACCGGCTCGGGCCGGGGGTCAGGCCGGGATCATGTCGGCATAGACAAAGCCGTCGCGGGTGACCGTTTCGCCCATGTGGTGCGCGATGGGATGTCGGAACATCGGCCCGTCCCAGACGCCCGTGTGAAATTCGCCGTTTTCGCCACAGGGGTCGACGCCCGGCGGCAGGGCGTCAAGCAGCGCCTTGTCCCACACGCGGCCCGCAGCGTCCGCCGGTACCTTGGCCGGATCGCAGGTGACGACCCGGGCTTTCAGCCCGGCACCCATCATCGCTTCGGCCAGCGCGTCGGTCGGCTGGCCCCAGAGCGGGAAGAGCGGGGTCAGACCGGTGCCCTCCAGCTGCGCCTCGCGATAGGCGCGCACGTCTTCCAGGAACAGGTCGCCGAACACGATATGGGTGATGCCCCGCGACAGCAGTGCCTGGCAGGCGCCGTGCATGCGCGCCTCGTAGTCGGCGTTCGAACAGGGCCAGGGCAGATCGACCGCCATCAGCGGCAGATCCGCCGCGCGGGCCTGTGCCTCGAGGATCGTGCGCCGCGTGCCGTGCATCGCCACCCGATCGAATTCGGCGTTCACCGTGGTCAGCAGCAGCGCCACATCCGCCAGCCCGTCGCGGCGGCAGACATGCAGCGCCCAGGCGCAATCCTTGCCCGACGACCAGGACAGCGCCGCGCGCGGTGCGGTCACGGCCGCCAGGCCAGGAAATTGGCGATCATCCGCAAACCCGTGGCGGCGGATTTCTCGGGGTGGAACTGCAGCCCGATCTTCGTGCCCTCGGCGACGATGGCGGTCACGTCGCCGCCGTAATCCACATGCGCGATGCGCTGGCCGGGATCGGCCAGCCGCATCTGGTAGGAATGCACGAAATAGGCGTGGTCGCCGGTGGTCACGCCGTCCAGCACCGGATGCGCGCGGTCGATCACCAGGTCGTTCCAGCCCATATGCGGGACCTTCAGCGCCCGGTCGGCGGGCGCGATGCGCTCGACCTCGCCGTCGATCCAGCCCAGGCCTTCGCAGGGTTCGTATTCGTGACCGCGCCGCGCCATCAGCTGCATGCCCACGCAGATGCCCAGGAAAGGCCGGCCGCGGGTCTCGACCGCCTCGACCATCGCGTCGAAACAGCCCGAGGCGCGCAAGGCCCGCGCGCAGGCCGGAAAGGCGCCGTCACCGGGCAGCACGATGCGGTCGGCGCGGGCCACTGTTTCGGCCTTGTCGGTCACGACGACATCACCCGCGCCGGTCTCGCGCGCCATCTTCTGGAACGCTTTCTCGGCCGAGTGCAGGTTGCCGCTTTCGTAGTCGATGATCGCCGTCAGCATGAGGGTCCGATTTTCTCTGGTTCGAAAATATCCCGGGGAGTGTCTGGTCGGTCAGCGCACCTGCGGTGCGACGGGCTGGCCCCTCGCTCCGACATCTGCCGCTCAGAGCATGCCCTTGGTCGACGGCACCGCGTCGCCCTTGCGCGGATCGGTCTCGACCGCCTCGCGCAGCGCCCGCGCCACCGCCTTGAAGGCGGCCTCGGCGATGTGGTGGCTGTTGATCCCGTGCAACCCATCCACATGCAGCGTGATGCCGCCATGGGTGGCGAAGGCCTGAAAGAACTCGCGCACCAGTTCGGTGTCGAAATTGCCGATCTTGGCCGTGGGCATCGCGACGTTCCACACCAGGTAGGGGCGGCCCGACAGGTCCAGTGCGGCGCGCACCAGCGCGTCGTCCATCGGCAGCAGGCACGACCCGTAGCGCCGGATGCCGCGCTTGTCGCCAAGCGCCTGCGCCAGGGCCTGGCCGAGCGCGATGCCGCAATCCTCGACGCTGTGATGGTCGTCGATATGCAGGTCGCCCTTGCAGGTTACCGCCATGTCGATCAGCGAATGCCGGGCCAGCTGGTCCAGCATGTGATCGAAGAAACCGACGCCGGTGGCCATTGCGTAGGCGCCGGTGCCGTCCAGGTCGAGCTCGACCGAGATCTCCGTCTCGGCGGTCTTGCGGATGATGCTGGCCTTGCGCATCGCGGGATCCTCCTGATCTGCCCGCGCCTTATAGGGGCTGGGCCGGGTCGGGGAAAGACGCTGTCGCACGGTCTGCCCGGCGCGGCGCGGAAAAACAACAGATGGCTGGCGGTTGCGGCGCCGAAGCGTGGCATGGGTCAATGCAGCGTGCCGCGGTGTCCGGGGGGCCGCGGGCGCGGCTGCGCGGCCAGTGCGGCGCGGCGCAGGGCCAGTCCGAGCTCTTCTGCCAGCCCCACCAGCAGCGGCGCCACATCGGCGCGAACCATGGCGCAGGCGATGATCAGGGCATCGTCATGGGCGCCGTCGCTGGCGGCGGCGACGCAATGCCCGAAACAGGCCTCGTCCGCCCCGAGACAGGGGCATTCGGCCGGCCGGATGACCGGCGGGCGACGCGCATGGCGGTTCCAGAGGCCACACATGGTCTCGACGCTTTTCAGGGCCCGACGGCCCGCGGCGGGTCCGAGCGCGGTGGCGAAGTCGTTCCAGACCCGGGCCTGGGCAGGCGGGCCGCCATGCCAGAGCCGCAGGCAATGCACCGCCTGCGCTTCGACGCGGTCCATGTCGGCGACAAGACCGACAGCGACGCCACCCCGCGATGTCCGGACGGCGGTCATTTGGTCAGGATCAGTTTGCCCGCCCGGGTGATGCGCAGCACATATGTCTGCTGGCCCAGGCGGATGCGCGCGACCGGCCCGCCTTCGGTCAGCGCGGCGGCGTCGTGCATCGGTATGTCGTCCGCATCGGACTGCTTGGCGGAAGCGGGCGTCACCACGGGCGCAGGCTCCAGTTCCGGGCCTCGAGCGCGTCCAGCATCGCTTCGATGCTCAGGGCCGGGCCGGCCCCGAAATCGAAGGCGCGGCAGATCAACTCGCAGCGGTCCAGGGGCGCTTCCCGCAGAGACGGCGCCCGCTTCGGCCGGTCGGTCATCGCGATATCCTGTCGGTTCCTGAGATCCGTTGGCTGGTCCGGTAGATCCCGGATGGCTGACGGCACAATCCTGAGTGAAAGAATCGGAAAAGTCAATCCTGACGATTTCCATCGGAAATCGGGGCAGGGTGCCGACCCTGCCGACCCTGTCGGCGCGGCTTTGAAGTGCCAAGCCGGGACGGCGGCGCACCGCCCTGGAGTTTCGTCTGTCGGGAGGACCATCTGGAGCGGGCGATGAGATTCGAACTCACGACCCTTACCTTGGCAAGGTAATGCTCTACCCCTGAGCTACGCCCGCGTGCCAAATGGTGGATGTCGTGTAAAAGGATGCGGCGCGCTGTGCAAGGCCAAAAATGCGCCGGTCGAGGAAATCCGCAGACCGGCCGCGTGGCGGCGTCAGCCGTCGTCGAATGCCAGGAATTGCACCGTCATCCAGCCCGCATCGCCCAGCGACGCGGCGGTATCCAATTTCGCCCAGCCGTCCCGCACATATAGCACGCGGAACCGGTCGCTGCGGTGCAGTTTTCCCAGCGAATCGTACGCGATGCCCGGCCCGGAGCGCAGGTTCACGCGGTTGCCGGTCACGGTCGCAAATCGTGCCGTTTCGTCCGGCGTGACCGCGGTTCGGGCCGTCGCCGGACCGGTCTGGACCGTCCAAAGAGCCGGTTGGGCAGATTCGGCAACCACCGTCGGCGCGGGGTTCGCCCGCGGCGCGGATTCGATCATCCGCATCGATCCGGCCAGGACGGATTGCGCCGCCCGGGTCACGGTGGCGTCCGGCCCGGGTCGCGACTCCAGCCTGACAACTTCCGGTGCGGCCGCGAATTGCGTGGTCGCGCCGTCATCGCCGGCAAAGCCCAGCACGAGCAGGAGTCCCAACACAGTGGTGGCGGTCATGGTCAGCAGGCGCATCTTTGGTCCTTCGGCATTCGTCTTGCAGGACCATATCGACCGCAACGCGGCGGTTTGCGGGGAAACTCGGCGCTTCGGTACCAGTCGCACGCGACGCGGCGCGGCCCCCCGGTTCGTTTGACCGGGCCTATGTCACTCTGGCGCCTGGCTGTCGTCGCCGAACGGGAACGGATCGGCGTATAACCCCATCTGGACCGCCAGCGCCGCCAGTTCGGCGCGGCTCTGCGCCCCGGTGCGCCGCTGCACCGAGGCAAGCCGCTGGCGAACGGCCGAGAAGGAGATGCCCAGCGTATGCGCGATCTGCTTGTCCATCATGCCGCGCGCGATCAGCTGCAGCACGTCCTTGTGTTTTTGCGTCAGCCGGGCGTGGGTCAGGAACGCCGCGTGAGTCAAGGCGAGATGGCGCAGATGGGCCGCTTGCGCGCCGGCCTGCAGCGCCCAGCCGTGGCGTTTCAGGACCGACCCGGCAGCATCCGGCGCCGACGCGCCGCCGAAGATCACCAGTGCCTGCCGGCAGGGTGACAGATCGCGCACCGGAACCACGACCGCCGCGTCGAAGCCGGGCAAGGCCGTGGTGATCCCGGGCAGCAAAGCACCGGTGTCGCCGGTGTGCGCGGCCGCAAGGCGATCCCCGCGCTGTGGCGCCTTGGCGGGATGGGTGCTGCGGATCAGCCGTGGCGGCGCGGGATTCCAATGCCAGTAGTCCACCAGAGGCAGCCCGGAATCCTGCCCCAGCCCGATCAGCGCGGTCCAGACCGCGTCGATCGTCGCCGCGGCGTCGAACAGGGTCAGCGCCCGGACCAGGGCAAACGGCAGCAGGTCCGAAAAATGGGGTGGCAACAAGGGATCGCGATGCACCATGACCCCATCCTGACGCCGGGGCAGATCGGCGCCAGTCAGGAATACCGGAGGCCGCTCAGCGGTATTGGATCAGGTCCAGACGGTTGCCGAAGGGATCGCGGAAGACCGCGACCGTGCCATAGGATTCGTGGCGTGGGGTCTCCTCGAAATGCACGCCCGCGGCTTTCCAGGCGGTGTGGTCGCGGGCGAAATCGTCGGTTTCGACGAACAGCCACACCCGCCCGCCGCCCTGGTTGCCGATCGCGGCGCGCTGGTCGCCCACGGCGCGGGCCAGCAGGATGTCGGTTGCGCCCGCGCCGGGGCGGACGACTACCCAGCGTTTGCCGCCTCCCTGGTCGGTGTCTTCAATCAACGAGAAGCCCAGCGTGTCGACATAGAAGGCGAGGCCGGCGGCGTAGTCGGGAACGAGGATGGCGACGAGGGCGAGGCGTTGGGTCTTTTGGAAATACTTCGCTAGTGGGAGTAGATGCGTTTCGCAGATCGATTGCTTGGGAATTTTGACAGTTTTTCTGCCAGTTATATAGTGAAAATCGAGGTTGAACCGATTGCCTTCGGCCATCAGCCATAAATCCAGCAATCGCATCGTGAGGACTTCTCGGTTCGGGCGAGACGCTGCATCAAGACCATCCCAGACCTGACACGCGGCCTCCCGCACGGTTGCTCGCAGCTGTACCCAACCGTGAGCATACCCTTTCAAGATGCCCTCGTTGTTCTCAAGCCGTTTACTCATCAAACTTCGCAGGCCTGCGTGGGCAAAGCGGTCAAAAGGAAGCACGCTTTCCGGATGGAGAAATGCCGCGACCTTCGAAACGAGTGAATTGGGAACGCCATTGCAAAACGGCGCGAGTGCCTTTGCCGGACTGTCCAACTCTTTGGGATCGCACAAATGCGATTCAAGAAACAAACGACAGAGTTCGATTTGAACCGTTTTTTGATTGTCCCGTTTGATCGTCCGCGACACCGAATATTCAGAACAAAACGTTGCAAAACAGTCAGGGCAGGTTAGCAGGGACGGTGTCGCGGCGCCGCGTTCGTACCAGCTGCGAAAACGCTGGTAATGCGACGCGCCGAAATCGTCCCAAAGACGCTGGGCCAGCTCAGGGGTAAGGGTCGGGCTGCTCAAACTGCACCAGCAAATCCTTGGCGTCGATCTGCGCCCCGGGCGAAACGTGCACCGCCTTGATCACCGCGTCGCGGTCGGCGTGCAGGCCGGTTTCCATCTTCATCGCCTCGATGGTCAGCAGCAGGTCGCCTTCCTTGACCTTGGCGCCCGGCGTGACCGCGACCGAGGCGACCACGCCCGGCATCGGCGCGCCGACATGGTTGGCATTGCCGGTTTCGGCCTTGGGGCGGGCGGCGGCGACGGCCTTGGCCTTGCGGTCGGGCACGCGGATGGTGCGGGGCTGCCCGTTGAGTTCAAAGAACACCTTGACCTGGCCGTCATCGCCGGTGTCGCCGATGGCTTGCAGGCGGATCTCCAGCGTCTTGCCCGGATCGATCTCGGCGCTGATCTCTTCGCCCGGTTCCATCCCGTAAAAGAACGTCCGCGTCGGCAGGGTGCGCACCGGGCCATAGATCGCATGGCGCTGCATGTAATCGGTGAAGACCTTGGGATACATCAGATAGCCGTTCAGGTCCTCGTCGTCGATGTCGATCCCCAGGACCTTGGCGATCTCGGCGCGGGCGGCTTCGAGATCGGCGGGGGGCAGGTGTTTGCCGGGGCGTTCGGTATTGGGTTTCTCGCCCTTCAGCACCTTCTTGACGATGGTTTCGGGAAAGCCCCCCGGGGGCTGTCCCAGATCGCCGCGCATCATGCCGATGACGCTGTCGGGAAAGCTGACCTCGGTGTCGGGATCTTCGACCTGGGCGCGGGTCAGGTTCTGGCTGACCATCATCAGCGCCATGTCGCCCACCACCTTGGACGACGGTGTGACCTTGACGATATCGCCGAACATGGCGTTCACATCGGCATAGGTCTGGGCGACCTCGTGCCAGCGTTCCTCCAGGCCCATCGACCGCGCCTGCGCCTTGAGGTTGGTGAACTGGCCGCCCGGCATTTCGTGCAGGTAGACCTCGGAGGCAGGCGCCTGCATGCCGGATTCGAAAGCCGCGTACTGGCCGCGCACCGCTTCCCAATAGTTCGAGATCTCGCGGATCGCGCCGATATCCAGGCCGGTGTCGCGCTTGGTGTGGCGCAGCGCCTCGACCACCGACCCAAGCGTGGGTTGCGAGGTGTTGCCGGACAGCGCGTCCATCGCCGCATCGACGATGTCGACCCCGGCGCGCTGCGCTTCCATGATCGTGGCGATGGCCGCGCCGGACGTGTCGTGGGTGTGGAAATGCACGGGCAGGCCGACCTCTTCCTTCAGCGCCTTGATGAGCGCTGCCGCGGCGGACGGTTTGAGCAGCCCGGCCATGTCCTTGAGGCCAAGGAGGTGCGAACCGGCGTCGCGCAGCTGCTTGCCCATGGTGACGTAGTATTTCAGGTCGTACTTGGCGCGGGCAGGGTCGAGGATGTCTCCGGTATAGCAGATCGTGCCTTCCAGGACGCGGTCGGTTTCCAGAACCGCATCCATCGCGACGCGCATGTTCTCGACCCAGTTGAGGCTGTCGAAGACGCGGAACACGTCGACACCGGTTTCGGCCGCCTGTTTGACGAACGCCTGAACGACGTTGTCGGGATAGTTGGTATAGCCCACACCGTTGGCGCCGCGCAGCAGCATCTGGGTCATCAGGTTGGGCATCGCGGCGCGCAGGTCGCGCAGGCGCTGCCAGGGGCATTCCTGCAGGAACCGGTAGGCCACGTCGAAGGTGGCGCCGCCCCAGCATTCGACGGAAAACAGCTGCGGCAGGTTGGCGGCATAGGCCGGCGCCACCTTGATCATGTCGAGCGAGCGCATCCGCGTGGCCAGCAGCGACTGGTGCCCGTCGCGCATCGTGGTGTCGGTGACCAGGACCTGGGTCTGGTCGTTGATCCAGTCGACCAGGGCTTTCGGCCCCTTGCTGTCCAGCAGGTTCTTGGTGCCGAAAGCCGGTTGTTCGACGCGCGGCTTCGGCGGGCGGGCCGGTTTCAGGTCTTCGGCCGGGCGCGGTCGGCCCTGCACCTCGGGGTGCCCGTTCACCGTGATGTCGGCGATATAGGTCAGCACCTTGGTGCCGCGGTCGCGGCGCGGCTTGAAATCGAACAGCTCGGGCGTCTCGTCGATGAATTTCGTCGTGTACTGGTTGGTCAGGAAGGTGGGGTGCCGCAGTAGGTTGATGACGAAATCGATATTGGTGCTGACGCCCCGGATACGGAATTCGCGCAGGGCGCGGTCCATCCGGCGGATCGCCTTTTCCGGCGTCGGCGCCCAGGCGGTGACCTTGGTCAGAAGAGAATCGTAGAATCGCGTGACCACGCCGCCGGCATAGGCCGTGCCGCCGTCGAGCCGGATGCCCATGCCTGTGGCCGACCGATAGGCCGTGATGCGGCCGTAATCGGGGATGAAGTTGTTCTGCGGGTCTTCGGTGGTGACGCGGGTCTGCAGCGCGTGGCCGTTCAGGCGGATGTCGTATTGCGACGCCTTGCCGGTGGCCTCGGCCAGCGATTTGCCCTCGGCGATCAGGATCTGCGCCTGCACGATGTCGATGCCGGTGACCTCTTCGGTCACGGTGTGTTCGACCTGGACGCGCGGGTTGACCTCGATGAAGTAGAACTTGCCGGTTTCCATATCCATCAGGAATTCGACCGTGCCGGCGCATTCGTAGTTCACATGGGCGCAGATCTTGCGGCCCAGTTCGCACAGCTCTTCGCGCTGCGCTTCGGAGAGATAAGGGGCGGGGGCGCGTTCGACGACCTTCTGGTTGCGGCGCTGGACCGAGCAGTCGCGTTCGTAGAGGTGATAGATCTGCCCGTGCTTGTCGCCGAGGATCTGCACCTCGACATGGCGGGCGCGGGTGATCATCTTTTCCAGGTAGCCTTCGCCGTTGCCGAAGGCGGCTTCGGCCTCGCGCCGGCCTTCGAGCACCTTTTCCTCGACCTCGTCTTCGGACAGGATCGGCCGCATGCCACGGCCGCCGCCGCCCCAGGACGCCTTGAGCATCAGCGGATAGCCGATTTCGGCCGCTTCCCTGCGGATCGCGGCCATGTCGTCGCCCAGCACCTCGGTGGCGGGAATGACAGGCACGCCGGCGGCGATGGCGACACGCCGGGCCGAGGCCTTGTCGCCGAGCGCGCGCATGGTTTCCGCCCTTGGGCCGATGAAGGTGATGCCGTTGGCGTCGCAGGCGTCGACCAGTTCGGGGTTTTCCGACAGCAGGCCATAACCGGGATGGATCGCGTCGGCACCGCTGGCCTTGGCGACGCGGATGATCTCGGGGATCGACAAATAGGCCTGGACCGGGCCCAGCCCCTCGCCGATGCGATAGGCCTCGTCGGCCTTGAACCGGTGCAGGCCCAGCTTGTCCTCTTCGGCATAGACCGCGACGGTTTTCTTACCCATCTCGTTGGCGGCGCGCATGATGCGGATGGCGATCTCGCCCCGGTTGGCAACAAGGATTTTCTGGAAATCGGGCATGGGCAGGGTTCCTGACCTTACGAAAGGGTTGGCCGAGGTCTAGGGCATTCGCACCGGCGTCACAACTCGTAGAACTGGGTATCGGCGGGGTGCGAGCAAATCCCTTGCAAGGGATTTGCAAATTCCTTTCAGGAATTTGACGCCTGCCGGATCAGGCGGCGCGGCAGATCGGAGAGGGCGTGCGTGCCGATCTGGGCCATGTTGAGCTGCATGTCGTCGGTCAGGATGTGCATCAGATGCGCCGGACCGGCATCGCCGAGCGCGGCGACAGCGTAATGCCAGGCCCGGCCAAGCATGACGAAATTCGCGCCGAGCGCGAGGGCACGCAGAACGTCCATGCCGGAACTGACCCCGCTGTCGAAAAGCAGCGGCATGTCCGGGCCGACGGCGTCGCGGATCATGGGAAGCTGGGTGATCGCCGCCGGGCCGGGTTCGAATTGCCGCCCGGAATGGTTCGACACCCAGATCGCATCGACCCCTTCGCTGACCAGCCGTTTGGCGGCGTCGGGGCACATCACGCCCTTGACGAGGAAATCGCGATCCCATTCGCTGCGCAACGCCTTCAGCGTGTCCCAGTCCGGGGCGCCGCGGATGATGTGGCCGGCATGGGCGAGCGACGACAGGGATTCGACCCGGTCAAGGTAGCTTTCGGGCAGTCGGAGGCGCGGCTGACCGACCTTCAGCGTGCCCAGCGACCAGCGCGGATGGGTCAGGATTTCCCAGATCACCCTCGGCGTGATTTTCGGCGGCAGGGTCAGCTTGGCCCGGCGCTGGCGTTCGCGGCGGCTGTCGTCGGGCACGTCGACGGTCAGGATCAGCTTGGTGAAGCCGCTGTCGCGGGCGCGGCGCAGCATGTCGCGGCGGATCCCCGCGTCGGCCGGGCAATAGAGCTGGAACCAGCCCATGTCTCCGGAAAGCGGTCCGATCTCCTCGGGCAGCCGGGTGGCGACGGTGGAGATCGCGTAGGGGATGCGCGCGGCTTGCGCGAAGCGCGCCAGGATCGCCTCGGCGCCGGGCCACATCAGCCCGGACATGCCCAGCGGTGCGATGCCGAAGGGACGGGCATAGTCGGTGCCCATGAAACGCGTGGTGAAATCCGGCGCGACCCGGCCCGGCAGGATGTCTGGCAGGAACAGCACATCGTCCAGCGCCTGGCGATTGCGCGCGACCTGCAGCTCGGTACCGGTGCCGCTGTCGAGATATTCGAAGGCGAAATGCGGGATGCGCCGGCGGGCGCGCGCACGCAGGTCCGAGACGGCCGGGTAGGTCAGGTCGAGATCCATGCACGGCATTTGTGCCGGCGGTCGCGCGCTTGTCCAGACGCGGCGCGGGGTGGCCGGTGGCGGGTCAGCGTATTTTTCAAAGAGAAGAAGAACAGGTCGGGAACATTGTCTTTATCTTGCGGGCCGACCGCGCTAGGTTTGCTCCATGAGCAGTTTCGACGATATCGACGCCTTCGAGGGCGCTTCGCTGGCGGCGCGCGCGGTGGCGGCGCGACCGGCGCCTTATCTCGACGGGTTGAACCCGGCGCAGCGCGAAGCCGTGGAGCGGCTGGACGGGCCGGTGCTGATGCTGGCCGGTGCGGGCACCGGCAAGACCAAGGCGCTGACCACGCGCATCGTGCATCTGCTGAACACCGGCCGGGCGCGGCCGAACGAGATCCTGGCGGTCACCTTCACCAACAAGGCGGCGCGCGAGATGAAGATGCGGGTCTCGGGCCTGCTGGGTCAGACGGTGGAGGGGATGCCGTGGCTGGGCACTTTCCACGCGATCTGCGTGAAACTGCTGCGCCGTCATGCCGAGCTGGTGGATCTGAAGTCCAATTTCACCATTTTGGATACCGACGACCAGCTGCGGTTGCTCAAGCAGCTGGTGAGCGCGGCGGGGATCGACGACAAGCGCTGGCCTGCGCGGCAGCTGGCCAGCATCATCGACGGCTGGAAGAACCGCGCGCTGACGCCCGACAAGGTACCCGCCGCCGATGCCGGGGCCTACAATCACCGGGGACCGGAGTTGTATGCGCAGTACCAGGTGCGGTTGCGCGAGCTGAACGCGGTGGATTTCGGCGATCTGCTGCTGCACATGGTCACGATCTTTCAGACCCATGCGGATGTGCTGGATCAATACCGCCGCTGGTTCCGCTATATCCTCGTGGACGAATACCAGGACACCAACGTCGCCCAGTACCTGTGGCTGCGGCTGCTGGCGGGCGGGCACAAGAACATCTGCTGCGTCGGCGACGACGACCAGTCGATCTATGGCTGGCGCGGCGCAGAGGTGGGCAACATCCTGCGCTTCGAGCAGGACTTTCCCGGCGCCCATGTGGTCCGGCTGGAACAGAATTACCGCTCGACCGCGCATATCCTGGCCGCCGCGTCCGGCGTGATCCGCGGCAATGCCTCGCGGCTGGGCAAGGAATTGTGGACCGAGGCCGAGGGCGGCGAGAAGGTGCGCCTGATCGGCCATTGGGACGGCGAGGAGGAGGCCCGCTGGGTCGGCGAGGAAATCGAGGCGATGCAGCGCGGCACGCGGGGCCTGCGGGCGTTTTCGCTGGACGAGATGGCGATCCTGGTGCGCGCCAGCCACCAGATGCGCGCCTTCGAGGACCGGTTCCTGACCATCGGTCTGCCCTATCGCGTGATCGGCGGGCCGCGGTTCTACGAGCGGATGGAGATCCGCGACGCGATGGCCTATTTCCGCCTGGTGGTCAGCCCCGAGGATGACCTGGCCTTCGAACGTATCGTCAATACGCCCAAGCGCGGCCTGGGCGACAAGGCGCAACAGAAGATCCAGATGACCGCGCGTGAACACGGCGTCAGCCTGATCGAGGGGGCGCAGATCCTGCTGGACCTCAAGGGGTTGGGCGGCAAGGGCGCGATGGAACTGCAAGCCCTGCTGGATGGTGTGGCGCGTTGGGGCCGGATGACCGGCGACAAGGATCTGTCGCACATGGAACTGGCCGAGATCGTCCTGGACGAGAGCGGCTATACCGCGATGTGGCAGAACGACAAGACACCCGAGGCGCCGGGGCGGCTGGAGAACCTCAAGGAACTGGTCAAGGCCTTGGAAGGCTTCGAGAATCTGCAAGGGTTCCTGGAACATGTCAGCCTGGTGATGGACAATGACAGCGACGATGGCGGCGCCAAGGTGTCGATCATGACGCTGCACGCCGCCAAGGGGCTGGAATTTCCGGCCGTGTTCCTGCCGGGCTGGGAAGACGGCCTGTTCCCGTCGCAGCGGTCGATGGATGAGTCGGGCGTCAAGGGGCTCGAAGAGGAGCGCCGGCTGGCCTATGTCGGCATCACCCGGGCCGAGGAGGTCTGCACGGTTTCGTTTGCCTCGAACCGGCGGGTTTTCGGCCAATGGCAGTCGTCGCTGCCGTCGCGGTTCATCGACGAGTTGCCCGAGGAGCATGTCGAGGTGCTTACGCCGCCGGGCCTGTATGGCGGCGGCTACGGCGCGGCGGGCATGGCGCTCGGGGCCGGGTCGGGGCTGGAAGCCCGTGCGGCCGAGGCGAATGTCTACAATTCACCGGGCTGGAAACGCCTGCAGGCGCGGGCCGCGGACCGCCCTGTCAGCCAGCCGCGCGAGTCGCGCAATACCGTGATCGATCTCGAGGCGGTATCGGCCTTTGCCGTGGGCGACCGGGTGTTCCACCAGAAGTTCGGCTATGGCGGGATCGTCGGCATCGAAGGCGACAAGCTCGAGATCGAGTTCGACAAGGCCGGCACGAAAAAGGTGGTGGCGCGATTCATCCACGCCGCCGACGACATTCCGTTCTAGGCCGCGCGCTTTCCGGCGCGCGCAACCCACAGCTTTGCCATTCCGGGCGCCCCCGTTCGCGCTATCGAGCGGCCCGGACGCTAGGCCACCGGCAGGGGCGCGTCCGGCTTGGTCTGGCCCAGCACGATCTGGCTGTGCACGCGGGCCACGACCGGATGGGCCAACAGCACCTCATGGATGAGCCGGTTGAGTGCCGGAAGGTCGGCGCAGAACACCCGCAGCAGGTAGTCGGCTTCGCCGGTCATGGTCCAGGCCGAGGTGATCTCGGGTCGGGTCGCCAGGAGGCGCGTGAAACTGGCGCCTTCCGCCGCGCCGTGGCGCGCCAGTTGCACCTGGACAAAGGCCTGCACGTCGAGGCCCAGTCTTTCGGCATCGAGGCGCGCGGTGTAGCCGCGTATGACGCCGGCCTCTTCCAGACGTTGCCGCCGGCGCCCGGCCTGGCTGGGCGACAGGTTCAACGCCTCGCCCAGGGTCTGTGCGGTGGCCTGGCCATCCCGTTGCAGCGTTTCCAGCAGCGCGATATCGGCTTTGTCGAATTTCATGCGTTTTTCGTGCACGTTTACCACTCATCTTGCGGATATCGCCCGCATGTGCGCTGAACTGCGTCAAGAATGCGCGCTCTTCGCGCGTGGGTAAAGATATACTTGGGGTAAATCATTCAACAGGAGAGACGCAATGGGCCCTTTCCCGCACGACGCCCCGCAAGCCAAGATCACCGTCGACAATCCGGCCGGCACCGACGGTTTCGAGTTCGTGGAATTCGCCCATCCCGATCCGCAGGAATTGCGCGATCTGTTCGCGAAAATGGGTTATGTCCACGTCGCCAACCACAAGTCCAAGGCGATCGAGCTATGGCAGCAGGGCGACATCACCTATGTGCTGAACGCCGAGCCGAACAGCTTTGCCGCGCGGTTCGTCGCCGAACACGGGCCGTGCGCGCCTTCGATGGCCTGGCGTGTCGTCGATGCGCAACATGCCTTTGACCATGCCGTGAAGAACGGTGCAGAACCCTATGAAAGCGCTGACAAAACCGTGGACTGGCCGGCGATCAAGGGGATCGGCGGCAGCCTGATCTATTTCACCGATCAGTATTACGACACCTCTCCCTACAACGCCGAATTCACCTGGATCGAGCAGAGCAAGCCGCGCGGCGTGGGCTTTTACTATCTCGATCACCTGACCCACAACGTGTTCAAGGGCAACATGGATACCTGGTTCGGGTTCTACGGACGGCTGTTCAATTTCCGTGAAATCCGGTTCTTCGACATCGAGGGCAAGTTCACCGGGCTGTTCAGCCGCGCGCTGACGTCGCCCTGCGGGCGCATCCGCATTCCGATCAACGAGGACCGGGGCGAAACCGGGCAGATCGTGGCCTATCTGAAAAAATACAAGGGCGAGGGCATCCAGCACATCGCTGTTGGCGCGCGCGACATCTACGACGCGACCGATGCCATTGCCGCGAATGGCATCCGGTTCATGCCGGGCCCGCCCGACACCTACTACGACCAGAGCTTTGACCGGGTGCGCGGCCATGAGGAACCCGTTGACCGGATGAAGAAGCACGGAATCCTGATCGATGGCGAAGGCGTGGTGGATGGCGGCGAAACCCGGATCCTGCTGCAGATCTTTTCCAAGACCGTGATCGGTCCGATCTTTTTCGAGTTCATCCAGCGCAAGGGCGATGACGGTTTCGGCGAGGGCAACTTCAAGGCGCTTTTCGAATCCATCGAAGCCGAACAGATCGCCAATGGCGAGATCCCCGGCGCGACGAAACCGGCGGCCTGATCCAGATCCATCGGCCATGAAATCGCCGCTGCGCGTGGCGACGGATCGCCCCCGTGGGTCTGCAAGCGCGTCGGGACTCCGCACGCCCCTGCGCGGCGCCGCGGCGGTGCGGGATCAGCTGCGGGGCATCTTCAGGACGATGGTGCGGCCACCCTTGGTGTAGCGCAGTTCGTCATCGTCGATCGTGGCAACCCGGCCGCCATCGATCGCGTCGCCCACCTTGACCTTCTGGTAACGGCCGCTGGGCAGCCGCACCAAGGCGCGGCGGCTGGACGGTTTGCCGAAAACCCCGATCAGGTTGACCCGGTTGAGATTGATCGCGTTGCGCATCGTGGCTTGCTGCGCGACCGAGGATGGGGACGGCGCAGTGGGCGTGACCGTGCGCGGCGCGACCGCCGCGGCGGTGCGCACCGGCTCGGCCTCGGCCTGCGGTGTCACGCGCTCGGCGCGCTGGACAATCGCCGCCATGTTGTTGGGGCGTTTCAACGGGTTGAGCGAGGCGCGCACTGCCAGAGCCGTGGCCGGTTCGTCGGGTTCGGCGGCAGTCGCATCTTCCTGAGCGGTGCGCGGACGCATGACCGGACGCATCCGCGCCAATTCTGCGCGCGACACGCCGCCCAGCAGCGCGCGTTCACGGTCTTCGACCACGGTGTCGGGGCGCAGCCGCGGGCGGAAGGCGGCCAGCGCGGCGCTGGCCTGGGCCGGAGCGTCTGGCAGCGCCAGCGGCGCCTGGGCCGAGGCCGACGCGGTGCGCAAAGGCGGAATGACGGGCGGGCGGCCGGTGAAGACGCGGACGCCATCGGGCGTCATCGCACCGGTCGCGGTGGCCCGGACAAGGCCGCGATCGTCGAAATCGAAACGCAAACCGGCGGCTGGTGGCAGGCCCGGATCGGCGGGCGCGGGGATCTGCGCCAAAAGCCGCGGATCGGGCAGGGCGACGGCGTCGAACTGGCCGACCGCGGGATCGATAGAAGCGATGTAGATGTCCTCGACCTGGTCCTGCTGCAAGTCCAGCGGCGCGGTGGGCGCGCGGGGCCAGATGCCGGTGGCGGCATAGGTCGCCTCTGCCTGTTCGGGTGTCATCGCATAGGGTTGACGCACCGGGCTCAGCGCAGCTGGCGCTGTGTCGGACGTGTCGGCGTCCTGAAGGGCGGCGATCTGGACGTCTTGCCCTTCGTCGTTGGTGACCGGTTCAGCGGGTTCGGCCATGGCAGGTGCCGTTTCGGATACGGGCGCCTGGACGATCGCGCGGTCCTGGCCGCTGCCGAAAAACCGCGCCAGGCCTTCATCGACGAAGACCGCGGCCCAGGCGGCGACGCCAAGCAGGAACAGCAGCAGGGCGGTCGTCAGCATCAGGCCGAGGAACCGGGGCTTGCCACCGATCTTTGGTTCTTCGCGCGCGCCGAAGATCGTCATGCGGCGGCGTTCGTCCGCCAAAGCTGCGGCCGCCGCGCTCGATCCTTCGGGGGCGCGAGCGGATTTGCGCAGCGCGGCGAGGCTGCGCGCGCCGGTCGGCGCGGCCTCGTCGCTTGCCGCGGGTGCGGTGGACTTGCCGAGGCTGGCTAGCGACCGTGGTGGCTTGGGCGGATTGGCAGGTGCGGTCGTGGCCGCAGGCACCGGTGCTGCGGGCCTGGCCGCCGGTTTCGGTGCCGGCGGCGGAGTTTTCGGCGGCTCTGTCCGGGCTGGGGGCTTGGGACGCCGCGAAAAGAACCCGTTTCGCGACGCCTGCGCATCGGGCGCGGTGTCGGGGTCGGTCGCCAGGCCGGGGGCCGAGATTCCGGCCTCGCGCAGCGCCTGGTCGGGAGAGGCAACCGGGGTAATGCGTGATCTACTCGGTAATGGCGGTTCAGCGGTGACAGAAAGGCGCGGTGCCTTTGCCGAGGGTTCGGCCGTTCGCACGGCCCGGATCGAACTGAAGGACGGTCCGGGCTCTTTCGGGGCGGCGGCCGTCGGTTCCGCGTCCGGATCGTCGGCAGGCCCGTCCTGCGCCGCGTTCTTGACAGCGTTGGACGACACGCGTCCTGCGACGGTGGCCAGCGACGAAACCGGCACGGTCGGATTGCCCGCTGCCGGCTGCTCCGCAGCGTCTGCCGGGTCGGGCGACACCGTCGCATGACTGGTTTCGGGCACGGGGGCCGGGTCGGGAGTGGGATCCGGCCGCGTGACCGGCTTGTCGAGGGGGGCCCGGGCCAGAACCGCGTCTTCGGGCGTGCCGATCGGTTCGGGGCGGTCTGCATCGGCCTCGGATGCGTCGTCCTGTCCGGCGTCGAGAAACGCGGACACGGCGATTTCGGTGGCGTCCTGCACAACGAATTCGTCCATCCGTTCGGGCGCCGGCCCGTCCCACGACTTGGCCTTGCCGAAATCGACCGCGCCCACGAACGCATCCCTGGGCGCCAGCGTCGAAAAACCGACCGGCACGAAGCCGTGGGCGCGGGCAAAGCCTTCTGCCTCGTCGAGCGTTTCCAGAGCCACGGCGGCAGCCCGGATGCGATCGCCGGCCAACGACCAGTCGTAGCGCAGTGCATCGATCGGGTAGGGAGTGGCGCCGTCCAGTTCCCGGCGCAGCGCGGCATCGCGGCTGGCGCGGTCGCCGCCCGGGTCGGCAAAGTCGAGATAGCGGATCTGCTCGTTCGGCAACAACAGAAGCACTTCGCGCGCGGTGTCGTCCTGGGTCAGGGCGCGGTCGCGCAGGTCGCCAAGGGCGGTATCCAGATCGTCGGTGTCCAGCGCGACGGTTTCGCCCCGCAGCCAGACGTCCCCCGCCCGGCGCAGCAGAGTGATTCCTTCCGATGACAGTGACAGCGCGAAATTCGGTACCATGGAGCGTCTTTAGCATTGCGTCCGGGGGACAGGGAGTCCTTTGACGCCGGTCGGCATGTTACAGCAAGGTGTTGCCGAGGAAAAGAAATGCGCCGACACGGGCCTTGTTTCAAAGGCCGTGCACGGTCACATTGCCGTCAGCGATGGCCCTGATCCGGAGGAATGGAGATGCCCGGTTTTCGTTTGTTTCTTGGATTGGCCGCGATGCTGGTGTCGCTGGCGCTGGTGACGCCCGCCATGGCGCAATCCGACGAGTCGGCGCGCCTGACGGTGACCGGGCAGGGCGAGGCCTTTGCCGCACCCGACATGGCGACCGTGACGCTGGGCATGACCGCGCAGGCGGATGCCGCGGACGCGGCGATGCAGCAGGTTTCGGCAGTGGTCGACGCGATCCTGGCACGGCTCGACGCGTTCGGCATTGCCGCCGCCGACCGCCAGACATCCGACCTGTCGCTCGGTCCGATCTACGGCAACCGTCAAAATGACGAAGGGGGCCGCGATATCGTGGGTTTCCAGGCCTATAACCGGCTGACCGTGCGCGTGCGCAACCTGGACGACCTGGGTGATGTGCTGTCGGCGGTGCTGGACGACGGCGCCAACCAGCTCGACGGGCTGAGCTTTGGCGTACAGGATCCGCGGCCGGTGCTGGATGCCGCGCGCCGCGATGCGGTGGCCGATGCGCGCGCCAAGGCCGAGCTTTTCGCCGAGGCCGCCGGAGTGACGCTGGGGCCCGTGCTGTCGTTGACCGAAGGCGGCGGCCAGACCGGTCCCTTTCCCGAAATGATGAGCATGGCCCGCGGCGCCGATGCGGTGCCCGTCGCAGCGGGCGAAGCGACGTTTTCCGCCAGCGTGATGATGGTCTTTGCGCTCGGGAACTGAGCCGGCGGGTCGAAAAAGCCGGCGCAGGGCCGGCTTTTCCGTTTTGTCTGCATTCGATCAGGCCGAGGCGCGCGCCAAGGCCTGGTCCAGATCGGCGATCAGGTCGGCGGCGTCCTCGATCCCGATCGAGAAGCGCACCACGTTCGGTGCCGCACCCGCAGCGACCTGCTGTTCCTTGGTCAGCTGCCGGTGCGTGGTCGAGGCCGAGTGGATGACCAGGCTGCGCGCATCGCCCAGGTTCGCGACATGGCTGAAGATCTCCAGCGAGTCGACCAGCTTGATACAGGCGTTGTAGCCGCCCTTGAGCGCCACGGTGAAGAGCGCGCCGGCGCCCTTGGGGCAGATCGACTTGACCCGCTTGTTGTAGGGCGACGAGGGCAGCCCGGCATAGGTGACGGCCTCGACGGCCGGGTGTTTTTCCAGCCAGGTCGCGACTTCCATCGCGTTTTCCACGTGCTTCTGCATCCGCAGGCTCAGCGTTTCGGTGCCCAGCAAGGTGTAGTGCGCCGCTTGCGGGTTCAGCGTCATGCCAAGATCGCGCAGGCCCACGGCGATGCCGTGGAAGGTGAAGGCCAGCGGGCCGAAGGTCTCGTGGAACTTCAGACCGTGATAGGCCGGTTCGGGCGCCGCCAATGACGGGAACTTGTCGTTGGCGGACCAGTCGAACTTGCCGCTGTCGACCACCGCGCCGCCGGTAACGGTGCCGTTGCCGGTCAGGTACTTGGTCAGCGAATGCACGACCAGCGTCGCGCCGTGTTCGATCGGGCGGCACAAATACGGCGTGGCCGACGTGTTGTCGACGATCAGCGGGATGCCTGCGGCATCGGCGATCTTGGCGATGGCGGGCAGATCGGTGATGTAGCCGCCCGGATTGGCGATGGATTCGCAGAACACCGCGCGGGTGTTGTCGTCGATCGCCGCCTTGACAGCGTCCAGATCGTCGAAATCGACGAAGGTGGCGGACCAGCCGAAACGCTTGATGGTATGGCTGAACTGGGTGACCGTGCCGCCGTAAAGCCGGGTCGAGACCACGACGTTCTTTCCCGGTCCCATCAGCGGGAACAGCGCCATGATCTGCGCGGCATGGCCGGACGAACAGCACACCGCGCCGACCCCGCCTTCGAGCGTCGCGATGCGTTCCTGCAGCACCGACACGGTGGGGTTGGTCAGGCGCGAATAGATGTAGCCGACCTCCTGCAGATTGAAGAGCGCCGCGGCGTGTTCGGCATCGCGGAACACAAAGGCCGTGGTCTGGTAGATCGGCGTCTGCCGCGCGCCGGTGGCCGGGTCTGGCCGGGCGCCGGCGTGAATCTGGAGCGTGTCAAAGCCGTAGCTGGGTCCGTCGGTCATGGGTTTCTCCCCGAAATTGCATGGCGGCAGGGATGGCACGGCCCCCGTCCGCTGCCAAGTCGGAAAGGCGATTTTCACGCCGAAGCCGGTTTTGGCAGAACGACGCTCCGGGCAATGCGCACAACCGGGAACACGGTTTTCACCATACAAAGAAAGTATGTTGACCGAATTCCGATCAACATATACACAGAGTATGTTGAGGCAAAGGAGCCGAGCATGGCAACCACAAGCAAAACCACGGAAAACACCGAAACCAAGGACAGCGCAAAGGCCGCCCGCGAAAAGCGGGCCATGCGTCTGGCCAAGGCATCCAACGTCGCCTTCAGCCTGCCGCCCAAGGTGCGCGCCCGACTGACGCAACTGGCGCGCGAGGACGGCCTGGACCTGGGCCATTACCTGCAGAAGGTGCTGGAAACCCACGTCGTGGTCAGCGCGCCCGAGGGCGACGAACTGGCCGAACGGCTCAGCGCCAAGCGCGCCGTGATCGACCAGACAATCGGGTTCGCGCAGGCGCTGGACGCCGATGGCAAGTTCGACGAGCATTTCGTACTGACCGTGATGAAGACCGCGTCTCAGGACGACGCTTTCATGGCGTTGTACAAGACCGCCGTCGGTGACAATCGCAGCGCCCAGAAGGCACTGAACCAGCAGCTGGGCCGGCTGATCCGCAAGACGGTCGGCGCCCGGGGCATGCGCACCGACAAGGGCACCGTCGCCCGCGCGCAGGTCGCCGACGAAATCATCTCGTCCTACACGCTGCTGACCAAGCAGGGCTGACCTCGGGCAAACGGCAATGCGGGGCCGGGCGCATCGCCCGGCCCTTTCCGTTGCCGGTGTCCGCTAGTGCCGAACCAGCGTTTCCACGCACAATACGGTGGGCAGGTGGCGGGCGATTTCCGACCAGCTGTCGCCGTCGTCGAAGCTGGCGAAAACCGATCCCGAATTGGTGCCGAAATACAGGCCGGGCCGGTCCGACCGGTCCGTGGCCATGGCTTGGCGCAGGACCGTGAAGTAGCAATTCCTTTCGGGCAACCCGTTGCCCAGGCGTTCCCAGCTGTCGCCGCCATCGCGCGACCGCCAGACCGCGGCCGAGGCATCGGGCGGAAAGCGGCCCTGGCTGTCGCCGTTCAGCGGCAGCACCCAGATCGTCTGCGGGTCGTCGGGATGCACCGCGATGGGAAAGCCGAAGGTCGACGGCAGACCCTCGGTGATGTCGTCCCAACTGCGGCCGCCATCGCGGGATCGCCACACGCCATGATGGTTTTGCTGGTAGAGCAGGTCTTCGCCCCCCTTCGCCCGCACGATGTTGTGCACGCAATGCCCGGTTTCGCCGTCGCGCGGCCCGGCGGGGTGGTTGTGATGGGCGCAGGCCTCGGCGTTCGACAGCCGGTTGCGCCGATCCCAGGTCGCGCCGCCATCTTCCGTGGCAAAGACGCCTGCCGCAGAAACGCCCAGCCACATCCGGCCGGGTTCGTCGGGGTTGGCGACGATGGTGTGCAGCGTCAGCCCCGCGGCGCCGGGGTTCCAATCGTCGCGTCCGGGAAAATCCGCCAGCGCGGCGTTGCGTTCCCAGGTGGCGCCACCGTCGCGGCTCACGAACAGGTTGGCCGGCTTGGCGCCGGCATAAAGCGCGCCGTCCGACAGCCCCAGCGACCACAGCGCATCGAGTTCGCCGGTGAAAGGGGCGGGCGGCGAGGCGGTCATGCCAAGCTGCGCGGCGACCTCGGGCTCGGCCTTGATCCAGTCGTCGCGCTGGCCGTTGGTAAAGGCCGACAACTGCCAGGTCGCGCCGCCATCGCCGCTGCGCCAGACCGCGGCGCCCGACCATTCGTCGCCTCCCGCAGCCCAGATCGTGCCGTTGCCGGGATCGCCGATGGCGTGGTTGATCGCCGCGTCGCAATGCGGTCCGCTGACCTGCCAATCAGCGCGATCGCCATCAGCGGTCAGCAGGAACAGGCCCTTGGTGGTGCCGGCAAGCACGGTGACGGGCTGGGGCATGGCGCATCCTTTCATCGCGTGTCGCGACGATATCACGGTGCCCCGAGTCGGCCCAGACGGCTCAGCGCATCCAGAAGCCTTCGCGCTTGATCTTGTTGCGGATCGCCTGTTCGCGGCCGGGCAGGTCGTTGCGGTCGAACAGCGCCCGCACCTTGTGGCCGCGGCCCTGGTAGATCATCCGCTTGAACGGTTCGTATTGCTTGAGCACCTTCTTGATCCTGTTCGGCGCGGTGACCCGTTCCAGCGTTTCGACAACGCGTTGATCCTCGCGTGCGTAGAGCAGGGGCAGCACGCGGTAATGGCAGGTGATGTCGCCGTCGATCAGCCCCGCCGGCAGCGTATCGCGACCCCCGCCCAGCGAATGGATCACCAGCGGCAGCGCCACCTGGTCGAGCCAGGGGTCGAGGCTCTGGCAGACAAGCTCGGACACCGGATCGTCTCGGATCGACAAGGCATAGTCGAGGAAACGGCGGCCGAAGACATGCGGGCATTCGTAAAAGAAGAACCCGGCGTTGAAATAGAGATAGCGCTGCCAGTATTCGTCGGGCCAGGACGGGTCGAGCGAGGTTTCGAATTCCAGCCCGAACCGGTCGTACAGCGCCTTCCAGGTCTGGGTGTAGCCGGGGCCGTAAAGCTCGATCGTGGGCCAGGTGCCTTCGCGCCGCATCGATGCCGTTGGGCGGGCGAAATCGAACGGCACCGTGTTCAGATCGCCGGTGACCAGCGTGTCGGTGTCGAAAAAGATGAACGGCTGGCCCTTGGGCAGCGCCAGCAGCGCCTCGATCTTGTTGCCATAGGGATAGGCCTTGCCGAAATGAACGCTTTCGAAGGGCAGGATCGTTGCACCCAGGTCGTCCAGCAGGGCAAGGGTGTCTTCGTCGCGAATGCGCGGGTCGTTGTCCCACAGCGCGCCGGGCTGCGGTTCGGCCACGAACAGGCGGAACCGGTCGCCCGGCGTGGTGTCGCGCAGCGAGGCGGCGAACAGCAGCGCCTCGTATTGCAGGCGTCCCGATTGCCCGACGATGACGATGTTGACGGTTTCCGGCGCCGCCTTTTTTCGTGCCATACTGCCCTGGCCCCTGTATTTCCGCCGCCACTATAGGCGGTCGCCGGCGGCGCCAAAAGACGCGATGCGCGGCGAACGGAAGAAATGGCCAGCGCGATGCCGGAATTCCCCCGATCCTGACCGGGACGGGCGACAACCGGGTGGTGCTGCGAGCGCACCTGCCGAACGCCACGCACTGGCTGGTCTGGCGCTGCGGGACGGTGCGGCTGGGTTGCGCGGCGAACGGTGGCCCTTGCCGGGCCGGCCCGTACCTGCGGGCCGCGAGGACAACGCCTTGTCCAACGCGATCACGCCCGACGGCCGCTTGCCCTATCCGGCATTTGCGCCCGGATCGGTGGCGTCGGAGCCCGTGACGATCACCCGTGACGACCCGACCGCCGACAGCGCCGGTTTCGAGCGCACCGCCATCCGGTCGCCCTAGGCCCGGATTTCGACTGGGGTCATCACCTGCGGTTCGATCACCTCGACGCCGGGCAGGCCGGCGACCAGCATTTCGGCGGATTGTTCGAGCAGCGGAAAGGTCCGGTAGTGGCAGGGGATCACCGTCTTGAAGTCGAAATAACGCCGCGCCGCCCAAGCCGCCTGTTTCATGTCCATGGTGAAATAGCCGCCCGCCGACAACACGCCGATATCGGGCGTGAAATAGGCGCCCATCCAGTCCATGTCGGCCATGATCGCGGTATCGCCGGAATGATATAACGTATGACCTTCACCCGCGATCATGAAGCCGACCTCCATTCCGGCATAGACCGCGCGGTCACCCGCCTGGATAGACGAGGAATGCGAGGCGGGCACCATCGTGGCGGTCACGTTGCCGAAAGCCACGGTGCCGCCCTTGTTGATGCCGTGACCTTCGACCGCGCCCCGGCCTTTCAGGATCGCCGCGAGTTCGTAGATCGCAGTCACCGGAGCACCGGTTTTCTTGGAAATGTCGACGATATCGGCGGTGTGGTCGAAATGGCCGTGGGTGACAAGGATCTGCGTGGCGCCCGCGATGGCCGCCGCGTGGTCTTCCTCGGGCAGCATGGGATTGCCGGTCAGCCAGGGATCGACCAGCAGAACCTGGTCGCCGATTTCGTAGCGGAAGGACCCGTGTCCCAACCAGATGATCTTCATCGCGCATCTCCCCTTGCGTTGCCGTTCCCAGACTAGCATGGCGGCGGCGGCGCGCTAGGTGGCATCGGCGCGGCGGCGGGGCGGGCCGTGCAAGGCGTATTTTCGAAAGAGAAGAAGCATGGATTGGTCGAGCCAGGTCGACAATTATTGTGAAAGGATGGGGTTCGCCTTTTGGGCCGAACCGGTCAACGCCGTGACCAACGCGGCCTTTCTGCTGGCCGCGCTGGTGATGGCGCGCCGCCTGCGCGGCAGCGGCCTGGTCACCGGCTGGGTGCTGGTGGCGATCCTGGCGGCGATCGGGGTGGGGTCTTTCCTGTTCCATACCCTGGCGACCCGCTGGGCAGCGGCGGCAGACGTCATCCCGATCCTGCTGTTCATCCTGGTCTATCTCTTCGCCGCCAATCGGGATTTCCTGGGCTGGCCGGTCTGGGCGGCCGCTTTGGGGATGGTGGGCTATTTCCCCTATGCCGCGGGCGTGGGCGCGCTGCTGGCGCCGCTCGACTGGCTGGGCGGGACGGCGGGTTACGTGCCGGTGCTGCTGCTGATCTCGGGCTACGGCGTTTTCCTGCAGCGTCGGGCACCGGACACGGGTCGCGGCCTGCTGATCGGGTCCGCCATTCTTGCGGCTTCGCTGACCGCGCGCACGATCGACTTGCCGCTTTGCGACGCTTTCCCGCTTGGCACGCATTTCCTGTGGCATTGCCTGAACGCGCTTATGTTGGGCTGGATGATCGAGGTCTGGCGCCGACACGTCCTTGCAGGCGGGCGCGCTGCGCGCTAGAGGCAGCGGGTGATCTGAGACACGAGGCCCCCATGTCGATCGACATCGAGACAGCCGCCCGCGTGGCCAAGCTGGCCCGCATCAAGGTAGAAGACGACGCGCTGCCCGGCTTGGCGCAGGAATTCAGCAACATCCTCGACTTCATCGAGCAATTGAACGAAGTCGATATCGACGGCGTCGAGCCGATGGTGTCGGTGACGCCGATGCGGCTGAAGCGCCGGCAGGATGGGGTCACGGACGGCGACCAGCAGGCCAAGGTTCTGTCGAACGCGCCGGATGCGCGCGAGGGGTTCTTTGCGGTGCCGAAGGTGGTCGAGTGATGACGGAACTGAACGCGATGAAGGTAGCCGAGGCGCGCGATGCGCTGCGCGCAGGCGACGTGACCTCGGTCGAACTGACCGAGGCGTGTCTCAAGGCCATCGACGGCGCCGGCGCGCTTGGCGCCTTTGTCCACCACACGCCCGATCTGGCGCTGGATCAGGCGCGGGCGGCCGATGCGCGGATCAAGGCGGGCGATGCGCCGGCGATGTGTGGCATTCCGATGGGAATCAAGGACCTGTTCTGCACCAGGGGCGTGCCCAGCCAGGCCGCCAGCCGCATCCTGCAGGGCTTTCGGCCGGAATACGAATCCACCGTCACCACCCAATTGTTCGATGCGGGCGCCGTCATGCTGGGCAAGCTCAACATGGACGAGTTCGCCATGGGGTCGAGCAACGAGACCTCGTGCTACGGCAACGCGGTGAATCCCTGGCGGCGCGGCAATGACGAAACGGCGCTGACGCCGGGCGGGTCGTCGGGTGGCTCGGCCAGCGCCGTGGCCGCCGATCTGTGCCTTGCGGCGACCGGGACCGATACCGGCGGGTCGATCCGCCAGCCCGCCGCCTTTGTCGGCATCACCGGGATCAAGCCGACCTACGGGCGCTGTTCGCGGTGGGGCATCGTCGCCTTTGCCTCGTCTCTGGACCAGGCCGGGCCGATGGCCAAGGACGTGCGCGACGCGGCCATCGTGTTGCAGGCGATGTGCGGGCACGACCCCAAGGATTCCACCAGTGCCGACATCCCCGTTCCCGATTTCGAGGCGATGCTGACCGGGGATATCCGCGGAAAGACCATCGGCATTCCGCGCGAATACCGGATGGACGGCATGCCCGAAGAAATCGAGGCGCTGTGGGCCAAGGGGCGCGAGATGATGCAGGATGCCGGCGCCAAGATCGTCGATATCAGCCTGCCGCACACCAAATACGCGCTGCCCGCCTATTACGTGATCGCGCCTGCCGAGGCCTCGTCGAACCTGGCGCGCTATGACGGCGTGCGCTACGGCCACCGCGCCAGGCTGTCCCAGGGCGACGGCATCACCGAGATGTATGAAAAGACCCGCGCCGAAGGGTTCGGCGCCGAGGTGCAGCGCCGCGTGATGGTCGGTACCTACGTGCTGTCGGCGGGCTTTTACGACGCCTATTACAACCGCGCCCGCAAGGTGCGCACGTTGATCAAGCGCGATTTCGAACAGGCTTTCGCCGATGGTGTCGACGCGATCCTGACCCCGGCCACGCCGTCCGCGGCCTTTGGCCTGGGCGAGATGGCGGATGCCGATCCGGTACAGATGTATCTCAACGACGTCTTCACGGTCACGGTGAACCTGGCGGGCTTGCCGGGTATCTCGGTACCCGCCGGACTGGACCGTCAGGGGCTGCCGCTGGGTCTGCAACTGATCGGCCGTCCGTGGGAGGAAGGCGATCTGCTGAATACCGCTTACGCGCTGGAACGCGCTGCGGGCTTTGTGGAAAAGCCCGCGAAATGGTGGTAGACGCGCCGGAAAAGACAAAGGCAGGACAGATGATGCGGTTCTATCTCCTTGGCGTCGCCGCCCTTGCGCTGGCCGGTTGCGAACCGGCCGTGCCGAACAGTGCAGCCCCCAACCCCGGCGCCGGTGTGGGGTTCGGAAACTACGCCGAATACCAGGCCCGCCGCGAAGAGGCGCTGATCGGCAACCGTTCGGTCACGACGGTCCGCCCACCTTCGGATGTCCAGACGACGGCGGTGCAGTCCACGCCGGTGGATGCGGGCCGCAGCGAAACCGTTGCCGAAGCAGCGGCGCGCGCGCTCGATGCGCAGAACAATTCCGGAGTGGCGCCGGTCGACGCGTCGCCGTCGAACCCGGCGCCGCAGGTGGTGACCAATGCGGCGGGCATCTCGAACGAGAACAATTTCGACGCGGTCTCGGCGCAGCGCGACATCGAGGATGACGCGGCCCTGATCGCCCGCAACCGCGCGCAGTACCAGTTGATCACACCGACCGACCTGCCGACCCGGGCCGGGACGGAACGGCCCAACATCGTCGAATACGCCCTGCGGACGAACAACCCCGTGGGAACGCCGCTTTATCGGCGATCGAGCTTCAATGCGCAGGCCAAGTTCGAACGCGCTTGCGCGGGTTTCGCCTCGGACGACCTGGCGCAAGAGGAATTCCTGGCACAGGGCGGGCCGGAACGCGACCGTATGGGGATGGACCCCGACGGCGACGGGTTCGCCTGCGGCTGGAACCCGCGGCCGTTCCGGGCCGTTCGCGGCGGCTGAGTCTTGTCCGACAGCGCGTGCTGGCATCCGTCGCCGAATTGCGGCGAGCGGCGCGGCGGCGTGACGCCGGACATGGTGGTGCTGCACTACACAGCCATGGCGAGCGCCGAAGAAGCGCGCGACTGGCTGTGCGACAAGCAGGCCGAGGTGTCGGCCCATTACGTCATCGGTGAGACCGGGCAGGTCTGGCAGCTGGTCGACGAGGCGGCGCGCGCCTGGCATGCCGGGGCAGGCGCCTGGGGTGCGGTCGAGGATGTCAATTCGCATTCCGTCGGGATCGAAATCGCCAATACCGGCTTTCACCCCTTCGCCGAGCCGCAGATGTCCGCGCTCGAGACTTTGCTGGCGGGCATCCTGTCGCGATGGTCGATCGCGCCGGAACGGGTGGTCGGCCATTCCGACACGGCCCTGGGGCGCAAGATCGATCCCGGCCCGCGCTTCGACTGGCGCAGGCTGGCGCGCGCGGGGTTGGCGGTCTGGCCCGAGATGGCGGAGCCGGGCGATTTCCACGCCGATGCCGCGCGGTTCGGCTATCGCTTCGATGCAGACCGCCGTGACGCGCTGCTGGCTGCGTTCCGGATGCGCTTTCGACCGTGGGCCACGGGGCCGCTGGACGCGACCGACCGGGCGCTGATGGCCGATCTTGCCGCGCGCTTTCCCTGCCGGGCGGATCAGTCGACCTCGTAGGGCAGGACGCCGCGGCTGTTGGGCCTGATCGTCAGGCGCCGTTCCAGCGGCGGGACCGAGCGCTGGTGACAGGCGGTGCGTTCGCAGATCCGGCAGGAAATGCCGATGGGTTCGAACGCGCCGTCGCGGCCCAGATCCATGCCGTCGGCGTATACGACCGATTGCGCGTGTCGCACTTCGCAACCAAGCGCCATCGCAAAGCGCCGCACCGGGGCGCCGAAATGGCCGCCGGATTTCGACACGTCGCGGGCCAGCAGGATATAGCGTGCACCGTCCGGGGTTTCGGCCAGCTGGCGCAGGAACCGGCCCGGTGTCTCGAAGGCGCGGTGCACGTTCCACAGCGGGCAGGCGCCGCCGAAGCGCGCGAATTGCAGCCGGGTCGCGGAATGCCGCTTGGTGATCGTGCCGGCCTGGTCGACGCGGGCGAAGAAGAACGGGATGCCCTTGGCGCCGGGGCGTTGCAATGTCGACAGCCGGTGCGAGACCTGTTCGATCGACGCGCCGAACCTTGCGGCCAGCAATTCCAGGTCGTGCCGCGTCTCGCGCGCGGCGGCCAGGAAGGTGCCATAGGGCATCATAGCCGCCCCGGCGAAGTAGTTGGCCAGGCCCAGCTTGGCGATGGCGCGGGCGGCGTCGGATTGGAACCGTGCCAGATCGAGCGTCGCATCCAGCAGCGCGTCCTGGTTCAGCAGCGCGACCTGCACGAGCATCTGAAAGCTTTGTGTTTCGGGCGGCGACAGCGCGGACAGCGTCAAGGACCTGGTTTCGGTGTCAAAGCGGCGCAACGGCGCGTCTCGCTCCAGCCGGATACCGATCCCCTGGTCGCGCAGGCGAGCGGTGACGGCGCTGCGGATGTCGGCGCCGCTCAGGCCCTGGGCAAAATGTTCGGCCGCGCGGTCGACGGCATCGATGTAGTTGTCGCAATAGTGGAAGAAATCGCGCACCTCTTCCCAGGGGCTGGGTTGCAGCTGCGCCCCTTCGCGTCCCAGGGCTTCGTCCAGCGAGGCAAGCCGTTCATGGGTCTGGCGGTAGGCGCGGTGCAGTTCGAGGAAGGCGCGCGCAAGCGCGGGCGCGTTGGCCGCCGACAAGCGCAGGTCGGCCAGCGGCGGCGTCTCGGTAAAGACCGGGTCGGCCAGCGCCTCGCGCATGTCGGTCACCAGCCGTTCGCTGTCGCCCTGGCCCAATTCGGTGACGTCGAACCCGAATTCCTGCGCCAAGGCCAGGACCACCGTGGTCGAAACCGGGCGGTTGTTGTTTTCCATCTGGTTGAGATAGGGCAGCGAAACCCCCAGCTTTGCGGCGAAATCCTTTTGCGTCAGGCCCAGCCGGGTGCGCAGATCGCGCAGTTTTGCCCCGGCATAGAGTTTGGTGGCCGCCATGTCTTTGCACCTTTGCGCTATGTCGGCGCAGATTTGCAAATCATCTAGGCGTCGTCCAGTCCGGCCAATTGCCGCGCCCGGGCGATGACCAGCAAAATCGCCACGACGCCCAGCACCGCCGACAGGAACATGATCCACAACAATGGCCAGGCGCCGGTGCCCGGGGCCAGCAATGCGCCCGCCAAAGCAGACAGCGCCGCGCCGCCGCCGATCATGATCGCGCCGCCCAGGCCCGATGCGGTGCCCGCCAGGTGCGGGCGCACCGATAGCATGCCCGCGGTCGCGTTGGGAATCGTCATGCCGTTGCCCAGACCCACGAAGCACATGAAGCCGAAAAAGCTCAGGACCGAACCGTGTCCCATCGCGAAGACCGCCATGGACAGGGCGACACCCGCGGCGTTGATCGAGGCTCCGACCAGAACCATCCGGTTGACGCCGAACCGGGCCGAATACTTGCCCGACACCCAATTGCCCAGGAAATAGCCGACCGCCGGGGCGCCGAAGAAAAAGCCCAGTTCGGCCGGGTTCAGCCCGAAAATCTCGGAGCCGACGAAAGGCGCGCCGCCCAGATAGGCAAAGAACGTGCCCGACGCGAAGGCGCAGGCCAGGGCGTAGCCCCAGAACCGTGGCGACAGGAAGAGTTCGGGATATTGCCGGAACTGTCGTCCCAGGCTGAGGCCCGACGCGGTGGCGGTTTCCCCCAGATCGCGCCATGTCAACCACAACAGCATCGCGCCCAGCACGAAAAGCGCCCAGAAATTCGCCTGCCAGCCGAACAGCCCGTCAAGAATGCCGCCGAAGAATGGCCCGACCATCGGCACCACCGCCATGCCCATCGTGACATAGCCGATCATCGATGCCGCCTGGTCCTGCGGGACCATGTCGCGCACCACCGCGCGGCTCAGCACCATGCCGGTGACGATGATGGCCTGGCCCATGCGGAAGATCAGGAAGGTGGTGGCGTCGGGGGCGAAGATGCAGCCCAGCGTCGCCAGCAGAAACAGCACGATGCCCGCCAGGATCACCGGCCGCCGCCCCAGTTTGTCCGAGATCGGGCCGATCACGATCTGCAAGGCCGCATTGACGGCGAGATAGAGCGCTACCGACAGCTGCATCAGGCGGTATTCGGTGTCGAAATAGGCGGTCATGCCCGGCAGGCTGGGCAGGAATATGTTCATCGCCAGCGCGGACAGACCGGCCAGAAGGATCAGGGTGGCGATATGCGGCGGGGTCGCGCGGTCCAGAAAACGGACCTTGACTGTGTCGTGCATGCCTAGATCGGTAGGCTGCCGCGGCGGGTTTGTCCATGGGTTGGGTCAGCTTGGGCAGTTTTGCAATTTTGCGTTTTTCCAATCCAACGCTTTGCCAAATTTGCAAATTTGCCGATTTCCGCTTGAGGCAATCCGGTGCCGCTGTATGGTCCGCGCCATAGCGAAAGGGGCGGCCATGAAAGATATCCTTCACGAACTGGAATCGCGGCGCGAACGGGCGCGTCTGGGCGGCGGAGAGAACCGCGTCGACGCGCAGCACGGCAAGGGCAAACTGACCGCGCGCGAACGGATCGAACTGCTGCTGGACGAGGGCAGTTTCGAGGAATTCGACATGTTCGTGTCGCACCGCTGCACCGATTTCGGCATGGACAAGAACCGCCCCGCCGGCGACGGCGTCGTCACCGGCTGGGGCACGATCAATGGCCGCATGGTCTATGTCTTCAGTCAGGACTTCACCGTCCTCGGCGGGTCGGTCAGCGCCACCCATGCCCAGAAGATCTGCAAGATCATGGACATGGCGATGCAGAACGGTGCGCCGGTGATCGGGCTGAACGATTCGGGCGGCGCGCGCATCCAGGAGGGCGTGGATTCGCTGGCCGGCTACGGCGAGGTGTTCCAGCGCAACATCATGGCCTCGGGCGTGGTGCCGCAGATCAGCCTGATCATGGGGCCCTGCGCGGGCGGCGCGGTCTACAGCCCGGCGATGACCGACTTCATCTTCATGGTCAAGGACAGCTCGTACATGTTCGTGACCGGGCCCGACGTGGTCAAGACGGTGACGAACGAACAGGTCACTGCCGAGGAACTGGGCGGGGCGTCCACGCATACCAAGAAATCCTCGGTCGCCGACGGTGCCTTCGAGAACGATGTCGAGGCGCTGGCCGAGGTGCGGCGGCTTGTGGATTTCCTGCCGCTGAACAATCGCGAAAAGCCGCCCGTCCGGCCGTTCTTCGACGATGTGAACCGGGTGGAGCCCAGCCTCGACACGCTGGTGCCCGACAACCCCAACATGCCCTACGACATGAAGGAACTGATCCTCAAGATTGCCGACGAGGGCGATTTCTACGAGATCCAGGAGGATTTCGCCAAGAACATCGTCACCGGTTTCATCCGGCTCGAGGGGCAGACCGTCGGCGTGGTGGCGAACCAGCCGCTGGTGCTGGCGGGCGTTCTGGACATCGACAGCGCACGCAAGGCGGCACGCTTCGTTCGCTTCTGCGATGCTTTCGAGATCCCGATCCTGACGCTGGTTGACGTGCCGGGCTTTCTGCCGGGGACCGGACAGGAATACCGCGGCGTCATCAAGCACGGCGCCAAGCTTCTGTTCGCCTATGGCGAGGCGACGGTGCCCAAGGTGACGGTGATCACCCGCAAGGCTTACGGCGGCGCCTATGTGGTGATGGCGTCCAAGCATCTGCGGGCGGATGTGAACTATGCCTGGCCGACCTCGGAAATCGCGGTGATGGGCGCCAAGGGTGCGACCGAGATCATCCACCGCGCCGATCTGGACGATCCCGAGAAGATCGCCGCCCATACCGCGCAATACGAGACGCGCTTCGCCAATCCCTTCGTCGCCGCCGAGCGCGGCTTTATCGACGAGGTGATCCAGCCGCGCTCGACCCGCCGCCGCGTGGCGCGGGCCTTCGCTGCGTTGCGGGGCAAGCGCGTGACGAACCCGTGGAAGAAGCACGACAACATTCCGCTGTGACGCGCCGCGGCGCGTGGTCCTGGGGGACATGCCATGACCGGACTCTGGAAAAACCAGGCCTTCACCATCGCCCATGCCGATGACGGCAAGTTCGTCGGGCAGGGGCTGCGGGCGTTCTTCGAATATCGCCGGCTTGGCATCGCCGAGGCGACGCAGGGCAAATTCGGCGCGCATGTGATCCGCGCCGTGCCGGGGATGGAAAGCCCCGGCGCCTGGCACAGCCATGACCTGGATTTCCAGATGGTCTATGTCACCAACGGCTGGGTGGTCTTCGAATATGAAGGGCAGGGCGAACACGTGCTGCGCGCCGGATCCTGCGTACTGCAACCGCCCGGGATCAGGCACCGGGAGGTGCGCCATTCCGATGACATGGAACTGATCGAGATCACCAGCCCTGCGGATTTCGCCACGCATGACGAAGAGGCGCCGCAATGAGCCGGAACGGCTGGCATCTGCGCCGCGAGAGCGGGCGCTTCACGGTGGCGCGCCACTGGCCGCCGCGATTCGACGTAGTGGCCGAAGCGCAGTTCCCCGTGCTCGATCCGGGCCGGCTCGCCCGGCAGATTCGCCAGGATTTGTGGCGCGCATTAAGGGACTTGCGCGGCTTTTCGCCCGTGATAGACATCACCGTCACGGAAACCGGTCTGGCGGTCCGGGCCGGAGGACGCTGCATGCGCGCTCCGGGCGACGCGGCCGATCGTATCCGGGACCTGCTCGAAAACAGCGTCCGGCGTTCCCGCTGGGCGCGATGGGCAAGGGTTGCGCCATGAGTTACCGGCGCGAAAGAACACACCGGGGTGCGCTCCGGCTTAAGGCAGCTCCGGCGGGAGGACCGGCAACGGGTCGGAGCTGCCTCGTTTTACTTTTCTTTCTATTGGGATCAACGGCTTGGGCCGACACCCCCGCCTTGACGTCCGGGCTGGACGTGACGCTGCACGACCTGTTTCGCGACGAAGAGGCCGGCCCGGCGGTGTATCGCGCCCGCTATGTGGCGCCTGGTATCGCGCTGGACGATCTGGACTACGAATCGGTGGCGGCCGACATGGAAATCCTTTGCCGCGGGGACGCCTTGCCGCAACTCGCCTCGGCCGACCCTGCACCGCAGCGGATCGTCGTCACGCTCATGTCCGAACCGGCGGAATTCGGCGCAGCGAACCCCGATATCACGCAGTTTTTCGAAAGCTTCAGCATCGAGAACGACCTCTGCATCTGGGAGGCTTTTTGATGCTTACACAATATGTTGCGGGTCGCTTCTCATGTGGACAAGTATTTGAGGCTTTCCCGTCACAGAAAAACCGCACACCGCGATCCGGATATCTTTTCGCCCGGCTTGACGCTATGGTTCGCCTTGGTTGCACCCAAGCAATCGTTACCTCGAAACCGGGACGGGCAGGGCCGAAAGGCGTTGCCGGTTTCGTTGAATTTGACAGGAGTAAGAGATGTCCAAGAGCATCAAGTTGCTGGCCATTCTGGGTCTCGTCGTCGGCGTCGCAGCCTGCGGCAAGCAGCAGGAAGAAGAATTCGTTGTGGTCGACCCGGAGCCGATCAGCACCGAGCCGGCCTACACCGGCAAGTACAAGTAACGCTTTATCGGGACGGGCGCCCGCGCCCGTCCCGCTTTGTGCCAGTCCCAGGCAATTGGGCCTTGATCGCGATCAAGGGGCAAATCCCGGCTTGAGTAACTGTGAAGGGTGCACCGTGCGGGGTGTCCGCACGGTCGATTTCAAGAGGGGGATACCATGCAAACCATCGTCAGAAACAGCGCCATATACGCGTGCCTCATCGGGCTTGCCGCCTGCGCCGCGCCGCCGCCGGAACCGGTCACGGTGCAGCCGGTTTACGACAAGTTCGGCGATGCCGAATGTCCCGACAACTACGTGTTCGACAACCTGGTATGTGTGCCTGTGCCGCAAAGAGAGCCTGACAGGTCCGGCCAAAACGGCGAGGACGGCGACCGGGATCCGGGACGAAATCAGGGACCGGCTCGCGGATAAACCGCAACCCGTTTTCGGGTTCGACGCGACCAACGCCATGAATCGCGCCTTCGTCAGCGGGGGCGCGCCATGTTGAAGCATCGCGGATTTCCCGGACGTCTGCCCGGAACCGATTTCCAGTTCGTCATTCGACGCGCCAATCCCAAGGGCGCCACGCCGATCACCCGACGCGAACGCTATCGCGACCGCCGCACCCCTGATCGCAAGGCGGATGTCGCGTTCCTGGCTGCGTTGTGGACGCATTTCGGCCCGGAACCCTTCGAGCGCCGCAACCTCGATGCCGGGCGGCTCAGCTGGCTGTTCGGCCGCGAAGTCCTGCCTTATGACGACCCGTTCGATCCGCAGGATTACGAAGCCCGCCTGATCATCGACGAAGCCGCGGCCCGTGCCGCCTTTCCCGAAGCGTTCGAGGGAGGCGCGTCAGCATGAATCTGCCGATGCCAACACAATTTGCGCGGGAAAAAGCCGATCGCGGAAGGGTTTGCAAATCCGTTGTTGCCGTAGCGGAATGCCATCGTCAGGGTTGGGATGTGCGAGTGATCCGCGCAACTTCTGCGCGGTCCGATCACCGTGACCCTTCCCCTGACGGGCGGACCGGTAAGTCCCCAAACCGGCCGCCCGTTTTTTTTCGTCCGACCAATAATACCGTTTCTGGGCAAAGACTTGCCGATCGTGCTGTCGGGTTCCGAAAACTCTGGAACTGCGCGGTGATTTCTGCCGAATGGCTGCGAGGGACCTATCCCGCAACCAAGGAGGCAGAACCATGGCACCCATCCGAACGGCATGCGCCGTACTGGCACTGGCACTATTGGCCGCTTGCGGCGACACGGTCGGCGAACAGCTGCTGTATGGCGGCGGCGCAGGGGCCGGCGCGGCCGTCATCACCGATGGCAATATCATCACCGGCGCGGCCGTGGGCGCCGCGGCCAACCTCGCCTATTGCCAGCAATATCCCAGCCGCTGCCGCTAAGCGCGGCGCACCGGACCGTTTCCAGACTGCGACCCGCCGGGGCACTGCCCCCGGCGGGTCTTTTCATGCGCGCTCGCTGCTGCCGCGAGCGGCCAGAGAAGACCACGAAAGGGACAGAGATGTTTGAGAAGATCCTGATTGCCAACCGGGGCGAGATCGCCTGCCGGGTCATCAAGACGGCCCGCAAGATGGGCATCAAGACGGTGGCGGTCTATTCCGATGCGGACCGTCAGGCGCTGCATGTGCAGATGGCCGACGAGGCGGTGCATATCGGTCCCCCTCCGGCGAACCAGTCCTATATCGTGATCGACAAGGTCATGGAGGCGATCAAGGCGACCGGTGCGCAGGCCGTGCATCCCGGCTACGGCTTCCTGTCGGAAAACCCGAAATTCGCCGAAGCGCTCGAGGCAGCCGGGGTTGCCTTCATCGGCCCGCCCAAGGGCGCCATCGAAGCGATGGGCGACAAGATCACCTCGAAGAAGATCGCGCAGGAGGCCAAGGTCAGCACGGTGCCGGGCTACATGGGCCTGATCGGGGATGCCGACGAGGCGGTGAAGATCTCGAACGACATCGGCTATCCGGTGATGATCAAGGCGTCCGCCGGGGGCGGCGGCAAGGGCATGCGCATCGCCTGGAACGACGAGGAGGCGCGCGAAGGCTTCCAGAGTTCCAAGAACGAGGCGGCCAGTTCCTTTGGCGACGACCGCATCTTCATCGAGAAATTCGTGACGCAGCCGCGCCACATCGAAATCCAGGTGCTGTGCGACAGTCATGGCAACGGCGTCTACCTGCACGAACGCGAATGCTCGATCCAGCGCCGCAACCAGAAGGTCGTCGAGGAGGCGCCGTCGCCGTTTCTGGACGAGGCGACGCGCAAGGCGATGGGCGAACAGGCCGTCGCGCTGGCCAAGGCGGTGAACTACGCCAGCGCCGGGACGGTGGAATTCATCGTCGACGGCGACAAGAATTTCTATTTCCTCGAGATGAACACCCGCCTGCAGGTGGAACACCCGGTCACCGAACTGATCACCGGCGTCGACCTCGTGGAACAGATGATCCGGGTGGCCAGCGGCGAAAAGCTGCCGTTCCAGCAAAGCGATCTCAAGATCAACGGCTGGGCCATCGAAAACCGGCTTTACGCCGAAGACCCTTATCGCGGGTTCCTGCCCTCGATCGGGCGACTGACCCGGTATCGCCCGCCGGCCGAGGGCGAGATGGGCGGCGGCGTTGTGCGCAACGATACCGGCGTCTACGAGGGCGGCGAGATCAGCATGTATTACGACCCGATGATCGCCAAGCTGTGCACCTGGGCGCCCACCCGCGAGGGCGCGATCGAGGTGATGCGCAACGCGCTGGACAGTTTCGAGGTCGAAGGGATCGGCCACAACCTGCCCTTCCTGTCGGCGGTGATGGATCATCCCAAGTTCATCAGCGGCGACATGACCACCGCCTTCATCGCCGAGGAATATCCCGACGGGTTCGAGGGCGTGACGCTGGACGAACCGGCGCTGCGCAGGGTCGCGGCAGCCTGCGCCGCGATGAACCGGGTGGCGGAAATCCGGCGCGCGCGCATCTCGGGCACGCTGGACAACCACGAACGCCATGTCGGCGAGGCCTGGAACGTGGCGCTGCAGAACGCGAGCTTTGACATGGTGATCGCGGCGGATCACGGCGGATCCACGGTGACGTTCGAGGACGGCACGGTGCACCGGGTCGAGGGCAACTGGACGCCGGGCGATGCGCTGGCGCGGATGAGGGTCGACGGCGGCCCGCTGGTGATGAAGGTCGGCAAGGTGTCGGGCGGTTTCCGCATCCGCACCCGCGGCGCCGATCTGAAGGTGCATGTGCGCACGCCCCGCCAGGCGGAACTGGCGCGAATGATGCCGGAAAAGCTGCCGCCCGACACCTCCAAGATGCTGCTCTGTCCGATGCCCGGCCTGATCGTGAAGATCAACGTCGAGGAAGGCCAGGAGGTGCAGGAAGGCCAGGCCTTGTGCACCGTCGAGGCGATGAAGATGGAAAACATCCTGCGCGCCGAACGCAAGGGCGTGGTGTCCAAGATCAATGCCGGGCCGGGCGACAGCCTGGCGGTGGACGACGTCATCATGGAGTTCGAGTGAGGCCCGCGTGATCGCGCAACCCGCATATCCCCGACGTTATTGCAGCGTGTCTCCGGTCGCGCGGCGATCGCGGATTTCCTGCTGGCGCAGCGGCAGCTTGTCGATCGACCGGCTGATCTCGCGCACGTCCCAGGGCGCGGGCTTGCGGATCACGATGGTGCCGTCCTTGGCCATCACCACCAGCATGAAACCGCGAGGCCGCAATTTCTGCCGCACCTCGCTGCGCGAAGCGGGATCGGTGTCCGTTATGACGACGACATCGCGTTCGGCCAGCGCATCAAGACGGTCCGAGATGAATTGCATCTGCTGGACAAAGCGCGGATCGGCCGGGCTGTCGGCGAAAACGATGACCGGGCGCTTGATCCACTGGTATTCGGCCAGCGTGACATCGCCAGCCGGGCGAATCATCGTTTCGGCCGGATCGTCCGGCGACGGAGCGGTCTCGGCGATCTCTTCGGCCGTCTCGAGCGGTGCCGCTCCGGCGGCGGCAACGGTGTCCTGCGCCGCCAATTGGGTGGGCAGGAGCGGCGCAAGCGCCAACAGGGTCAGGGCGATAGGGTTCCACATTATACAAGATATAGGCTCGGATCGGCGGGCTGCACAGTCAAGCCGATGCGATGACCGGGAAAATTTTACCTTTAACCGCATCGTGACGGGACGAAACCGATGATGGCGCGACTTTGCATCACCGGGGGCGCGGCGCGTCATGGATATTCTTCTGCATGTCGGGGCGCATCGCTGCGCGTCCAGTTCGTTCCAGGCCTATCTGCGGGCGCATCGTGCCAGGCTGGACAATCTGGGGATCGGGTTCTGGGGGCCTTGGCGCACGCGTGGCGGCATGTTGCACGGGCTGACCGGGCGGCCGGTTTCGCCGAAATCGGCGCGGCGGGCGGCGGGGCGGGTTCGTCTGAACCTCGACGCGACGGCACGCAAGGGCGCCGCGGTTCTTGTCGTGTCCGAGGAAAACCTGATCGGTTCGGTCCGCGCCAATCTGCGCAGCGGGCAGCTTTACCCGGATATCGGCGAACGCATGGCACGGGTGCATGCCGCCTTCGGTCCGGTGCGCCGGATCGTTCTGCAGATCCGGTCGCCGGAAACCTGGTGGCCCTCTGCCATCGCCTACATGGTCCCGCGGGGAGGGCCGTTACCCGACAGTGCCGCACTGATGCGCATGGCAAGGCAGACGCGCGGATGGCGACACGTGGTGTCCGATCTGGCCTGCGCCTGTCCGGAGACAGAGATCGTGATCACGCCCTACGAACGGTTCGGCTCGCATCCCGATGCCCTTCTGCAACGTCTGACCGGTGCGCTCTACCTGCCCGAGGCGGGGGGCGATTTCTGGCTGAACCGCGCGCCGGGACTGCCGGAGTTGCGCGGACTGCTTGCGGATCGTGGGGCCGATCCGTCGCTGTTGCCTCAGGGCGACGGACGTTTTCAGCCCTTCGACTTCGACCAGCGCGCCGCGCTGCGCGAAACCTATGCCGACGATCTGTTCTGGCTGCGTGCCGGCGCCGATGGACTGGCCACACTGACCGAGGAAGCAACCCCCGACAGGATCCGGCTGAACCGGGCCGCCGGGGCGACGACGAGAGGACAAGAGGATGACCAAAACGCCCGACGATTGGCGCCAACGCGCTGAGACAGAACTGCGCGGCCGGTCGGTTGACGACCTGACCTGGAACACGCTCGAAGGCATCCCGGTCAAGCCGGTCTACACCGCCGAAGACACCGCCGCCCTGCCGCATATGGGCAGCCTGCCGGGGTTCGCCCCGTTCACGCGCGGGGTCAAGGCCACGATGTATGCCGGACGGCCCTGGACCATCCGGCAATATGCCGGGTTTTCGACAGCCGAGGAATCGAACGCCTTCTACCGCAAGGCGCTGGCCGCCGGGCAGCAGGGGGTTTCTGTCGCCTTCGACCTGGCCACCCATCGCGGCTATGACAGCGACCACCCCCGCGTGGTGGGCGATGTGGGCAAGGCCGGCGTCGCCATCGACAGCGTCGAGGACATGAAGATCCTGTTCGACGGCATCCCGCTGGACCAGGTCAGCGTATCGATGACGATGAACGGCGCGGTGATCCCGGTCATGGCGAACTTCATCGTCACCGGCGAGGAACAGGGCGTCGACCGCGCCGCGCTGTCGGGCACGATCCAGAACGACATCCTCAAGGAATTCATGGTGCGGAACACCTATGTCTATCCGCCCGAGCCGTCGATGCGGATCATCGCCGATATCATCGAATACACCAGTGCCGAGATGCCGAAATTCAACTCGATCTCGATCAGCGGCTACCACATGCAAGAAGCCGGCGCGAACCTGGTGCAGGAACTGGCCTATACGCTGGCCGACGGCAAGGAATACGTGAAGACGGCGATGGCTCGCGGCATGGATGTCGATGCCTTTGCCGGGCGGTTGTCGTTCTTCTTCGCCATCGGCAAGAACTTCTTCATGGAGGTGGCCAAGCTGCGCGCGGCCCGTCTTCTGTGGCACCGGATCATGACCGATCTGGGGGCCAAGAAGGACCGCTCGAAGATGCTGCGCACCCATTGCCAGACATCGGGCGTGTCGCTGGCCGAGCAGGACCCATACAACAACGTCATCCGCACCGCCTACGAGGCGATGAGCGCGGTTCTGGGCGGCACGCAATCGCTGCACACCAATGCGCTCGACGAGGCGATCGCGCTGCCCACCGAGTTCAGCGCCCGCATCGCGCGCAACACCCAGTTGGTGCTGCAGGAGGAAACCGGCGTGACCAAGGTGGTCGATCCGCTGGCGGGCTCCTACTATGTCGAAAGCCTGACCGCGCAGCTGGCCGACGAGGCCTGGAAGCTGATCGAGGAGGTCGACGAGATGGGCGGCATGACCAAGGCCGTGGCCAGCGGCATGCCCAAGCTGCGGATCGAGGAAACCGCCGCCACCCGCCAGGCGCTGATCGATCGCGGCGAAGACGTGATCGTGGGGGTCAACAAGTATCGCCTGTCCAAGGAAGAACCGCTGGACATCCTGGACATCGACAACGCCAAGGTGCGCGAAGCGCAGATCGCCCGCCTTGAAAAGATGCGGGCGGACCGCGACGAAACCGCCTGCCAGAACGCGCTGAGCGAACTCAGCCGCCGCGCCGCCGAGGGCGGCAACCTGCTCGAAGCCGCCGTCGAAGCGGCCCGGGCGCGCGCCAGCGTGGGAGAGATCAGCATGGCAATGGAAAAGGTGTTCGGCCGCCACCGCGCCGAGGTCAAGACTTTGGCGGGCGTCTACGGCGCAGCCTATGAAGGCGACGAAGGCTTTGCCGCGATCCAGCGCGATGTCGAGACCTTTGCCGAGGAAGAGGGCCGTCGCCCGCGCATGTTGGTGGTCAAGATGGGCCAGGACGGTCATGATCGCGGCGCCAAGGTGATCGCCACCGCCTTTGCCGATATCGGCTTTGACGTGGATGTCGGTCCGCTGTTCCAGACGCCCGAAGAAGCCGCGCAGGATGCGGTCGACAACGATGTGCACGTGATCGGGATTTCCAGCCAGGCAGCGGGCCACAAGACGCTGGCGCCGCAACTGGTCGAAGCGCTCAAGGCCCAGGGCGCAGGCGATATCCTGGTGATCTGCGGCGGGGTCATTCCGCAGCAGGATTACGATTTTCTCTACAAGGCCGGGGTCAAGGCGATCTTTGGACCCGGCACCAACATTCCCGAAGCGGCGCAGGACATCCTGCGGCTGATCCGCAAGGCGCGCTCAAAGGCGGCCTGACCCGGTGAAATCCGGTCTTGCAAGGACCGGCCGCAGGGCCGGCCCTTGCGCCGATTGCAGATAAGGCTGGTTCCGGTGTCGCTTTGGCGGCACTCTTGATGCGCAAGGTCGGGGAGAGTTGCCGATGACCACAGCGCGACACGCCTTTTTCGCCGCGGCAATCCTGTGCACCGCGTTAAGCGCACCGATGGCGGCGCAGGATGACCGCATATCGGAGGTGTTCCTGGGAACCGTGCGCGCCAGCGACATCCACGGCCTGTCCTACGAGGCCCGGGGCTGCATCACCGAGGTGGCACAGGATATCGACCGCGATCCGACCGCGCGCGCCGGACAGGTTCTGGTACGGCTGAACGACCGGCAATCGGCGCTGTCGCTGCAAACGGCCGCGGCGCGGCTTCTCGACCTCGATGCGGCGGTCGAGGAACGCATCCTGGCGCTGCGCGCCGCACGGGCCGACGACCGCAGGCGCCAACAGGAACTGGCCTTTGTCGCCAAGGAATTCGAGCGCAACAACACCTTGTTCCGCCGCGGTCTGATCAACGAAACGACGCTGGAAGCGGTGGAACGGCGGGTGATGGACGCAGAATTCGCCGCCGAGCGCGCCAAGGAAGCGATCGACAGCGCGGTATCGGCGGTCAGCCGCGCCGAGATCGCCCGCGACATCGGCCGGCTGGAACGGCAATCGGCCGAGATCAACCACGCCAATCTGAGCGTGGTCGCGCCGTTCGACGGCGTATTGCTCGGGTTCGAGGCCAAGGTCGGCGATTGCGTTCAGGAAGGCCAGCTTGCCGCGCAGATCTACGCGCCGCATCGCAAGGTCGTCGATATCCACGTCCTGATCGGCACCGTCGCGCCGTCCACTCCCGATGGACTGGCTATCGGAGCGCCGGTCGTCCTGCATCGGGTCACCGGGCCGGATTGCGACGGCACGGTCATCCAGATCGGGACCGAGGCAGATCTGGAAACCCAATACGTCAAGGCGACGATAGAAGTGGACCCGACCTGCGCCCCCGCGCTTTTCCTGAACGAGGCGGTCGAAGTCGAGGCCGCATCGGCCAGCGCGGGCTGAGCGGAGAGGATGCGGAAACGCGCCACCATCCTGCTGGGCATGGCCGGAGGCGCGATCTGGGCGGTTGTTCTGGTCTGGGCCGGTGGTTTCGCGAGGGATGTCGCGCTGGATCGCGCGCTGGCGGTTGCCTTCTTCCTGGCCGGGCTGCCGCTGATGCTGATGATCGGGCGGCTGGCGCAGCGGCGGTTCTTCGATGACAGCGTCATCGATGGCCAGCCCTTGTCGGGACCGGCCGAGATCGACCAGCGGGTGTTGGCGAACACCGTTGAACAGATCGTTCTTGCGGCGTGTTTCTGGCCGCTTGCCGGCTGGGCGCTTGGCGGCGGAACGGTGGTTGCGCTCGGCGCGGGGTTTGCCGTGGCGCGGTGCCTGTTCTGGTTGGGCTATCACATGTCTCCGCCGCTGCGTAGCCTGGGGTTCGCCGCCAGTTTTTACCCGACGATCCTGGCCGCGGCGCTGGCGCTCATCAGGACGGTCTCGGGATCGATATGAAACGGGCCGTGCCGTCGCGTCGCAACCGCTTGGCAAGAGGCGATTTTTGCTCCTATTCTGGGGCGTCCGGACCAAAGGCGGTGTCATGCTGGTTCTTGATCATCTCGCGGTGCTGGGTCAGACGCTGACCGGCGCAGTGCAGCACGTGGAAGAGGTGCTGGATGTCTCGATGCTGCCGGGCGGAGCGCATCCGCGGTTCGGCACCCACAACCGGCTGCTGGGACTGGCGCCCGGGCTGTATCTCGAGGCGATCGCAATCGACCCTTCGGCGCCCGACCCCGGCCGGCCGCGCTGGTTCGGGCTGGATGGGTTCACCGGCCCTGCGCGGCTCGACAAGTGGATCTGCCGGGTCGACGATTTGGACAAGGCGCTGGCACTTCTGCCCGAGGCCGGAGAACCGGTCGCGCTTGAGCGCGGCTCTCTGAATTGGCGGATGGCGGTCCCTCCGGATGGTCTTTTGCCGTATGATGGGCTGTTTCCGGCGCTGATCGAATGGCAAAGCGACGTGCCCCCCGGCAAGGCGTTGCCGGGATCGGGCTGTGCGTTGCGACGGCTGGTGGTGTCGCACCCGGACGCGACGAATTTGGCCGGGCGTCTTGGCGGCTTTCTGGACGCGCCCGAGGTGGTGTTCGAGACCGGCGCGCCGGGGCTCAGGGCCGATATCGATACGCCCGCCGGGCCGGTGGTGCTGCGGTGAGGATCCGCCCCGCGCGCCCGGCCGACGCCGCCGCCATCGCCGCGATGACCAATCCGGTGATCGCCGACACCACGATCACCTTCACGACGCTGTTCAAGACCAACGAGGGGATCGCGGCCGACATCGCGGCACGCGGTCGGGCCTTTCAGGTGGCCGAACGGCAGGGAAGGGTGATCGGCTACGCGACCTATTTCCCGTTCCGGAACGGTCCGGGTTATGCGCGAACCAAGGAACACACCATCGTGCTGGCCGACGAGGCGCGCGGACAGGGCACCGGCCGGGCGCTTATGGCCGCGCTCGAGGCCGCGGCGCGCGATGACGGGGTGCATTCGCTCTGGGCCGGGGTCAGCGGCGAAAACCCGTCCGGCGTGGCCTTTCACGCCGCAATCGGCTTTGCGCAGGTCGCCCGGCTGCCCGAAGTGGGGTTCAAGTTCGGGCGCTGGATCGATCTTGTGCTGATGCAGAAAATTCTCTGATACCGCCCTGACACCGCGGCGCGGCTACCATAAACTGCGCGCATGTCGATCTGGACGCGCATATCCCAGGCCATCGCGGCCCTCGCCCAGGGCGAGGGGCTGTCTGGCCTGCTCGACCGGTTGCGCACGCCGCCGGAACGATCCGTTGCCTTTACCATCGCGGTGATCGCGCTGTCGGCCAAGATGGCCAAGGCCGATGGCCTTGTGACCCGCGACGAAGTGACGGCGTTCCGCGAGGTCTTCCATATCCCCACCGAGGAAGAGCCCAACGCCGCGCGTGTCTTCAACCTGGCCCGGCAGGACGTGGCCGGATTCGAGGAATACGCCCGCCGCATCCGGGCGATGTTCGCCGAAACCGACGGTACGCTGTGCGACCTGATGGAGGGTCTGTTCCACATCGCGATTGCCGACGGCCACTACCACCCCAACGAAGACGCGTTCCTGGCCCGGGTGGCCGAGATTTTCGAGATCGACGACAAGCGTTTCGCGGCGCTTCGGGCGCGGTTCGTTCCCGACGCGCCCCGCGACCCCTACATGGTCCTGGGCGTCGATCCCGATCTGCCGCTGGACGCGATCCGCAAGCATTACCGCCAGCTTGTCCGCGAGAGCCATCCCGATGTGATGATCGCGCGCGGGGTGCCCGAGGAAGCGGTGGGCCTGGCGCAGAAACGCCTGGCCGACATCAACCGCGCCTGGGAAGAAATCCGCACGCGCGAGACCGCCTGATGCGGATCGTCACCTATAACGTCGAATGGTTCGACGAGTTGTTCGATGATCGCGGCCAACTGATCGGCGGCAATTCCTGGTCGGCCCGCCACAACGTGACCCGCGGCGACCAGACCGAGGCCTTGGGCATCGTGTTCACCGCGCTCGATGCCGATGCAGTGATGGTGATCGAAGCACCCGACACCGACCGCAAACGATCGACCACCGCGGCACTGACGACGTTCGCCGAAACGTTCGGGCTGCGTGCCTCGGAGGTCGTGACCGGCTATGTCAACGACACCAAGCAGGAAATCGCGCTGTTGTTCGACCCGGCCACGCTGACCGCCCGGCACGATCCGCGCGCCAGCGAAACCGCGCCGCGCTTCGACGGCGAATTCCGCATCGACCTGGATATCGATGCGACCGAAGACCGTGTGGTGTTTTCCAAGCCACCGCTGGAACTGGCGGTCGAGACCGCGTCGGGCAAGGCGCTGCGGCTGATCGGGGCGCATCTGAAATCCAAGGCGCCGCACGGTGCGCGGTCGCGCGACGAGATCATGCGCCTGTCCATCGCCAATCGCCGCAAGCAACTGGCCCAGGCGATCTGGCTGCGCCGCCGGATCGACGACCACCTGGCGGCAGGCGACAGCCTGATCGTGATGGGGGATCTCAACGATGGCCCGGGGCTGGACGAATACGAACATCTGTTCGGGCGAAGCTCGGTCGAGATCGTGCTGGGCGATGGCGGCCCGCATCTGTTCGATCCGCATGCCGAACAGGCGCTGGCCGGGCGGCTGGGGCCGAAACCCACCACCGCGCGGTTCTACCTGTCGCAGGACAAGCGCTACATGCAGGCGATGCTGGACTACCTGATGGTCAGCGCGGACCTGTGCGCCGGAAACCCGCGCTGGCGCATCTGGCACCCGTTCGATGATCCGGTCTGCTGGGACACCCCCGAGTTGCGCGATGCGCTGCTGACGGCGTCGGATCATTTCCCGGTCAGCATAGACCTGGACATCTAGGTTCTTACCACAAGCGCCGCGGGTGCTTATATATCCGCCATGACACGGATCGCTGCCATCACCCTTGCCGCGCTGATCGCCGTTCCGGCGTCCGCGCAGGACAATCCCGAAGACGACGGCGTCGGCCTGATGCAACGCGGCGCGCAGCTTTTCTTTCGCGGGCTGATGCAGGAAATGGAGCCCGCGCTGGACGAACTGGAAGATCTGGCACGCACGATGGAGCCGGCCCTGCGCGATTTCGTCGAAACGATGGGCCCGGCGCTGCGCGACCTGCTTTCCGAGGTCGAGGACTGGTCGGTGTATCATCCGCCAGAAATGCTGCCCAACGGCGACATCATCCTGCGCCGCAAGACCGAGGACGAACTTCGGGGCACACCTCCGACGGACAAGGAAGAGATCGAGCTGTAACGCCGGCCTTCAGCCCTCGGGCAGTGCGCCGATCTCGACATGACCCGTGCCGCCCAGGGCATCGGCGAGCGACTTGAAACGCGCCTCGGCCACCTCGCCGAACAGATCTGCCACCTCTGGCAAAAGATGCAGCGTGACCTCGGAGGTCTTGGCGTTCCAGCGTAGCTTGGCGCCGTCCGACACGGTATCCGACGTCCACAGCATCGCACCCAGCCGCATCGCCTTGCCCAGCACTTCGGCGCGCTGCAACGAGGCGTCGTCCAGCAAGGCGAACAGCGGCTCAAACCGGGTGTCCGAACGCTTGTTGCGATAGCGGTGCAGCAGGGCGAGGCCCAGGAACACCCGCTCGGAATGCTTGAGCCCGCCCAGGTTGGCCCGGGTGGCGTTGTCGAAACACATCTCTGCACGGTAGTCGGGATGCGCGCGCCAGCTGACGTCGTGCAGCAGGCAAGCGGCCTTGACCAGCCGCAGCCGGGTGATGTCGGCACCCTCGAACAACGGCGTCACGAACTTGAACAGGCGGCGGCCGAACCCGGGCAGGCGGGCGTCCTTTGCCTCGGCGAAACGGCAGGCCTCGATCAGCGGGTCGCGGTCACGCAGCCGCTGCGGCATCTGTTCGTACAGCAGACCCTCGCGGATACCATAGCTGGACACGGCGATGTCGTGCGGTTCGAAAGTCTTGACCAACTGCGTAAGCACCTCGGTCGCCAGCGGCACCAGCGCCATCCGGCTCGTCGACAGCCCGCAGGCCTGCCGCAGGTCTTCCAGGTCCGCGTTCCGGATGTACTCGGTCGTGGCCGCGACGGCGTCGGCATCCATGCGGTATTCGTGCAGAACGTGCAGCGGATAGTCGCGGCGGTGCATGTCGATGCGGGCGAAGGCACGCCAGCTGCCGCCCACAAGAAACAACCTGTCGCGCTGCGTTCCCATGGTTTTCGCCAGCGATTTCATCGTCTTGCGGATGAATTTTTCGCGCGCTTTCGCATCGTTCAGATCGGCAAGCTTCAAGGGCCCAAGCGCAGAGGTCACACAAGTGCCGACCTGGCCACCCTTGATCGCCGCCAGTTCCATGGAAGACCCGCCGATGTCGCAGACCAGCCCGTACGAACCCGGCCAGCCCAGCAACACGCCCTGCGCTGACAAACGGGCCTCTTCGGTGCCTTCGATCACGTTGATCTCGAGCCCGATATCGCGGGCGATCTCGTCGCAGAAGTCCGGGCCGTCCTCGGCCTCGCGCATTGCGGCGGTCGCAACAACGGCAAGGGTCGGCAACTCCATGCTTTCTGCCAGCCGCTTGAAACGACGCAGGGCGGCACGGGCCCGGTCCTTGCCCGTCGGGTTCAGCCGCCCGGTTTCGGACAGACCGGCGCCAAGCGCGCACATGATCTTTTCATTGAAGAAATAGGCCGGGCTGCGGGCGGCTCCGTCGAAAACCACCAGCCGCACCGAGTTCGAGCCGATATCGACAACCCCGACGCGCTTCAGGGCCCGGGTTTCGGGATCGTCGAACAGCGGGCGCCGGAAAATCTCCCAGTCATCGCGGCCGGACTCGGTGTTTCCGTCCATGCGCATCCCCATCTCAGACAGCCGCGACCTTGACCGAGGGTCGCGCATGCGTCAAGCGACCTCGGCCCGCGTTGCGCCTAATTGTCCTCGGTATGGGTCAGTTTCGGTACGTCCGCCGCACCGGCCGAACCACGCCCGGACAGGGACGGGTTTTCCATGAAGAAACGGTGGCAGTTGAACGAAAACGCGCCTTCCGGCATCGGGTGCCGCCGGAAGCTGCCGTCGGCTTCCATGACCCAGCTTTGCGCCGTGTCGGCAAGGTTCGCGGCCATGATCTGGCTGACGATCTGGGCCTTGACCGTGTTGTTGTGGATCTCGATCCCGGTCTCGATCCGCCGGTTCAGGTTGCGTCCCATCCAATCGGCCGATGAGATGAAGACGCGGGCGTTCTTGTGCGGAAGGCCGTGGCCGTTGCCGAAGCACATGATCCGGCTGTGTTCCAGGAAACGACCAACGATCGACTTGACCCGGATCGTCTCGCTCAGCCCCTTCACGCCGGGCCGCAGCCCGCAGATACCGCGGATCACGCAATCGATCCGGACCCCGGCCTGGCTCGCCGCGTAGAGCGCGTCGATCATGTCCGGTTCGATCAGCGAGTTCATCTTGAGCCAGATCTGCGCCGGGCGGCCGCTTCGGGCGTGTTCGGCCTCGGCCTCGATCAGTTCGATCATCCTCGGCTTGAGCGTGTGCGGCGAAATCACAAGGTTTTCCAGTTGTTCGGGTTGGGCATAGCCGGAAAGGTAATTGAACACCTTTGCCGCATCGCGCCCCAGGGCCGCATCGCAAGTGAAGAAACTGAGATCGGTGTAGATCTTGGCCGTGATCGGATGGTAATTCCCCGTTCCCCAATGGGTATAGGTCACCAACCGGTCGCCTTCGCGGCGCACCACCTGGCTGATCTTGGCGTGGGTCTTCCAGTCGAGAAAGCCATAGACGACATGCGCCCCGGCGCGTTCAAGGCGCCGTGACTGGCGGATGTTGGCCGCCTCGTCGAAACGGGCCTTGAGCTCGACCAGCGCGGTGACCGACTTGCCGTCTTCGGCGGCCTCGCACAGCGCTTCGACGATGGGCGAATTGCGCGAGGTGCGGTACAGCGTCTGCTTGATCGCGACGACGTTCGGATCACGGGCGGCCTGGGCCAGAAAGCGCACCACCATGTCGAAGGTTTCGTAAGGGTGGTGCAACAGCATGTCTTTCTGCGCGATGGCGCGGAACATGTCGCCGTCGTGGTCTTGCACCCTTTCGGGAACCCGAGGCGTGAAGCTGGGCCAAAGCAGGTCGGGCCGGGACTCCAGCACCAGTTCGCGAAGATCGGCCATGCCGAGCATGCCGTTCATCTCGATGACTTCTTCGTCGCGCACGTGCAATTCGCGTTTGACCACGTCGCGCAAGGCACGTGGCGCGCCGGAACTGACCGTCAGTCGCACCACCTCGCCGCGGCGCCGCCGCTTGAGCGCCACCTCGAATTCGCGCACCAGGTCTTCGGATTCCTCTTCGACCTCGAGATCGCTGTCGCGCAACACGCGGAACCCAAAGGAATCTTCGGCCGTGTAGCCCGGGAAAAGCGAATCGAGATGCAGCATCAAGACATCTTCGAGCAGGATGAAGCGAGACTGACCCGCCTCTGCCGGAAGGGCCATGAAGCGGTCGATCTGCGCCGGGATCGGCAAAAGCGCCTGAAGGGGTTTCTTGCCGTTCGTGCGTTCCAACTGCAGCGCCAGGCAATAGCCGGTATTGGCGATGAACGGAAAAGGATGCGCCGGGTCGATCGCCAACGGAGACAACACCGGAAAGACCTGGGAAAGAAAGGCGTCCTTGAGAAAGGCCTTGTCGTCGTCCGTCAGGGCATCCCGCGGCACCACGGCGATCTGTTCGGCTTCCATCAGCTTGCGCAGTTCTGTCAGCACCTCTTGCTGTCGGGCGATCAGGCGGCGGGCGTTTTCGTCGATCAGCACCAACTGTTCGGCCGGGCTCAGCCCGTCGGCGGCGGGGTTGGTGTTGCCCTCGCGCGCCAGTTCGCGCAACCCGGCCACGCGGACGGTATAGAATTCGTCCAGATTGGTGGCCGAGATCGATAAAAAGCGCAGCCGTTCCAGAAGCGGCACGCGCGGATTCTCGGCCTCTTCCAGAACGCGCCAGTTGAAGCCCAGCCAACTCAGTTCGCGGTTGAAGAAACGCCCCGGCCCGGTCAGGTCGAGATCGGGCAGTTCGATCGGTTCTGCATAATCGGAGGCAAGGAAATCGGCGGCTGTCATGGCTGGGGTTTTCGTCAATCTCTGCAACTCTTCAATGACATGTCGCGTGGCGTTTCGTCAAAACCCGCGTGGATTTCGGCCAACGCCGCGGCGGCCAGTGGCTGAGTGACCGGTTTGCGCGCGCTCAACGCCGCCGCATCCAAAGCGGCGACCACCCGCGCGGCGGTGTCGAAAGACCGGCGCATGTGGCGCACGAGATAGGGGATGACGGCGCGGGCGGGAACGATCTGCCGATCGGCGAACAGCTTGGCCAGCAACGCGGCCAGCAGCGCATCGTCCGGAGGGCCGAGCGTCACCGATTGCGTGCCTTCCATCCGGCTTTGCAGGTCCGGCAGGGCCAGGCCCCAGCGGGCGGGCGGCATCGCCGCGGTCACAAGCAGCGCGTGCCGGTTCGCCAGCGTCAGGTTGTGCAGGTGAAAGGCCTGTTGTTCCCGGGTTGCGTCTCCGGCGATTTCGTCCAGATCCTCGATGCAGACCGGGCCTTCGGCCAGCGCGGGGATATCCGCCTTGTCGAGGTCTCTCGCCGAGACGACCTTCGCGCGGGTTTCGGCGGCCCAAACATGCGCCAGATGGGTTTTGCCTGCGCCTTCGGGCCCGATCAGCAAGAGCTTGCCACCGCTCCAGCTGTCGCAGGTGTCGATCATCGCGACCGCCATCGCGTTCGCGGGGGACACGAAATAGTCTTCGCGCCCCAACGCCGGACGGGCAGGCAGGGGCAGGGGAAGTTGTTGCGGACCGGTCATGGCGTGTCGCGCTCGCTGAGGCCTCGGTACAGCCGGCTGTCCTTGTATTGCGCGGCGGCGAAACGCGCCACGACGCCCAATGCCGCGGCCAGCGGAACCGCGACCAGCATCCCGACGAACCCGAACAGCGATCCGAAGACCGACAGGGCCAGCAGCAGCCAGACCGGATGCAATCCGACCGAGTTCCCCACCAGTTTGGGGGTCAGGATGTTGCCTTCGACGAATTGCCCGGACTGGAATATCGCCCAGACCACCACGATCCAGAGCCAGTCGCCCCAGAACTGGAACAAGGCCAGGCCGATGGCGAGCGCGCCGCCGACAATGGCGCCGACATAGGGGATGAAGGTCAGGATGCCCGCGATCACGCCGACCACCAGCCCGAATTGCAGCCCGATACCCCACAGCGCGAGAGCGTAATAAGTGCCCAGGATCAGGCAGACCGAACCCATGCCGCGGATGAACCCGCTCAGCACCGCATCGACCTCGCCCGCCAGGCGGCGAATGACGGGTGCGTGGTCGCGCGGCAGCATTTCGTCGATCTGCGCGACCGTCCGGTCCCAGTCGACCAGCAGGTAGACCGCGACGACGGGCACGATGACAAACAGCAAGACCACGTTCAGCAGGGACCCGACCGAGGAAAGCACGGTTTGCAGCAACTGGCCGCCACGTTCTCGGATCGTCTCGCCGATCGAGCCCAGCGATTGGCGGATGATGCTGTCCTCGACCATCAGCGACGGGAAACGTTCGGACAGGAACGCCTGCAGGTCGCGAAACAGTTGCGGCGCGAAATTCACCAGCTGGATCGATTGCTGGATCAGCAGCGGGATCACGGCCAGCGCCATGATCACGAACACGATGATGGTGACGACGGTAATCAGTCCGACAGACAGGCCCCGTGACAAGCCGCGCCGTTCAAGCCAGTCGGCAACGGGATCGAGGCAATAGGCGATCGCGCCGCCCAGAACGAATGGCAGCAGCACGTCGCCCAGGAACCACAGCACGACGGCAAACACCGCCGCTGCGAGCCCCCAGTATTTCAGCTGATCCTGTACGGGAAGCGCCATGCCTGCCTCGGATTATTGTCTCCCCAAGGCAACATCGCGCGAAGCGGCCCGGGTTTCAAGGGCACCCGGGCCGCAACGTGTCAAAGTCAGTGACAGGCCGGGCGCGTGCCGGGCAGCAGAACCTTGTCGATCACATGGATCACGCCGTTGTCGGCGATGATGTCGGCGACGACGACATTGGCGACCTCGCCCGTCCCGTCGGCGATCTGAACGCCGTTTCCGGCGGTGATGCACAGCCGTTCGGACGCGAGGACCGGCTTGAAGTAGTTGGACCCGGACGGGAAATCGCCCGCGGTCAGCTTGCGGTCGTCGACGTGGTAGAGCAGCACGTTGGTCAACTGGTCCTTGTTTTCCGGCTTCAGCAATGTGTCGACGGTGCCTTCGGGCAGGGCGGCAAAGGCGTCGTTCAGCGGGGCATAGACGGTGAACGGGCCGGGACCCTGCAGGGTTTCGACCAGACCGGCGGCGGTCACGGCGGCCACCAGGGTCGAAAAACGCTCATCGCCCGCGGCGATGTCGACGATGGTGTTGGCCTGCGCCGCGCCTGCGGCGGTCACGGCCAGCGCGGCGGCTGCAAGGGTTTTGCGGATGGTCATGGGTCGTCTCCCTGTGTTTTGGATACAAGGGATACGGCGGCCGGGCGCCCGTGGCTCAGCGGGATCACGCCGATGTCAGGCGTCGTGAACGTCGCTCAAGGGCGGCAGCGTGATGGTCGCGCGGAACGTGTCGCCGTCCGAGCGCCTGACCGACGCGCCGATCTGCTCGGCGAATTGCGTCACCAGCCGTTCGCCCAGCCCGGTCGAGGGGGTCGCCGGCTGGGTATGTCTCTGCGCGTTTTCGGCGGTGACCGTAAGCCCGTCGCGCGCGGTTCCGGCCAGGGTCAGGCGGATTGGGTGCGCGGCATCGGGACGGCCGTACTTGATGGCGTTGGTGAGCAGTTCATTGACCATCAGGCCCAGCGGCACGGCGCTGTTGCTGTCAAGCGTGACGCGGGTGTCCGGCAGCGTCAGAACCAGCGCCTGCTCGGGCAGTTCGGCGCTTTGACGGGTGGCACGCACCAGCCGTTCGAACAGCGCACCCAGGTCGGTGGTCGTCACGGTTTCGCCCACCTGCATGAGCCCGTGAACCTCGGCCACGGCCCGGATCCGCGATTCGACCGCGCGCAGGGCGGCGCTGGCCTTTTCCCCCAATGTACCGCCTTCGCGAATGAGCCGACCCGCCTCGATCCGCAGCATCGAAAGGGCGATCTGCAGGCTGTTGTTGATCCGGTGATTGGCCTCGTAGACAAGCGCCTCGCGCAGTTCGACCGCGCGGGCCAACCTGCGTCGGTTCTGCTCGATGTCGGTCAGGTCCACGAAGGTTCCGACCAGCTTGGGCCGACGGTCGATCGGGTCGGTGGCCATTTCGGCGCGGATGCGGATGAAACGTTCGGTGCCGTCGGGTTGTGGAACTCGGTAGTCGAACGAGGCGATTTCGCCCAGCGGCGCGGCGGTGATGCGGGCGACCTCGGCATAAACCGCCGGCAGGTCATCGGGGTGCACCCGCTCGAAGAACGGTCCGGCCTGGCTGCCGGCCTCGTCCGCGGCAAAGCCGAACATCGCATCGATGGACGGGTGCCGGTGGAACAGGTCCGTCGCCGGGTCGTAGGTGAAATAGGCGACCGAAGCGGTCGAGGTCGAGGTGCGGCGGTGCGAGGCGGCCAGCTTGGCGGTCAGCACCGCTTCGGTCACATCCTGTGCGGTCTGCAGGATCGCCTCCATCCGTCCGTCCAGGAAGATCGGCGCGAAATGCATCTGCCAGTGGTATTCCGAATAGGCGCCATCGTCGTCCGGCAGATCGAAACGGTAGGGGCCGATCTGTTCGGGCGCCCGGGTTTCGCGCATCCGGGCGACAGTGCTGCGGATGGCATCGACGGCGGCAGAGCCGTCGGCGTCGCCGCTGGGCGGGAAGGCTTCGAACATGCCCAGCCCGGTGACCGAGCGGCCCTCGGACATCGACATCCGTTCATGCGCGGAATTGCGCCAGAGCAGGGTCAGGTTTTCGTCCGGGCGAAACAGCAGCGCGGCAAAGGGCACGGCGGCAAGGCCGTGCGCCAACAAATCGGTGATATCCGCCGTGACCGGCGCCTGCGTGTCGCTGCCCAAAGCCTGTTCCTCTCCGATCCCAAGGATTGCGACGGTTCGCCCGCGGGCGGCCGGTATGACCTTATTGCCGCCGGGGCGGGCTTGAAAGCGTAAACGCATGTTGCGTGCGGCCGCAGTGCGGCGGCCCTTGCCAAGCCTCTGCGCATGGCCCAAAACGCGCATCAAACGCGAAAGAGGTTCCCATGCGCCTGTCCCGCTACTTCCTGCCCGTGCTCAAGGAAACGCCGTCGGAGGCGCAGATCGTCTCGCATCGCTACATGCTGCGGGCCGGCATGATCAAGCAGGCCAGCGCCGGGATCTATTCCTGGCTTCCGCTGGGCTACAAGGTGCTGCGCCGGATCGAGCAGATCGTGCACGAGGAACAGGTGCGGGCCGGCCATATCCCGATGCTGATGCCGACGCTGCAATCGGCCGATCTGTGGCGCGAAAGCGGCCGTTACGACGACTATGGCCAGGAAATGCTGCGCATCACCGACCGGCATGGGCGCGACATGCTGTATGGCCCCACGAACGAGGAACTGATCACCGACATCTTTCGCAGCCACGTGTCATCCTACCGCGACCTGCCGCTGACGCTGTACCATATCCAGTGGAAATTCCGCGACGAGATCCGCCCGCGCTTCGGCGTGATGCGGGGCCGCGAATTCCTGATGAAGGACGGCTACAATTTCGACCTCACCAAGGAAGACGCGCTGCACGCCTATAACCGCCACCTTGTCAGCTATCTGCGCACCTATGAACGCATGGGGCTGCAGGCGATCCCGATGCGCGCCGATGGCGGGCCGATTGGCGGCGACTATACCCACGAATTCCTGGTGCTGGCGGAAACGGGCGAGAGCGAGGTGTTCTACGACAGCGCGATCACGGATCTGAAGTTCGGCGACCGCACCATCGACTACGACAGCCATGCCGAATGCCAGGCGGTGCTGGAGGAATTCACCAGCCGCTACGCCCGCACCGATGAAACCCACGACGAGGCCTTGTTCAACCAGATCCCCGAACCGCGCCGCCGCAGCGCGCGGGGCATCGAGGTCGGGCAGATCTTCTATTTCGGCACCAAGTATTCCGACGCGATGGGCGCGGTGGTGGTCAACGAGGCCGGCGAACGGGTGCCGGTGCACATGGGGTCGCACGGTATCGGCGTCAGCCGCCTGCTGGGCGCGATCATCGAAGCCAGCCACGACGACAAGGGCATCATCTGGCCCGAAGGCGTGACGCCGTTCCATTGCGGGATCGTCAATCTCAAGCAGGGTGACGCCGAGGCCGATGCCGCCTGTGACGCGCTGTATGCCGCGCTTACCGCGCTCGGGCTCGAACCGCTATACGACGACACCACCGAACGCGCCGGCGCCAAGTTCGCCACGATGGACCTGATCGGGCTGCCCTGGCGGATCACCGTCGGTCCCCGCGGGCTCAAGAACGGCGTTGTCGAGCTGACCTCGCGCCGGACCGGCGTCAGCGAGGAATTGCCGCCCGAGCAAGCAGTGGCCCGGCTGGCGCAGATCTACGGGTTGGCGCGGGCCTGACAGGGGCGCGCTTTTGCGCTAGACTTGCGTCCGAACGGCCCGCAAGCGGCCGGAGAGGAGAGCAGAGATGATCCTGCGCGCGCTGGCCCTGGCCGGTGGGCTTGCCGGTGCGGCGGGCCTGTCGCAATTCCCCGAGTTTTCGCAACAATACATGCAACGCCTTGGCGGCGCCGTCGACGAACTTGGACGGGCCGTGGCGCGCTTCGACGCCGACGCCGCCAGCGTCGGACTGGACCGCATGGCGGCGCTCGATGCGCTGGCCGAAGGCGGCGCGATGGGGGCGGCGCGGGCAAGAACGATGCAAGAGACCATCGACCGGCACGCGCGCCTGCAGGACGATCTGACCGCGTTGCAAGGGGCAGGACCCTTCATGCGCGCGCGCCTGGCCGGGCATCTAGGCGATCGCGAGATCGCGGCGAGGGCGATGGCCGCCTTCGAACCTGCCATTCCCGCGACGTTTGAAGGCGCGGTCTTTGCCGGTACGGGGTTTCTGGGTGGCTGGGCCGCGGTCGCGGCGCTGCTTGGCCTGGCACGCGGGCTGTTCCGGCGCCGCCGAACCGTCTTGCCTAGCCCGATGTGAAGTTCAGCGGCAAGCTGAACGTGTAGCTCGAATTCGTGAGCGTTTTCGGCGCCACCGGCAGACGGGCGCGTCTGGCGGCCTTGACCGCGGCGTTGTCGATGGCGCGATTGCCCGACGACCGGGCCACCGTCAGCCCGCTCAGCTTGCCTGACCGCGTCACCGTCAACTGCAACGTGACCCGGCCCCGGACACCGCCCGAAGGCGCCCGCACCGCGCGGTTGACCGCGGCTTGGATCTGAGCGCCCCAAGCGGCCTGGGCCTTGCGCAGCGTCCCCGCGTCAGCGCCCTTGGGTGCCGGATCGCGGACGGCGCGTTCGGTCGATTGGCCGGTGCGGCCGGACCCTGCGGCTGTCTTCCTGGGTTCCGCGCGACTGGCCCGAGGCGCCGCCGCGGGTGCGTCTGCCTGTGCCAGCGCAGCCGGGCGCGCCTCGGGTTTCGGCGACGCGGTGGGCGCCCGCGGGCTGGACGGCGGTTCCGGCGCGACAAAGGGCGCGGCGCCCTGGGCCGTCTCGGGCGACGGCAGAACGGCGGGCTTGCGCGCAGGGGCACCCGTACCGGACAGCGGCGTTTCGGGCAGCGGAAGCGCAGTTGCCGGCTCCGGCTGGATCGGGGCCTGCGGCGCGTCGGTCGTCAGCGACCGTGGCGCCGGTGCCATCAGCTCGCGCGGGGCGCTGTCCCTCGCGGGCGCGACCCGAGGCGCGGCCGGAACGGCCCGGTGCAGGGCGGTGGCGACCGGCGGTGCCAGCGGCGTGGGCGCCCGATCGGCAGCGGGGGCCACGAAAGGAACCGTCACCTGCGACACCTCGGGCGGCGCAGTCCACTGCGCCACCAGCGCGGCCAGGGTCTCGGTCGCCGGCGCCAGCGTCACGCTTTCCCGTCCTCCCGCGCCCTGCGCTGCACCTCCGACGCTGACCGGCGCGAGGGTCAGCGCTGCCAGGTGCACAGCTCCGGCCAGGGTCAGAAACACCGTGCCTTCGAAAACCCGGATCATGGCGCGCCCCCGGTCGTCAGCGTGATGCCAGTCGCCCCCGCGCGGCCAAGCTCGGCCAGGATGCGGGCCAGATCGACGGCGGGCAACCGGGCGTCGGCGTGCAGGATCACGTCGCCCTTCGCCGCTGCGGCCGCGACTGCCGCGGCGCCGTTGACCGCGCCGAATGCCAGCGCGCCGTCGCCCGAGACGTAAAGCGGCTGGGCCGCATTCTCGCCCGGATCGGCGGCGGCCCGCGGCAGGGTGACGTCAAAGGGTGCTTGCGGCGCAATGCGTGCCGTCATCAGGAAAAAGATCAACAGGAGAAAGACGATGTTGATCATCGGCACGACCGGTTCGGCACCGCGCCTGGGCGCCCGCGGGAGGGAATGGCGTGCCCGGACCATGCGTTACTCCACCACCGCCAGCGCCGTCAGCCCGGCAGCCCGCAGCGCGGCAATGACCTGCGCCAGCCGTTCGACGTCGGTGCCCGGGGTCGGGCGCAGCACGACCGTGTCGGCGGGATCGTCCATCAGCTGCGCCAGGGCGGCGGGCAGGTCGTCGACCGCGATCCCGTTCAGCAGCAGCGCATCCGGTGCCACGGTCACCAGCCTCGGCGGGCCGGAATAGCCGCTCGCGGCGCTGCTCAGCGGCAGGGGCAGCGCCTGGGTCGGGCCAAAGCGGGCGGCCAGCATGAAGAAGATCAGCAGCAGGAACACGACGTCGATCATCGGCGTCAGGCTGGGACGTCTGCGGGCGGTTCTGATCGGCAAATCCAGCATCAGCGGCCCCCGTGTCCGGCGAAGATGCGTGTGGCGATATCCTCGAAATCCAGCGCCAGCCCGTCGGTGATGCTGTCGAACCACGACAGGGCCGCCGCGGCCGGGATCGCGACCGCCATGCCCGCCGCGGTGGTCAGCAGCGCCTGCCAGATACCGCCGGCCAAGGCCGCCGGATCGGCGCTGCCGCCGCTGGTTTCCAGCGTCTGGAAGGCGGCGATCATGCCGATCACCGTGCCCAGAAGGCCCAGCAGCGGCGCCACGGTCACGATCAGGTCGAGCGCCCGCAGACCGGCCCGCGCCTCGGCCAGCGCGCCCCGGGCGATGCGGGCGGTTTCCTCGCGCGCGGTGTCGGCATCGTGACGATCAAGCGCGGTCATGGCGCTGCGTACCACCCGCGCCCGCAATCCGCCGCGCCCCGCCAGCAGCGCCTGCGCCGCCTGCGCTTCGCCGCGCTGCCAATGCACGATCGCCGCCTCGGCGCGGTCGCGGCGCCAGGCGCCGATCACCGACAGCCGCCAGGTCTTCCACAGGATCAGCGCCAGTGTCAGGACCGACAGCGCGGCGATGGCCCACAGGATCGGGCCGCCGCGGTTCAGGGTCTCGGCGATGGGGCTCAGCATGGCGCCTCCGCATGTCTCAGCACCGCCGCCCGCAACGCGTCCAGCCCGGGGCCAAGCGCGGCCGGGCCGGGTTGCAGGATCAGCGGTGACTTGATTTCGTATACCGCACCGGCGCGCACGGCGGGAACATCCTGCCAGCCCGGGCGGGCGATGATCCGCTCCGGACGGACCTTCTTGCCGCACCACGACGCCACGATGATTTCCGGCGCGGCGGCGATCACGGCGGCGGGGTCGGTGATGCGGTCGCGCGCGCCCTGGTGGTGGCGCAGATGGGCAAAGCAATCGGTGCCGCCGGCGATGTCGATCAGCTCGGACACCCAGCCGATGCCGGTGATGATCGGGTCGTCCCATTCCTCGAAATAGACACGCGGTCGTCGGGCGGGCGGGTTGGCACGCAGCGCGGCGATGCGGGTCTCGTATCCACGCGCCAGCGCCTCGGCCCGGCCCGTGCAATCGCAAAGCCGCCCCAATGTCCGGATCATCGACAGGATTCCTGCCACGTCGCGCTGGTTGAAGGCGTGCACGGCGATCCCGGCGCGGATCAGGTCGGCGGCGATGTCGGCCTGCAAGTCGGAAAAGGTCAGCACCAGGTCGGGCTGCAAGGCCACGATGCCGGGAATGTCGGCGCTGGTAAAGGCACCGACGCGCGGCTTTTCGCGGCGCACCTGCGGCGGTCGCACGGCATAGCCGGTCACGCCGACGATCCGGTCCTGCTGGCCCAGAAGATACAGCACCTCGACCGTTTCCTCGGTCAGGCAGACGATGCGGGCGGGCACGGTCATGACAGCACATCCAGCGGCTGAAAGACCGGGCCATCCGGGCTGTCGATCATCCGGGCACGCAGATGAAAGACCTGCGCCAGCCGGTCCTCGGTCAGCACCTGAGAAGGTGGCCCGTCGGCGACGATGCGGCCGGCGCCCAACAGCACAAGCCGGGTGCAATAGCGCGCCGCCAGCCCCAGATCGTGCAGTGACACCAGGATGCCGTGGCCCTGCCGGGCAAGCGCGGCGAACAGCTTGAGCGTGGCGATCTGCGCCGCCGGATCGAGCCCCGCCGTGGGCTCGTCGGCGATCAGCAGCGGTGTGTCCTGTGCCAGCGCGCGGGCGATCAGGGCACGGGCCTGTTCCCCCCCGGACAAGGCGGTGGCCTTGCGGGTCGCGAATGCGGTCAATCCCATCTGGTCCAGGGCGCGCATCACGGCGGCGCGGTCTTCCGGCGTTTCGCGGCGGCCATGTGGCAGGCGGCCCAGCCGGACCAGCGTTTCGACCGTGACCGGCCAGGCGATCTCGCGCGCCTGTGGCAACCAGGCGGCGGAGCGGGCCCGGTCGCGGGCGGGCAGCGCGGCCAGCGATGACGCGCCTTCATGCGGCAACAGGCCCAATGCGCCGCGCATCAGGCTGGTCTTGCCGGCGCCGTTCGGCCCGATCAGGCCCACCAGCTCGCCCGCGGCGATGTCCAGCGACACGCCGTCGACCACCGGGCAGGGGCCGCGGCGCACGGTCAGGGATCGCAGCGACAGCAGGGTCATCCCAGCTCCCTCCGCGTGCGGTAGATCAGGTGCAGGAACAGCGGCGCGCCGACGATGGCCATGACCACCCCCAGCTTGAGGTCGCGATCGGGAAGGATCAGCCGCACGGCAAGATCCGCCGCCAGAACCATCGCCGCGCCGCCAAGCGCCGAAGCCCAGAGCAGCCGCGACGGTTGCGCACCGGTCAGCGGGCGCAGCAGGTGCGGCACGACCAGGCCGACAAAGCCCACCGCGCCGGTCACCGCGGTGGCGGCACCGACCGCGGCGGCAACGCCCCCCAGCAATTGCAGGCGCAGCAGCGGCAGGCGGACGCCTAACGCTTCGGCCGCGTCCTCGCCCAGCGTCAGCGCGTCCAGGCCGCGGCCCAAAGTCAGCAGAGCCAGCGCGCCCGCCACGATCACCGGCGCGGCCAAGGTGACATGCGCCATCGATCGATCCGCGACCGAACCCATCATCCAAAAAACGATTTCCGCGGCGGCATAGGGATTGGGCGACAGGTTCAGCGCCAGCGACGTCAGCGCGCCCGCCAGGGCAGAAATCGCGATCCCCGCCAGGATCAGCGTCAGTGATCCGCCACGCGGCCCGGCGAGCCACAGGATCAGCGCGACGGCTACAGCGGCGGCGGCCAGCGCGGCCAGCGGCAGTGCCAGGGCAAAGGCCGCGGCAAAGCCGGTCTGCAACGACACGACCGCACCGAACGCGGCGGCGCCCGACACCCCGATCAGCCCCGGTTCGGCCAGCGGATTGCGCAGATAGCCCTGCATCGCCGCGCCGGACAGGCCAAGCGCCGCGCCCACCAGCGCCGCCAAAAGCGCGCGGGGCAGCCGGATGTCCTGCATCACCATCTGGTACAGCGGCTCGCCGCTGCCGGTCAGCGCTGCGATGGCCGCAGGCAGCGGGATCGCCGCATAGCCCACGAACAGCGCCGCGACGAACAGCGCCGTCGTCAGTGCACCCAGCGAAACCGCCAGAACCACAGGCCTCATCGCCCCCGCTCCCAGTCGCGGCGCAGGGCGACCATCTCGGCCACCGCGTCCAGCAGGGCGGGCGTCTCGCAGACCCAGGCCGCGCCGTTCTCGATCCGCCGCAATGCGCCAGTGGCCCGCAACGCGGGGTGTTGCAGCGCCTCGGTGGCGCGGGCATGGCCGTTATAGGGTTGGCCGACCAGGATCAGGTCGGGATCGTCGAGGATCAGTTCCTCCATCGCCAACCGCCCGCCATAGGGCAGGCCGCGCGCTTCGGCGATGTTGTCGATCCCGGCTGCGGCCAGGATGTCGCCTGCCAGTGTCTGCCGTCCCGCGGTGCCGTTCAGTGGAAAGTACAGCGCGGCGCGGGGACGGGGCCCGGTTTTGTCCGCCAGGGCGGCAAGACGGGCGTCGAAATCGGCGACGATGCGGGCCGCCTGCGCCTCGCGGCCCAGAAGGGCGCCCATGCGCAACAGCGCCGCGCGGGCCTCGTCCAGGGAATTGGCCGGGGCGAATTCCACGACCGGGATGCCCAACCGTTCCAGCATCTCGACCGTGGCGCGGGTGGTCCAGGTGCCGGCCAGCACAAGGTCGGGCCGCATCAGCACCACCGCTTCGGCCGATGCGTTATGGGACGGAACGCCGGCCGCGGCCTCGGTCATGGCGGACGATCGCGGATCGTGCGCCAGTTCCGTCACCCCCACGACCTGTCCCGGCGCCCCCAGCAGCAGCGCCATCTGGTCGGTGCAGAGGTTGAGCGAGACGACCCGGGCCGGCGCCTCGGCAATCGCCGCCGCGCCGGCCAGGACCAGCGCCGCGGCCAGGGTTATGATCTCAGAACGTCGCACGGATGCCGAAATAGGCCGCGCGGTCCGAGGTCTGGTAGCCGGGGATGACCTCGTATTGCTCGTCGAACAGGTTCTCGACCCGCAAATAGGCCGTCGTGCCGTTGTTGAACGTGTAGTCGGCCTGCGCGTTCACGACCGTATGGTCCTTAACGTCCTGCGGCGTGAAACCGGTGGCGCCGAAGGTCGGTGCGAAATCGGCGCGGCGCTGGACATTGGCCGAAAGGCTCAGGGCGTCGGTCAGCCGGGCGTTGATGCCCAGGTCCAGCGCGTAGCGCGGCACGCGCTGCAGCGGATCGCCGTCGGCATCGCGCGCATCGGTGAAGGTGAAGGCGCCGAAGACGCTGATCCGGTCGGTCGCGACCCACTCGCCCTCGATCTCGACGCCCTTCGACACCGAGGTGCCTTCGACCTGGTTGTAGGCAGTGGTGTAACCGATCAGGTCGTCGACTTCCGTGTAGAACAAGGTCGCCGACACGTATGAGCCGTTGCCATAGGTCTTTTCGATCCCGATATCGGCGCTGCGGCTGGTTTCCGGGTCGAGATCGGGGTTGGCGCCGAAGGGCCCGAACAATTCGTTCAGCGACGGCGCGCGGAACCCGTTGGCCAGGCTCGCGCGCAGCGTCAGGTCGGATTGCATCCGGTAGCTCAGCGCCGCGCGACCGCTGGTGAAACCGCCGAATTCCGAGTGGTCGTCATGGCGCAGCGACAGCGCGAGGTCCAGATCGGGCGTCGCCCGGTACTGGATTTCCGCAAAGACGCCGCGCGTGACGGTTTCGTCCTCGGTAAAGCTTTGGGCGGTCTCGCGGGTCCAGTCGGCACCATAGGACACCTGCAGGCTTTCGCTTGCCGTCCAGGTGCCGACATAGCCAAACTTGTCGCGCTCACCCTCGAAGAGATCGAAGAAGGCCAGCGGAAACTCCCGCTTGGAGCGAAACCGCGACACGTCCAGCCGGTGCCGCACCGCGCCGGTCTCGGCGTCCAGATAGGCGCGCAGACCGGTCAGTTTCGCGGTTCCGGTGTTGTTGGCCGGATCGTAATCGAAATCGGAATTGAACGAGAAACCGGTCAGGCCGACCCGGATGTTTTCGGTCACGTCGTAATAGGTGTCAAAGCTCACCTGAGTTCCGGCGAAGGAATCGTCGTCCGATCCGTCGCTGAAGGCGCTGAAGCCGTCCGTTGTCGCGCGCGAGGCGCTGATCGCGAAACCGGCGCGTTCGCCGGCGATGCCGTAGTTCAAGGTGGCGCGGCGCGTGCCGTAGGACCCGACCTCGAGTTCGAGCAGCCCGGCGCGTTCGCCGGCCTCGGGTGCCTGCGCCGCCGTAAGACCGATAACGCCGGCCACCGCCTCGGATCCGTAAAGCGCCGATTGCGTTCCCTTCACCACCTCGGCGCGGGTGATCCCGGTGCCCAGGATGTTGCTCCAGTTGAAGCTGTTCTGCGTTCCCGACGGGTCAGAAATGTCGATGCCGTTCAGCAGCACGGGAACGTAAACCTCGCTCAGCCCGCGAAGCCGGATATTGGTCGGGCTACCGTAGCTCAGACCGCCCGCGCCGCCGGAATTGGTGAAGGTGACGCCGGCGCGGCGCGAAAGGCTTTCGGACACCGATTGGGTGGCGTCGCGCGCCAGGTCGCCCGACGTCACGATGGCCACGTTGGCGCCGGTGTTTTTCAGCGGCGTTTCGTTGAGGTTTCCGAAGACGGTGATTTCTTCCAGCTGGATGATTTCCTCGGCCGCGATGCCCTGCGCGGATACGGGCAGGGAGGTCAGTGCCAGCACCGAAGCGGTGCTCAGAAAACGGGTCATGGGCGATCCTTTCCAGATCGTTGGCGCCTTGCGGCACAAAGGTGTGGTGTTCATGGAAAGGCGCTTGGCCCTCCGCGAACGGTGATGGTGTCACCAAGGCGGAGAACCGCTCCCACTGGCGCACCCCGCGCCGGGGAAAGGTGAGCTCTTCGGCAGGTCTCCTGACTTGCGGGTCGTCGCGGTGCCGGGCCTTCCCGAGGCCGTACCTGGCCCCAGTGGCATATGCCGACGTCGCTCGCCGCTTACAGTTGCGGGGGCAGCCACGGATTTTCACCGCGTTCCCTATTATCCGGGAGGCAAGGCCCGGACCGAAGCTGGGTCAAGCGGTAGCGAAAGGGTGTTTGGCGCGCAAGGCTACATTGCGACGCATGGATCGTATCGGGCGACAGGTGCGTTGTGGGAAAGCATGGGACACGGCGCCAGGCCGGCGCAACCAGACGAATCGAACCGGTTGATTCCGCCGTCCACGCGCTGATTACTGGGGTGTTTCGCCGGCGCTTTCGCCAAAAATGAACGCAGAGCCCGGTCCGGTGAAAGTTTTTTGGGAATTTATGGGAGGAAAGTTTCAAGCGAAATGAAACACCACATTTAGATGTGTTTCAAATTTTCGACACCAATTGTGGGGAAATCTTAACCCAATCCCACGCCAGATGTTGTTTTGAACACCTGTGTAGAACCATATTCAGTGCCTGTTTCCCGCAAAAAACTATTGATCCCCATGAATTCCCATGTCATCCATGTTCACACGATGCAGGCGGGACGGAGCAACGATCTCCACTCACTCCCGAACCAAAAACAAAAAACAGGTTTCATACAGGCACCCGCCTTCATCGTGACAGTGAGATCCGGCGCGCGAGCGAGCAGACATCCCCCCAGGTGGCGCGCGCAGTCGGACAGGCCCGCAACGCGGGTGAAGGCGGCGGGTTGATCAGTGGCAGCAGATCAACCCGCCGTATTTCGTTTTCGGGGGCAGGAAAGGGCCGGTCAGGACAGTGGGCCGCAGACTGAGGTTCAGGGGCGAGAGCCGCAACAAGGTGGATGGCAAGGGTCGGGTATCGATCCCGGCCTCGTTCCGCCGTGTGCTCGAAGCCGGCGACCCGGACTGGACCGAAGGCCTGAACCCCAACCTGGTCATCGTTTACGGCGATCACCGCCGCAAATACCTGGAATGTTATACCATACATGAGATGGAAGCGGTCGAGGACCGCATCAGCCAGCTGCCGCGCGGTTCGCAGCGCCGCCGATTGCTTGAACGGTTGTTCTCGACCCAATCGGTGACGACCAGCGTGGATGAGACCGGCCGCATCGTGCTGCCGGCCAAGCTGCGCGACAAGATAGGCATCACGACCGAAGCCTATTTCGCCTCGAACGTCGATACCTTCCAGATCTGGAGCCCCGAGGTCTACGAGGCCGAGGAACTCGCGCAGACCGAGGATTACCTCGACGAAATGCCCGAGGACTTCGATCCGCTGCAATTGCTGGACGAGGATGCGCCGGACACCGGCGCAGAGACCTGACATGGCCGCAGCGGAGCAACGCGCCGGCTCTGCCCCTCATATCCCGGTTCTGCTAGGGCCGCTTCTGACGGCCGTGGCGCCGGTCGCCGGCACGTGGATCGACGGCACACTGGGGGCGGGGGGATACACGCGCGGTCTTCTGGACGCGGGCGCGGACCACGTCATCGGCATCGACCGCGATCCGCTGGCCCATGACATGGCGCTGGACTGGATCGCGCCCTATGCCGGCCGGATCACCCTGATCGAAGGCAACTTCGCCGAAATGGACCGGGTTGCCGATACCGTGGATGGCGTCGTGCTGGACCTCGGCGTGTCGTCGATGCAGCTCGATCTGCCCGAGCGCGGCTTTTCCTTTCTGCGCGAAGGGCCGCTGGACATGCGGATGGGGCAGGCCGGGCCGTCGGCGGCGGATCTTGTCAACACGCTGGGCCAGGCGGCCCTGGCCGATCTTCTGTATCTCTACGGCGAAGAGCGCCAAAGCCGCCGCATCGCCAAGGCCATCGTCGCCGCGCGTGGTGTGGCGCCGATCGAGACAACCGCACAACTGTCTGAAATCGTGGAAAAATGCCTGCCTCGCGCCAAGCCGGGCCAGGCCCATCCGGCGACCCGCAGCTTTCAGGCGCTGCGGATCGCGGTCAACGACGAATACGGGGCGCTCTGGCAGGGGTTGCTGGCGGCCGAACGGGTGCTCAGGCCCGGCGGCTGGCTGGCGGTCGTGACCTTCCACTCGATCGAGGACCGGATGGTCAAGCGCTTCCTTCAGGCGCACGGACTGCGCAAGACCCATGTCAACCGCTATGCCGAGGCCCGGGAAACCGCCCCCGATGCCGCTTTCGAGATAATCACCCGCAAGGCGGTGACCGCCGATCCCGCGGAACTGGCGGCCAATCCCCGCGCGCGCTCGGCCAAGCTGCGCGTTGCGCGCCGCACCACCGCGCCGGCCTCGGATATCGAGGCCGGCGCGCTCGACATGCCGGACTGGTCCGGCCAACAAGCCCGAAAGGACTGAGCCGATGCGAACCCTGTTGTTTCTCGCCGTCGCCCTTGTCGTCATCGCCTCCGGCTACTGGGCCTATTTCGAGAACTACCGCACGCAGGCGGCGTTGGACCGGGTCGACCGGCTGCATGCCGAGATCGGCTCGGCGCGGGCGCGGCTGGCGGTTCTGCGCGCCGAATGGGCCTATCTCAACCGGCCCGACCGGCTGCGCGACCTTGCGGACATGAATTTCGACAGGCTGGGACTCCTGCCGCTGCGCCCCGACCAGTTCGGTCGCGTCGACCAGGTGGCCTATCCGCTGCCGCCGGAGCTGGAGATCTCCGAACCCATCGATGTCACCAGTGCAGGAGCCGGCCAATGATCCGCACGCCGCTGCGCCCGCTGGCGCGCATCCTCGATGCCCGCCAGAAGGGTGAAAACCCCGACGCCATCGAACGCGAGAACCTGCGCCTGCGCCATGAACAGATGCGCGACAAGGCGCGGACGCGGGCCGAAGGCCGCCTGCTGGTGCTCGGCGTGGTGTTCCTGTGTGCCTTCATGCTGATCGGGGCGCGGATGGGCCTGCTGGCCGCCTCGCAGCCGGTCGAGCCGCGCGCCCAGGCCACCGGCGCCTCGATCGTCGCCAGCCGCGCCGACATCGTCGACCGCAAGGGCCGGATCCTGGCCACCAACATGGAGACCCACAGTCTTTACGCCCATCCCCACCAGATGATCGAGCCGAAGCGCGCGGCCCGCGAACTGGCGCGCATCTTCCCGGATCTGAACGAGGAACGGCTGATCAAGGACTTCACCGGCGAACGGAAATTCCTTTGGGTGCGCAAGAAGCTGAGCCCCGAGCAATTGCAGGCGGTGCACGATATCGGCGAACCGGGCCTGCTGTTCGGGCCGCGCGAAATGCGGCTGTATCCCAACGGGTCCATCGCCGCGCATGTGCTGGGCGGGGCCGGTTTCGGCCGCGAAGGCGTGGATGCGGCCGAGGTCGTCGGCCGGGCCGGGGTCGAACAGTTCTTCGACGAGGAACTGCGCGATCCCGCCCGCAACGGCGCGCCTCTGGAATTGTCGCTGGACCTGGGCGTGCAGGCGGCGTCCGAACGGGTGCTTCTGGCGGGCATGCGGCTGCTCAACGCCAAGGGCGCGGCCAGCGTGTTGATGGATGTGCGCACAGGCGAGGTGATCTCGATCGTGTCGCTGCCCGATTTCGACCCCAACGATCGTCCCGCGCCGCCGGTGCAGGGCAACCCGTCCGACAGCCCGCTGTTCAACCGGGCGGTGCAGGGGGTCTACGAGCTTGGCTCGACGTTCAAGATCTTCGCGGCGGCGCAGGCGCTGGAACTGGGGCTGGCGGCGCCCAACACGATGATCAACACCTCGCTGCCGCTCAAGATCGGCGGCCACACGATCGGCGAGTTCAATCGCAAGGATTACGGCACGATCTCGGTCGAGGAGATCATCGTCAAGAGCTCGAACCGCGGCACCGGGCGGCTGGCGCTGAACATCGGCGCCGAGCGCCAGCAGGCTTTCCTCAAGTCTTTGGGCTTCTTCGATCCGACGCCGTTCGAGATCACCGAAGCGAAGGGCGGCAAGCCGCTGTTGCCGTCGCGCTGGACCGATCTGTCGACGGTCACGATTTCCTATGGTCACGGGCTGTCGGCGACGCCGCTTCACCTGGCCGCCGGCTATGCCGCCATCGCCAATGGCGGCCATGTGGTCAAGCCGACGCTGCTCAAGCAATCGGCGCCGCAGACCGGCCCGCGCGTGATGCGCCCCGAAGTGGCCCGGGCGGCGCGGGTGATGCTGCGCAAGGTAGTGACAGAAGGCACGGCCAGCTTTGGCGAGGTGCCGGGCTATTTCGTCGGCGGCAAGACCGGCACGGCGGACAAGCCCAAGGAACGCGGCGGCGGTTACCACAAGGACAAGGTGATCGCCACTTTCGCCGCGATGTTTCCGGCGCATGATCCCAAATACGTGCTGGTCGTCGCTCTGGACGAACCGGTCGAGACATCGGGCGACACGCCGCGTCGCACGGCCGGATGGACGGCGGTTCCGGTGGCGGCCCAGATGATCGAACGCGTCGCCCCGCTTCTGGGCTTGCGCCCCGAGCGCGAACCGGGGCAAGTGTCCGGTGTGACGCTGATCTCGCAATGATGCGCCTGGATGCGGGCCGTGGGACCGGTGCGTATTTGGAAAAGAGAAGAAGCAGGGGGTGCGCGTGACAGGGCAGGTGAAAAGCCTGGCTGAACTGGGACTGACTGCACGCGGTGGCACCGAAGCGCGGATCACCGGGCTGGCGGTGGACAGCCGCGAGGTAAGGCCGGGTTTCCTGTTCGCGGCCTTGCCCGGCACCCGGGTGCATGGCGGGGAGTTCATCCAATATGCCCTGCGCATGGGGGCTGCGGCGGTCCTGACCGATGCCGAGGGCGCGCGCATCGCCGCCGAGGAGCTGGCCGCCGGCGATGCCGCGCTGGTCATCGCTGCCGACCCCCGGCAAACGCTGGCATACACCGCGGCCTTGTGGTTCGGCGCGCAGCCCGAAACGGTGGTCGCGGTCACCGGGACCAACGGCAAGACATCCGTGGCCACCTTCACCCGGCAGATCTGGCAGGAACTGGGGCAGCGCGCGGTCAATATCGGCACGACCGGGGTCGAGGGCGACTGGCAGGCGCCGCTGGCCCACACCACGCCCGAACCGATCACCCTGCACCGGATGCTGGCCGGCGCCGCGGCCTCGGGCGTCGATCATGCCGCGATGGAGGCGTCGAGCCACGGTCTTGAGCAGCGCCGGCTGGACGGGGTGCAGCTGAAGGCGGCGGGGTTCACGAATTTCAGCCAGGACCACCTGGACTACCACGCCACGTTCGACGACTACTTCGCCGCCAAGGCCGGGCTGTTCGCTCGGGTGCTGCCCGAGGACGGCACCGCCGTCATCAATATCGACGATCCCCGCGGCGTGGACATGCTGGCCATCGCCAAGGCCCGCGGCCAGGATATCATCACCGTCGGGCGCGATGCCGCCGATCTGTGCCTCGAAGCGCAGCGGTTCGACGCCACCGGGCAGGAGTTGCGAATCCGCTGGAAAGGCGCGGTGCGGCAGGAACGGCTGACCCTGATCGGCGGATTCCAGGCCGAGAACGTGTTGCTGGCCGCGGGGCTGGTCATCGCCTGCGGCGCCGATCCGGACGATGTCTTCGACATGCTGCCGCTGCTGGGCACGGTGCGCGGGCGGATGCAACTGGCCGCGACGCGCGACAACGGTGCGGCGGTCTTTGTCGATTACGCCCATACGCCCGATGCCGTGGCCACCGCGATCCAGGCGCTGCGGCCGCACGTGATGGGCCGGCTGGTGGCCATCGTCGGCGCCGGCGGCGACCGGGATGCCGGCAAGCGGCCGCTGATGGGGCAGGCCGCGGCCGAACACGCCGATCTGGTGATCGTGACAGACGACAACCCGCGCTCCGAAGACCCCGCCGCGATCCGCGCCGCGGTGATGGCCGGTGCGCCCGAGGCCACCGAGGTGGGCGACCGGGCCGAGGCGATCCTGCGCGGCGTCGATGCGCTTGGCCCGGGCGACGCGCTGCTGATCTGCGGCAAGGGGCATGAAAGCGGGCAGATCGTGGGCGACACGGTCTTTCCCTTCGACGATGCGGAACAGGCCAGCGTCGCCGTTGCGGCGCTGGACGGGAGGGGCCTGTGACACTCTGGACGGCGGACGAGGCGGTGAAGGCCACGGGCGGACGGGTGACGGCGGACTGGAAGGCGACCGGCGTGTCGATCGACACCCGCACGCTGAAACCCGGAGAGCTGTTCGTGGCGCTCAAGGCGGCGCGGGACGGGCACGACTTCGTCGCGCAAGCGCTGGAAAAGGGCGCGGCGGCGGCAATGGTCGACCGGGTGCCCGAAGGCATCGCGGCAGACGCCCCGCTGCTGGTCGTGAAGGACGTGCAGACCGGGCTCGAGGCGCTCGGCCGCGCGGCGCGGGCCCGCAGCCGGGCGCGGGTGGTCGCGGTGACCGGATCGGTCGGCAAGACATCGACCAAGGAAATGCTGCGCACCGTGCTGGCGGCGCAGGGCGCCGTACATGCCGCCGAAAAAAGCTACAACAATCACTGGGGCGTCCCGCTGACGCTGGCGCGGATGCCGCACGATGCCGATTTCGCGGTGATCGAGATCGGCATGAACCACCCCGGCGAGATCGCGCCGCTGGCTCGGCTGGCGCGCCCGCACGTGGCGCTGGTGACGATCGTGGCGCCCGCGCACCTGGCCGCCTTCGAAAGCCTCGAGGGCATCGCCCGGGAAAAGGCGTCGATCTTCGAAGGGTTGGAGCCGCGGGGTGTGGCGATCTACAATGGCGATCTCGATGTCAGTCCGATCCTCAAGGCCAAGGCCGAAGCCCATGCGGCGCGGGTCATCTCGTTTGGCGAGGCACCGGGGAACCACCACCGGGTGTCCCATGTCGATCTGCAGGATGCCTGCACGGTGGTGCAGGGTCGCGCCTGGCGGGTGCCTGTGCTGTACAAGGTGATGGTGCCGGGGCGTCATTTCGCGGTGAACGGCATGGCGGTTCTGGCGACGGTCTCGGCACTTGGTCTCGACATGGCGCTGGCGGTCTCGGCACTGGGACGGTGGTCGCCGGGGCCGGGTCGCGGCGCCCGCGAAAGGATCGTGCTCGACATCGTGCACCCGCACATGAGCGTCGAACTGATCGACGACGCCTACAATGCAAACCCCGCCTCGATGGGGGCGGCGCTCGAGGTGCTGGCGGCGGCCGAGCCGCGCAACGACTTGGGCCGGGTCAGCATGGGCCGGCGGATCGCCTATCTGGGCGACATGAAGGAATTGGGCAGAACCGAGACCGCCCAGCATGCCGCGCTGGCCGAGCTTGCGGCGATGCACCGGATCGACAAGGTGCATTGCATCGGGCCGCTGATGCGGCATCTTCACGAAGCGCTGCCGCCCGCGCGGCGTGGGCGCTGGACCGAAACCGCAACCGAGATGGCCGAACGCGTGGCGCGTGATCTGGATGCCGGCGACGTGGTTCTGGCCAAGGGATCGCTGTCGATGGGGCTGGCCGCCGTGGTTGACGCGATCCGCAAAATGCGCCAAGGCCCTGCGGGCAGTGACGGGTAGGGGACAGGTGCGATGCTTTACTGGCTGACGGCCCTCAGCGATGGCGGCGATTTCTTCAACCTCTTCCGCTACATCACCTTTCGTGCCGGTGGCGCATTCCTGACCGCGCTGGTCTTCGGATTCCTGTTCGGCAGACCGCTGATCAACGTGCTGCGCCGCAAGCAGGGCAAGGGCCAGCCGATCCGCGAAGACGGACCCGAAGGGCATTTCGTCAAGGCCGGAACGCCGACGATGGGCGGTTTGCTGATCGTCGGAGCGCTGCTGACTTCGACCCTGCTCTGGGCGCGCCTGGACAACCCCTTCGTGATGATGGTGCTGTTCGTCACCATGAGTTTCGCCGCCATCGGCTTTGCCGACGATTTCGCCAAGGTGTCGAAACAGAATTCCGCCGGCGTGTCCGGACGGGTGCGCCTTCTGCTGGGCTTCCTGATCGCCGGGCTGGCGGGATGGTGGGCGGCGACCTATCACCCCGAAGCGCTGTCGAACCGGCTGGCCTTTCCGGTCTTCAAGGACACGCTGTTGAACATGGGCCTGATGTTCATCCCGTTCGCGATGATCGTGATCGTGGGTGCCGCCAACGCGGTGAACCTGACCGACGGGCTGGACGGGCTGGCCATCATGCCGGTGATGATCGCGGCCGGCACGCTGGGCGTGATCGCCTATGCGGTGGGGCGGGTCGACTTCACCGAATATCTCGACGTGCATTACGTGCCCGGGACCGGTGAGATCCTAATCTTCACCGCCGGGCTGATCGGCGGTGGCCTGGGCTTTCTTTGGTACAACGCGCCGCCCGCGGCGGTTTTCATGGGCGATACCGGGTCGCTGGCTCTTGGCGGGGCGTTGGGTGCGATCGCGGTGGCCACCAAGCACGAGATCGTTCTGGCCATCGTGGGCGGTCTGTTCGTCGTCGAGGCGCTGAGCGTCATCATCCAGGTGCTGTATTTCAAGCGCACCGGCAAGCGTGTCTTCCTGATGGCGCCGATCCATCACCATTACGAGAAGAAGGGCTGGGCCGAGCCGCAGATCGTGATCCGGTTCTGGATCATTTCGCTGATCCTGGCGATCATCGGTCTGGCCACGCTCAAGGTGCGCTGACCCATCGGTGCGGGCCTGCGGCCCGCGCAGGCCGTCTCGTCCGCCACCTTTGGTGTCGTCCTCGGATGCGAGGGGCCGGCCCCTCGCGCTCCCCGGAGTTTGTCCGGCAAGATGAAGAGATCGGTTGGTGCGCCCTGCAATGTCAACTAAGCTTGACAGATATGGTTGTCAGGAGGCGCGCATGGATGGCGGGGCAGGCGGCATGGCGGTGCCGCGGATCGGTGGCGCGGCGCGGCCGGGTCTGTGCACCGATTGCGGGGTGAGCCGGATCGGCGACGGCAAGGCCTGCGGACGGGCCTGCCAGTTCATCGCGCCGGATTACCCCGGGCTGGAGCGCGCCGTGCATGGCCGCGAGGCGGGCGCGGGTGACGAGGCGTTTTTCGGTGTCACGCAGGCGATGGTCCGGGCGCGGCTCGAACCCGCGGCGGAAGGCGCGCAATGGTCGGGCCTGACCACGGCGCTGGCGGCGGCGTTGTTGCGCGCGGGTGCGGTGGATGCGGTCATCGCCACGGCGCCGGACCCGTCGGATCGCTGGAAACCGATGCCGGTCATCGTCACGCGGGCCGAGGACATGGCGGCCTGCAGAGGCATGCGGATGGGGTTTTCGCCGCTGCTGGCGGCGCTGCCACCGGCCATCGCGGCCGGGTACCGGCGGTTGGCGGTGATCGGCATTCCCTGCCAGGTCTACGCGTTGCGTGCGCTCGAGGCCGAGCTGGGACTCGAGGCGCTGTATGTCATCGGCACGCCCTGTTCGGACAACACCGGCACGGAGCGCTTCCACGAATTCCTGGCGCGGCTGGACGCCCGGCCCGAGACGATTTCCTATCTCGAGTTCCGTGCGGATTACCGGGTCGAGTTGCGGTTCGATGACGGGCGCAAGCCGCGCTTCATCCCGTTTCTCAAGCTGCCGCTGTCGGACTTGCCGGCGGATTTCTTTCCGATGACCTGCAAGACCTGCGTCGATTATACCAACCGGCTCGCGGATATCACCGTGGGCTACATGGGCGGTGACGGCGACCAGTGGGTGATCGCGCGCAATCCGCGCGGCGCCGCGATGCTGGCGGCCTTGGGCGACAGGGTCGCGACCCGGCCGCTGACCGACCGGGGCAGGCGCGACGGGGCGGTCCGTGGGTTCCTTGCGAATACTGTGCGCGCGGCCGGCGGGCTGCCCTTGCGCCGCATGCCGGGCTGGCTGCGCCCCATCGCGGCCTGGCTGCAGCCGCGGGTCGGGCCGCGCGGGCTGGAATTCGCCCGCACGCGGGTCGAGATGAAGGCGATCGAGACCGTGCTGCACCTGCGCCGCAGCCATCCCGCGAAGATGAAGAACATGGTGCCGGACCATGTCTGGCGGCTGGCGGCGCGCTACGGCCTGATGCCGGAACCGGGCGAACGGCGCGACGGCTGAACGCCAATCCCCGCTTTTCCCGGACCGCGACCTGCGCTAGCCATGGCGGCGCAACAGGGGGGAAGGCATGATCCCGGTCAGAGGTTTCGAAGGGCAGAACGTGGCAGTGCTGGGGCTGGGCCGGTCGGGCCTGTCGGCGGCGCGGGCGCTGCAGGCGGGTGGCGCGATGGTCCTGGCCTGGGATGACAACCCGGCGGCGCGCGACCGTGCCGAGGCCGAGGGTTTCACGCTGCGTGATTTGACCCGTCAGGGCGCCTTCGGCGATATCGCCAGCCTGGTGGTCAGCCCCGGCATCCCCCATCTCTATCCCGCGCCCAATCCGGTCATCGCCGCCGCGTGGGAGGCCGGGGTGCCTGTGGACAACGATATCGGGCTGTTCTTCCGTTCGCTGGGATTGTCGGACTGGGCCGGCCACGACACGCCGCCGCGGGTCATTGCGGTGACCGGGTCGAACGGCAAGTCCACCACATCGGCGCTGATCCACCACCTGCTGTGTGCCGTGGGGCGCGAAAGCCAGCTGGCCGGGAATATCGGTCGCGGCGTGCTGGACATCGACCCGCCCGGCGATGGCGGCGTGGTGGTGCTGGAGCTGTCCAGCTACCAGACCGACCTGGCGCGCGCATTGACGCCGGATGTGGCGGTTTTCACCAACCTGTCGCCCGATCACCTGGATCGTCATGCCGGGCTGGGCGGATATTTCGCAGCCAAGCGCAGGCTTTTCGCCGAAGGCGGGCCGGACCGCGCCGTCATCGGCGTCGACGAGGCCGAGGGTCGCTACATGGCCAACCAACTGGCCGAGGGCCCGGCGGACGACCGGGTGATCCGGGTCTCGGTCGGGCGCAAGCTGACAGGGCCGGGTTGGCAGGTCTTCGCGCGCAAGGGGTTCCTGGCCGAATGGCGCAAGGGCCGGCAGGTGGCGGCGATCGATCTGCGGGACATCACCGGCCTGCCCGGCGCGCACAACCACCAGAATGCCTGCGCCGCCTATGCCGCGCTGCGCGCGCTCGGTGCCGCCCCGCGCGAGATCGAGGCCGGCCTGCACAGTTTCGCCGGTCTGCCGCACCGCAGCCAGACGATCGCGGAGCGCGACGGCGTGCGCTTCGTCAACGACAGCAAGGCCACCAACGTGGATGCGGCGCTCAAGGCGCTGCTGGCCTTCGACCGCATCCGCTGGATCTGCGGCGGGCTGATGAAGGAAGGCGGGCTGGCCGGCCTTGCGCCGGGTCTCGGCCATGTCGCCAAGGCCTATGTCATCGGACGCGAGGCCGAGGGCTTTGCGCTGCAGCTGTCGGGGATCGAGGCCGAGATCTGCACCACGATGGAGGTGGCCGTCGCCCGCGCCGCCGCGGAAGCGCAGCCCGGCGAGGTGGTGCTGCTGGCGCCTGCGGCCGCCAGTTTCGACCAGTACGACAATTTCGAGAAGCGTGGCGAGGATTTCGCCGCGCGGGTCGCCGCCCTCGGCTGAGGTCAGAACGCGACCGCGTCGGCGGTGGTTTTCAGCAGGCGTGCGCTGCGCTCCAGCGCCGTGGCCTCGTCCGGCGACAGGTCCGGCATCAGGCTGGCGGCGGCGCCGCGCGCCCCGACGATGCGGGGCAGGGACAGAGCGACGTCTTTCACCGCGCCGATTTCCGGCGTCATGACCGAAACCGACAGCACCGCCTGTTCGTCCGCGGCGATGGCGGCGACGATGCGCGCCAGCCCGGCGCCGATGCCGTACCAGGTGGCACCCTTGCCGTCGATGATCGTGTAGGCGGCGTTGCGTACGCCGTCGTCGATGCGGTCGCGGATCTCGGCCGTGATCGGCGCGCCGATCTGCGCGGCGAAGCTCATCAGCGGCACCGATCCCACGCGGGCACTGGTCCAGGCCAGTACCTCGCTGTCGCCGTGTTCGCCCAGAACATAGGCATGGACCGAGCGCGGCGCGATCCCCAGATGCCGGCCCAGAAGGCTGCGGAACCGCGCGGTATCCAGGATCGTGCCCGACCCGATCACCCGCTCCGGCGGCAAACCGGACAGGGCGACTGAGATCTGGGTCATGATGTCGACGGGGTTCGTGGCCACCAGCAGGATCGCTTCGGGCGCCTGCGCGCGCACCGCGCCGATCACCTCGCGGAACACCACGGCGTTGCGGCCCAGCAGTTCCAGCCGCGTCTCGCCCGGTTTCTGCGACACACCAGCCGCCAGGATGACGATCCCCGCACCGGTCAGCGCGTCATAGCCGCCCGCATCCACCTGCGTGGCCGATGCGAAGGGCACGGCATGGGCGATGTCCTGCGCCTGGGCAAGGGCAAGTTTTTCACTGCGGTCGACAAAGACGATGCGCGATGCCGTGCCTTGCAGCGCCAGCGCGTAACCCGCCGCGCTGCCTACCATGCCCGCGCCGACGATCCCGACCTTCATGCCCGTTCCTCCGGTTTCCGCACGGGCACTGTAGCCGACCGGAAGCCGCAGGTCAGCCGCCGCGTATTGCCGCGCCGGCCGCCACGGCCGAAGCCCAGGCCCATTGAAAATTGTAGCCGCCCAGCCAGCCGGTGACATCCAGCGCCTCGCCGATGATGTAAAGGCCGGGGCGGTGTTTCGACATCATCGTCTTGCTGTCGACCGCGTCGGTCGCGATCCCGCCCAGCGTGACCTCGGCGGTGCGGTAGCCTTCGGTCCCGGTCGGGCGCAGCGACCAGCGGTGCAACCGGTCGTCCAGCGTCTGCAGTCGCTTGTCGGACAGGTCGGCCAGGTTGCCTGTCAGTGCCAGTTCCGTCGTCACGCTGTCGGCCAGACGCGCCGGCAGTTGCTGGCCGATCGCCGTGGCCACTGCCTTGCGGCCTTCCGTGACGCGACGGGCGCGAAGCTCGGCGCCCAGGTCGGTTTCTGGCAACAGGTCGATTTCGATCGCCTGCCCTTCGCGCCAATAGCTCGAGACCTGCAGCACCGCGGGTCCGGAGAGACCGCGATGGGTGAACAGCAGCGCTTCGTCGAACGAGACGCCGTTGCAGCGGATGCGGCTGGGGCAAGAGATGCCGGCCAGCGGCGCGAAACGGTCCTTGTCGAAGGTGAAGGGCACCAGGGCGGGGCGGGTTTCGGTGATGGCATGGCCGAACTGCGCGGCGACATCATAGGCCAGCCCGGTCGCGCCCATCTTTGGGATCGACTTGCCGCCGGTGGCCAGCACCAGGTTAGCACAGGTCACGACACGGGTTGCGCCGTCCTTTTCCAGCGTCACGCGGAACGCGCCGCCGTCATGGGCCACCTCGCGCACCGCGGTTTGCAACCACAGCGTGGCGCTGGCTTTTTCCATCTCTTTCAAGAGCATGGCGACGATCTGGGTGGCCTTGCCGTCGCAGAACAGCTGGCCCAGCGTCTTTTCGTGCCAGGCGATGCCATGCGCGTTCACCAGGTCGAGGAAATCCCACGGGGTATAGCGGCTGAGGGCGGATTTGTGGAAATGCGGGTTCTGGCCCAGGAAATTCACGGGCGCACAGTTCAGGTTGGTGAAATTGCAGCGCCCGCCGCCCGAGATGCGGATCTTTTCGCCCGGCGCGCGGGCATGGTCGATCACCAGCGTGTCGGGCCCGGCATGGGCCGCCGCCATCAGGCCGGCCGCACCGGCGCCCAGGATCAGGGTCTGCACCTTCATGCGCGCAGCGATGCAGCAAAACGTCCGATTCTCCCAGAGTTCGGTACAAATTGCTGACGGACGATCACAATGCTGGCCTGAGTCGCCAAGTTGGGCTAGACTGCGCGCAGACCCGGCGAACGGGCATTGGCGGTTGAGGCAGTGAAGCGGTGATCCCATGACGGAAATGGTCTATGGTTCCGTGCCGGTGCGCGATGGCGAACCGGTTCTTCCAAAATGGTGGCGGACGGTCGACCGGTGGTCGCTCAGCTGCATCCTGATGCTGTTCGGCATGGGTATCCTGCTGGGCCTCGCGGCCTCGCCGCCGCTGGCCGAACGCAACGGTTTCGCGCCGTTTCACTATGTCCAGCGCCAGGCGTTTTTCGGCGGGCTGGCGATCACGGCGATGCTGATCACTTCGATGATGTCGCCCACGGTCGTGCGGCGGCTGGCCTCGCTGGGCTTCGTGATCGCGTTCATCGCGCTGGCGCTGCTGCCGTTCTTCGGCACCGATTTCGGCAAGGGCGCGGTGCGCTGGTATTCGCTGGGCTTCGCCAGCGTGCAGCCATCGGAATTCCTGAAGCCCGCCTTCGTCATCGTCGCCGCCTGGATGATGGCCGGCGCTCAGGAATTGGGCGGGCCTCCCGGGCGGAGCTATTCGTTCATCCTGACCATCGCCATCGTGCTGATGCTGGCCTTCCAGCCGGATTTCGGCCAGGCCTGCCTGGTGCTGTTCGGCTGGGGCGTGATGTGGTTCGTCGGCGGCGCACCGATGCTGCTTTTGCTGTGCCTGGCGGGCGTGGTCGTTTTCGCCGGCACGCTGGCCTACGAGAATTCCGAACATTTCGCCCGCCGCATCGACGGCTTTCTGAGCGCCGAAGTCGATCCGACAACGCAGCTGGGCTATGCCACGAACGCCATCCGCGAAGGCGGCTTCTTTGGCGTGGGCGTCGGTGAAGGCCAGGTGAAATGGAGCTTGCCGGACGCCCATACCGATTTCATCATCGCCGTCGCAGCCGAGGAATACGGCCTGATCATGGTGTTGGCGATCATCACGCTATACGCCACGGTCGTGGTGCGTTCGATGGTTCGGCTGATGCGCGAGCGTGACCCGTTCATCCGTCTTGCCGGCACCGGGCTGGCCGCGATGTTCGGTGTGCAGGCGATGATCAACATGGGCGTGGCGGTGCGGCTGTTGCCGGCCAAGGGCATGACGCTGCCCTTTGTCAGCTACGGCGGGTCGTCGCTGATCGCCGCGGGCATCGGCGTCGGCATGCTGCTGGCCTTCACCCGGACCCGTCCGCAGGGCGAGATCGGCGATATCCTGCGGGCGCGGATGCGGTGAACGAATGCCGCGAACTCCCCCGATTGCCCCAACGGGACACATGCGATACGGGAGGCCGATACGTGGCGGTGAGGTGAGGTGATGGCGGAAGGCAGGCCCTTGTTGGTGATGGCAGCGGGCGGCACGGGCGGGCACATGTTCCCCGCCCAGGCGCTGGCCGAGGTCATGCTGGCACGTGGCTGGCGGGTCAAGCTGTCGACCGACGCGCGCGGCGCGCGCTATACCGGTGCCTTTCCGGACGGGGTCGAGATCGAGCAGGTCGCCTCTGCCACCTTCGCGCGCGGCGGGCTCGCGGCCAAGGCGCTGGCGCCGTTCCGCATCCTGGCCGGCACCGTGTCGATGGCGATGCGCATGCTGCGCGACCGGCCGGATGCCGTGGTGGGTTTCGGCGGCTACCCGTCGATCCCGGCGCTTGGTGCGGCGTGGATGCTGCGGCTGCCGCGAATGATCCACGAACAGAACGGCGTGCTTGGCCGGGTCAACCGGGTCTTCGCCAAGCGGGTGCATGCGGTCGCCTGCGGCACCTGGCCGACGGATCTGCCCGAAGGCGTCGAGGGCATCCATACCGGCAACCCGGTGCGCGCTGCGGTGCTGGAACGCGCCGCTGCGCCCTATATCCCGCCCGGCGATTACCCGATGCAGATCCTGGTGATCGGCGGCAGCCAGGGCGCGCGCATCCTGTCGGATGTCGTGCCCCCCGCGGTCGCGGCGCTGCCGATGGACCTGTTGCGCCACCTGCGTGTCAGTCACCAGGCCCGCGACGAGGATGCCGAGCGCGTGGCCGCCTATTACGCCGAACAGGGTATCGACGCCGAGGTGCAGCCGTTTTTCACCGATGTGCCCGCCCGGATGAGCGAAGCGCAACTGGTGGTGTCGCGCTCGGGCGCGTCCAGCGTCGCCGATATCGGCGTGATCGGACGGCCATCGGTGCTGGTGCCTTACGCGGCCGCGGCGGGCGATCACCAGATGGCCAATGCGCAGGGGCTGGTGGATGCGGGTGCGGCGATCCGCATCCCGGAACGACACCTGAGCGTGGACAGCATGACCGAGGCGCTGGCCGCGGTCCTTACCAATCCAGACGGCGCGATGCAGATGTCGATCGCCGCCGTCCGCAGCAGCAAGCCCGAAGCCGCCGAAGCGCTGGCCGGTCTTGTGCAACACCTGGCAGGAGACGAGGGCAATGAAGGATCTGGAACTTGAACGGAGCGCGGTGATGATGGGCGCGACCAAGCTGCCCGGCGATGTGGGTCCGATCCATTTCGTCGGGATCGGCGGCATCGGCATGTCGGGCATCGCCGAGGTGCTCTTGAACCACGGCTATGTGGTGCAGGGCTCGGATCTGAAGCGGTCGAAGATCACCGAACGGCTGGAAAGCCTTGGCGCGCTTGTCTTCGAAGGCCAGCGGGCCGAAAACCTGGAAGCCGCCGAAGTGGTGGTCGTCTCGAGCGCGATCAAGCCGGGCAACCCCGAACTGGACGAGGCGCGCAAGCGCGGCCTGCCGGTCGTGCGCCGGGCCGAGATGCTGGCCGAGCTCATGCGGCTCAAGTCCAACGTCGCCATCGCCGGCACCCACGGCAAGACCACGACCACGACGATGGTGGCGACGTTGCTGGATGCCGGCGGGTTCGATCCGACCGTGGTCAATGGCGGCATCATCCACGCCTATGGCAGCAACGCGCGGATGGGGCAGGGCGAATGGATGGTGGTCGAGGCCGACGAGAGCGACGGCACCTTCAACCGCCTGCCCGCGACCATCGCCATCGTCACCAATATCGATCCCGAGCACATGGAGCACTGGGGCAGCATCGAGAACCTGCGCAAGGGGTTCCTGGATTTCGTGTCGAACATCCCGTTCTACGGCATCGCCGTGTGCTGCACCGATCACCCCGAAGTGCAGGCACTGGTCGGCAAGCTGACCGACCGCCGCGTGATGACCTATGGCTTCAACGCCCAGGCGGACGTGCGTGCGGTGAACCTGCGCTACGAAAAGGGCGTTGCGCATTTCGACGTCGCCCTGCAGGCCGAAGAGACCGTGATCGAGGGCTGCACCCTGCCGATGCCGGGCGACCACAACGTCAGCAACGCGCTGTCGGCGGTGGCCGTGGCGCGGCATCTGGGCATGACGGCGGACGAAATCCGCACCGCGCTGGCCAAGTTCGGCGGCGTCAACCGCCGTTTCACCAAGGTGGGCGAAGTGGGCGGCGTCACCGTGATCGACGATTACGGCCACCACCCGGTGGAAATCGCCGCCGTGCTCAAGGCCGCACGGCAGGCGACCGAAGGCCGCGTGATCGCCGTGCACCAGCCGCATCGCTATACCCGCCTATCGCATCATTTCGAGGATTTCTGCGCCTGCTTCAACGAGGCCGACGTGGTCGCGATCGCCGAGGTCTATGCCGCGGGCGAGGCGCCGATCGAGGGCGCGAGCCGCGATGACCTGGTGGCGGGCCTGGTGCGCCATGGCCATCGCCATGCCCGCGCCATCGTCGACGAGGACGATCTGGAACGGCTGGTGCGCGAACAGGCGCAACCCGGCGACATGGTGGTCTGCCTGGGCGCGGGCACGATCAGCGCCTGGGCGCACGGGCTGGTCGAGCGGCTGGCCGGGTAACCCGCGAAGCCCGGCGCGCGATCCCGGTTCTTGCCGGCGGCACCCGGGTTCCGGGCGGCGTTGACCTGCGTCATGGCCTTGAACCCTGCCGGATGCTGTCCTGGGCGGGAAAGGAACGCCATGTCCGACCAGTTGAAACGCCGGATCGGCCCGGTTCTGCTGACGCTTTACGGGATCGGCATCATGGTCGGCGCGGGCATCTACGTGCTGACCGGCGCCGCCGCCGGGGCTGCCGGTGTCTGGGCGCCTTTGGCCTTTGTCCTGGCGGCCGTCGTCGCGGTGCCGACCGCGCTCAGCTTCTGCGAGCTGTCGGTGCGTATCCCCGAAGCGGCGGCGGACAGTTCCTATATCGAGAAGGGCCTGAACCGCCACGCGCTGGCGGTGCTGGTGGGATGGATCAATATCGTCGCCGGAACCGTGGCCGCCGCGGCGGTGCTGCGCGGCGGGGTGGGATACCTGCTGGCACTGGTCGATCTGCCCTTCGTCTGGGCGGTGATCGGACTGGGCGCGGCGCTGACCGTCGTCGCCATCGTCGGCGTGGTCGAAAGCCTGGCCTTTGCCGCGGTGCTGACGCTGGTCGAGGTGCTGGGACTTGCGCTGGTGATCGGTGCCGGTTTTTCCGCCGAGCCGGTTGCGGACTGGACCCTGCCGGCGCCCGCGCCGCATTGGGCCGGGATCATGACGGCGACGGTCTTTGCTTTCTTCGCATATATCGGGTTCGACGACATGGCCAACATGGCCGAAGAAGCCCGCGATCCGGGTCGCACGATGCCGCGTGCCATCCTGGCGGCATTGACCGTTACGGGCATTCTCTATTGCCTGGTGGCGCTCGCCGCGGTGCGGGTGGTACCGCAAGACGTTCTGGGCGCCTCGGAACGCCCGCTGGCCATCGTCTGGGAAGCGGGAACCGGGCGATCCGGCGCGTTCCTGTCGGCCATCGCCGTGGCGGCGGCGCTGAACGGGGTGCTGGCGCAGATCGTCATGGCCAGCCGGGTCCTGTTCGGCCTGGGCAAGCGGTCGCGCGCGCTGGCGGTATTCCGTTCGGCGCATCCGCGGTTCGGCACGCCGGTTCTGGCATCGCTTCTGGTCGGGGTTTCGGTGGTCGGCGCGGCGATGACCCTGCCGGTCGCCACCCTGGCCGAATTCACCAGCCAAGCCTTGCTGATCGTCTTTTCGCTGGTCAACGCGTCACTGATCGCGCTGGACCGACGGGAACGGGCGCGCGGCTTCGACGTGGCCCATTGGGTGCCCTGGCTGGGGCTGTTCGCGTGCCTGGCGGCTTTCTTCGGGTCGTTCTGGGGCTGATGCGCGTCACATCGGCGAAAACCTGACGCTTTTCCGGGGCTTGCCCCGCGCAACCGAACAAGGCAAGGTTGCTACAGCCCGGGGGGGCATTGCGGAGGGACGGTTTTGAGCACCTCTCTGATCCTGGCCTGCCTCTGGGCGATCCTGGCCAATATCCTTGCGATGGTCCCGTCACGGGACAACCACTGGCAGCGCGCCTATGGGCTGATCGCGATCGGTATCCCGATCCTGGGTTACGTCACCTACCAGAACGGTCCCTGGGTGGGGCTGCTGGTCCTGGCGGCGGGGATGAGCATCCTGCGCTGGCCGGTGCGTTACCTGGGGCGCTGGATCGGCGCGCGGCTGGGCCTTCACCGGCGCGACGGCAACGCCTGACCCTGCGGGACCGGACGGGCCGGGCTTGTGCAAGGCCCGGACAGCGCCTAAAGCGCGTGCATGACCTGTGAGCTTCCGAAAGTGCGCGGGCGCCTGACGCCCGACCGTCCGCTGGACGGCCTGACCTGGCTGCGGGTCGGCGGCCCGGCGGACTGGCTGTTCCAGCCCGCCGACCGCGACGATCTCGGTGCGTTCCTGGCCGCGCTCGATCCGGCCGTTCCGGTGTTTCCGATGGGCGTGGGCAGCAACCTGATCGTGCGCGATGGCGGTATCCGGGCGGTGGTGATCCGGCTGGGACGGGGGTTCAACACGATTTCCGTCGCCGACGGGCGCGTCACCGCGGGCGCGGCGGCGCTGGACGCCCATGTCGCCAAACGCGCCGCCGAAGCCGGCATCGACCTGACCTTTCTGCGCACCATTCCCGGCAGCATCGGCGGCGCGGTGCGGATGAATGCGGGCTGCTACGGGTCCTATGTCGCCGACCACCTGGTTTCGGCGACCGCGATCACCCGGCAGGGCGCGGTGGTCACGCTCACGCCGGCCGATCTGAACCTGCGCTACCGGCAAAGCGATCTGCCCGAAGGCGCGGTGCTGGTCGAGGCGGTTTTCGAAGGTGCCGCCGGAGATCCGAAAGCCCTTGCGCAAAAGATGGAAGACCAGCTGCGCAAGCGCGACGAAACCCAACCCACCAAGGACCGCACCGCCGGTTCGACCTTTCGCAACCCCGCCGGGTTCAGTTCGACCGGTCAGGCGGACGACACGCACGAGTTGAAGGCGTGGAAGGTGATCGACGATGCGGGCATGCGCGGCGCGACGCGCGGCGGGGCACAGATGTCGCCCAAGCATTCCAACTTTCTGGTCAACACCGGCGACGCGACGGCCGAAGACCTTGAAGGGCTGGGCGAGGAAGTGCGAAAAAGGGTTTTCCAACACAGTGGAATAACGCTAGAGTGGGAAATCATGCGGGTGGGTGAGCCGCGCTTGGCGCGCGACTGAACGACCCGCTGAAAAACAAGGGGAAAATCCCCATGCATCCAGAGGCAGGATGCGTCCGATAACAGGGCACCGACCGGATTTGGGACGGCGCCGGGACAAAAGGCAGTTGTGGGAATGTCGAGCAGGACAGTCCCGAAAGTGGCGGTTTTGATGGGTGGGCCTTCGTCTGAGCGCGAGGTGTCGCTCAGTACGGGGCGCGAATGCGCGGCCGCTCTTCGGGACGAGGGATTTGAGGTGCATGAATTGGACGCGGGCCGCGATCTGGCCGAGCGTCTGGCCGCGCTGTCCCCCGATGTCGTCTTCAACGCCTTGCATGGCCGCTGGGGCGAAGATGGCTGCGTGCAGGGCCTGCTGGAATGGCTGCGCATCCCCTACACCCATTCCGGTGTTCTGGCCTCGGCGCTTGCGATGGACAAGGAACGCACCAAGCAGGTCTACCGCGAGGCCGGTCTGCCGGTGGTCGAAAGCCGGCTGGCCTGCAAGGCCGAGGTCATGGCGCGTCACGTGATGGCGCCGCCCTACGTGGTCAAACCCTACAACGAAGGCTCGTCGGTCGGGGTCTACCTGGTGCACGACATGGCCAACGGTCCGCCGAAGCTGGCCGACAGCATGCCCGAGATCGTGATGGTCGAGGCCTTCGCGCCCGGGCGCGAGCTGACCACGACGGTGATGGGCGCGTCGCGCGGAGAACCGGCGCGGGCGCTTGGCGTGACCGATATCCTGACCGATGGCTGGTACGATTACGACGCGAAATACAAGCCCGGCGGTTCGCGCCACGTGATCCCCGCCGACATCCCCGCCGAGATCGCCGACGCCTGCCAGGACTACGCCATTCGCGCGCATGCGGCGCTTGGCTGTCGCGGGCTGAGCCGCACCGATTTCCGCTGGGACGAGGCGCGCGGGCTGGACGGGCTGATCCTGCTGGAAACCAACACCCAGCCGGGCATGACGCCGACTTCGCTGTCGCCGGAGCAGGCAGCCCATGCCGGCATGAGTTTCGGCGCGCTGTGCCGCTGGATGGTCGAGGATTCGTCATGCGACAGATAGGCGACATCCAGAAGATCGGCCCGCGTTTCGACGCGCAGGCGGCCGAAGCCGACAAGATCACCCGGTCCGACCCGGCGCCGTCGCGGCTGGCCTACCGGATCGAACGGCTGATGCTGACGCCGTTCTTCCGGTTCTCGCTGCGGGTGCTTTTGCCCTGCGCGCTGACATTCGGGCTGGGCTCGCTTTGGTTCGCGCAGCCGCAGAACCGCGCCGCGTTCCTTTCGATGGTCGAAGATGTCCGCGCCGAGGTCGAAAGCCGCCCGGAATTCCAGGTCAAGATGATGGCAGTCGATGGTGCCGCGCCGGATGTGGCCGAGATGGTACGCGCGGTGCTGCCGGTGGATTTTCCCGTTTCCAGCTTCGAGCTGGACCTGGACGAGATGCAGGACAGGGTGGTGGCGCTGGACCCGGTCAAGACGGCGACACTGCGCATCAGGCAGGGCGGCGTTCTGCAGGTCGACATCGTCGAACGTGTCCCGAGGGTGCTGTTCCGCGGCGAAACCGGACTGACCTTGCTGGACGGCACCGGTGTGCTGGTCGGCCCCGCGGTGGCCCGTGCCGATTTCCCCGACCTGCCCGTGCTGGCGGGCGAAGACGCCGCCAGGGCCGTCCCCGAAGCGCTGGCGTTGTTCGACGCGATCGGCCCGCTGGAGCCGCGGCTGCGCGGGTTCGAACGGGTCGGCGCGCGGCGGTGGGACGTGGTTCTGGACCGCGGGCAACGCATCCTTTTGCCGGAACAGGGCGCGGTCGCGGCGCTGGAGCGCGCGATCGCGATGGATCAGGCGGTGGACATGCTGGCGCGCGACGTGGTGGCGGTCGATCTGCGGCTGCCGCAGCGCCCGACGGTGCGCATGACCGGGCAGGCGGTACAGGAATATTGGCGGATCAAGTCGATTGAGGCGGGTGGAGAAGAACAAGAATGATCGAGCTCTATGAGACCCAACGCGCGATGCGCAACATGCGGCGGGCGGCCATGCAGCGGGGCGTCGTGGCGATCCTGGACGTCGGCAGTTCCAAGATCGCCTGCCTGGTGCTGCGGTTCGACGGCACCGACGGGGCGCTCGAGGACGGCATCGGATCGCTGGCCGGGCAGTCGGGCTTTCGGGTGATCGGCGCCGCGACGACGCGGTCGCGCGGCGTGCGCTTCGGCGAGATCACCGCGATGGGCGAGACCGAGCGCGCGATCCGCACCGCGGTGCAGGCGGCGCAGAAGATGGCCGGTATCCGGGTCGATCACGTGATCGCCTGCTTCTCGGGCGCCGGGCCGCGGTCCTACGGGTTGGCGGGCAAGGTCGAGGTGGCCGGCATGACGGTCGACGAACAGGACGTCGCGCGCGTGTTGTCGGCCTGCGACGTGCCGGATTTCGGTCACGGCCGCGAGGTTCTGCATGCGCAGCCGGTGAATTTCGCCTTGGATCACCGGTCGGGTCTGTCCGATCCGCGTGGACAGATCGGCCAGGACCTGGCCTGCGACATGCACATGCTGACGGTCGACGCACAGGTGATCCAGAACCTCGTGCATTGCGTCAAGCGCTGCGACCTAGAACTCGCGGGGTTGGCGTCGTCGGCCTATGTCAGCGGCATCTCGGCCCTGGTCGAGGACGAACAGGAACTGGGCGCGGCCTGCATCGACATGGGCGGCGGGTCGACCGGCGTGTCGATCTTCATCAAGAAACACATGATTTACGCCGATGCGGTGCGGATGGGTGGTGATCACGTCACCTCGGACATCTCGATGGGCCTGCAGGTGCCCGCCGCAACGGCGGAACGGATCAAGACGTTTTACGGCGGCGTCGTCGCCACCGGCATGGACGACCGCGAAATGATCGAGATCGGCGGCGAGACCGGCGATTGGGAACATGACCGGCGCACCGTCAGCCGCGCCGAACTGATCGGCATCATGCGTCCGCGCGTCGAGGAAATCCTCGAAGAAGTGCGCGAGCGGCTGGACGCGGCCGGCTTCGATCATCTGCCGAGCCAGCAGATCGTGCTGACCGGTGGCGCAAGCCAGATCCCCGGGCTGGACGGTTTGGCCAGCAAGATCCTCGGCCAGCAGGTGCGCCTGGGCCGCCCGCTGCGGGTGCACGGGTTGCCGCAGGCGGCAACGGGCCCGGGATTCGCCGGCGCGGTGGGGCTGTGCCTGTTCGCGGCGCACCCGCAGGACGAGTGGTGGGATTTCGAGATCCCGGTCGATCGGTTGCCCGCGCGCAGCCTGCGCCGGGCGGTGAAGTGGTTCCGCGACAACTGGTGACGCGGGCCTAGGCGATTCTCTGGAAAGCGGCCCCGCGCGGGCCGCTTTCTAGGTCTGTTCGTCCTGACATCGGCAATATCTTGCGCATCACCCGAAATAACCGGTATGTCGGCGCAAACCGGCCCATATTTTGCGTCATTTTCGTGTTTTTCGCGTGACGCAAGGCATCGCAAGCGGTAAGATTTCCGGGATTACTTGCAGGAAAAGGCCGTGCACGCGGCCCAAAAAAGGACAGGCGGACAGATCAATGACACTGAACCTTTCGATGCCCGGGCAGGAAGAGCTGAAGCCGCGGATCACGGTCTTCGGCGTGGGCGGCGCCGGCGGAAACGCTGTCAACAACATGATCGAAAAGCAGCTCGATGGCGTCGACTTCGTGGTCGCCAACACGGACGCCCAGGCGTTGCAGCAAAGCCGCGCGCAGAACCGCGTGCAGCTGGGTGTCAAGGTGACCGAAGGGCTGGGTGCGGGCGCCCGCGCCAGTGTCGGTGCCGCGGCGGCCGAGGAAAGCATCGAGCAGATCGTCGATCACCTGGCCGGTGCGCATATGTGCTTCATCACGGCCGGCATGGGCGGCGGAACCGGCACCGGGGCGGCGCCGATCATCGCGCAGGCCGCACGGGAACTGGGTGTGCTGACCGTCGGCGTTGTGACCAAGCCGTTCCAGTTCGAGGGCGGCAAGCGGATGAAGCAGGCCGAAGACGGCGTCGACGCGCTGCAGAAGGTCGTCGACACGCTGATCATCATCCCGAACCAGAACCTGTTCCGCCTGGCCAATGAAAAGACGACCTTCACCGAGGCGTTCAGCATGGCCGACGACGTGCTGTACCAGGGCGTCAAGGGTGTCACCGATCTGATGGTGCGGCCGGGCCTCATCAACCTCGACTTCGCCGATGTCCGCGCCGTGATGGACGAGATGGGCAAGGCGATGATGGGCACCGGCGAGGCAGAGGGCGAGGATCGCGCGATCCAGGCCGCCGAAAAGGCGATCGCCAACCCGCTGCTGGACGAAATCAGCCTCAAGGGCGCCAAGGGCGTGCTGATCAACATCACCGGCGGGCACGACCTGACCCTGTTCGAATTGGACGAAGCCGCGAACCGCATCCGCGAAGAGGTGGACCCGGACGCCAATATCATCGTCGGGTCGACGCTGGACGACGGCATGGCGGGCACGATGCGCGTTTCCGTCGTCGCCACGGGCATCGACGCAACCGAGGTGCCGCTGGAAACCCCGCTGCCGCGCCGCAGCCTGGCACAGCCGCTGGCCCAACAGGTCGTGGATGATGTCGCGAGACCGGCGTCCAAACCGGCTGCCGCGGCTGCGGTCGCAGCCCGCAGCGAGGTCGAAGACGAAGAACCGTCGCTGTTCGAGGGCCTGAACGCCGAACGCGTCGCGGCCGAAGAGCAGATGGAAACGATCTTCGAGGACGAGGCCGAGCCGGACATGGCCGATGACGACGGTCTGCCGCCCCCGGCCTACAAGCCGAAGGTTGCCGAGTTCCAGCCGCGTCACGACTCGATCGAGGCAGAGCCCGATACCTTCGTCGCGCCCCGCGCGCCCGCTCCGGGCACGCCGTCGCCGGAAACGCTGGCGCGGCTGCAGGCCGCCGCCGCGCGGTCGCGTCCGCAACAGCCGCAACAGGCAGCCAAACCGGCCGCGGCGCAGCCCACCGCCGAAGGCGACAAGCCGCGTTTCGGGATCAACTCGCTGATCGGACGGATGACCGGTCATGCCCATGAAGGCGCCACCCCGCGCCGCCAGCAGCCGCCTGTCCAGGCGCAGAAACCGGCCCCGATGCCGCGTGTCGAGGCGGATCCCGAAGACGAAAAGATCGAGATCCCGGCCTTCCTTCGCCGCCAGGCGAACTGACAATACGCGCATATCCGCCACAAACGCCCCCTTTTCCAGAGGGGGCGTTTTTCTATTTGAAACAACGTGTTCTGCGCCTTTCTTGGGATGGACGGCAAATCCCCGCCTATCGTGCCGAGGCCATGTTTCACATGGTTGCAATACTTGATTTGAGGCGACTGGGGCGCTCGGTTATCTCACCCTCAAAGCTGTGCCTGACGAAACAGGTGTCGGCAAACCCAGAGGTCCTTTGTGCAGACGACGATCCGTTCCGCAATCAGCTTTCAAGGCGTCGGCCTGCATTCCGGCCGACCCGCGCGGCTGACGATTCGCCCGGCGTCGGCAGAACACGGCATCTGGTTCAAGCGCACCGATATCGCCCTGGGCGACACCCTGGTTCCGGCCCTCTGGGACGCCGTCGAGGCCAGTCCGCTTTGCACGCGCATCGTCAACCGGGCAGGCGTGTCGGTGTCGACCATCGAACACGTGATGGCGGCGTTGGCGGGGTGCGGCATCCACAACGCGATGATCGAGATCGACGGTCCGGAATGTCCGATCCTGGACGGTTCCAGCGCACCGTTCGTGCGCGGTATCCTGTCCCGTGGCGTCCGTGTATTGGCGGCGCCGGTGCGCGCCATAGAAGTGCTGAACCCGGTTTCCGTGCATACCGCCAAGGGCTGGGCGCAACTGGCTCCGGGCCGCGGCTTGTCGATGGACTTTCATATCGATTTTTCCGACAGCGCGATCGGCGTACAGGACAAGACGCTGAGCCTGGCCAACGGAACTTTCGTGCGCGAACTGTGCGACAGCCGCACGTTCTGCCGTGCCGCCGATGTCGACGCGATGCGGGCCGCGGGCAAGGCGCTTGGCGGCACCTATGAGAATGCCGTGGTGGTTGACGGCGATCGGGTTCTCAGCCCCGGCGGCCTGCGCCACGCGGATGAAGCGGTGCGCCACAAGATGCTGGACGCGCTTGGTGACCTGGCCCTGGCCGGCGCGCCGATCCTGGGGCACTACACCGGTCACAAGGCTGGCCACGCCCTGACCAACGCCCTGCTGCGCGAACTGTTCGTCAACGCCGATGCCTATCGCGTCGTGCTTTGTGATGCCGCGATGGCGGCGTCGCTGCCCGGTGCCGGCGTGGAACGGCACGAAATCCCGGCAGTCGCCTGACGGCAACGTGTTCCGCAAGGCCACAGGTGTCGGGAAATCCATCTGCTTTGGCGTTTTGCCCCGCGATTTTCTATGCTAGGACCGGGCAAAGATCGGCGTCTTCGCGCGCCGGGCAAAGAGGGAAATTCGGGCATGGCTAAGGTCGGATCGCGCGGCATGTGGATCGGGGCGGTTTGCGCCGGGTTGCTGCTGGCGGGTTGCGATGTGTTCGAGCGTCAGGGCGTCGGCCCCGGCGGCCAGGCGATCGAATCCTTCACCGCCGAGCAGATCTTCGAGCGCGGCGAATACGAGCTTTCGACCAACGACTCGGAAAGCGCAGCGTTTTATTTCGGCGAAGTCGAACGGTTGTATCCCTATTCCGACTGGGCCAAGCGGGCGCTGATCATGCAGGCCTATGCCTACCACCAGGACAAGGATTACGAGAACGCACGCTCATCCGCGCAGCGGTTCATCGATTTCTACCCGGCCGATGACGATGCGGCCTATGCGCAATACCTGCTGGCGCTCAGCTATTACGACCAGATCGAACTTGTGGGCCGCGACCAGGGGCTGACCTTCCAGGCGCTGCAATCCCTGCGCACGGTGATCGAACGCTATCCCGACAGCGAATACGCTCGGTCGTCCATCCTGAAATTCGATCTCGCCTTCGACCACCTGGCCGGCAAGGAAATGGAGATCGGGCGCTATTACCTCAAGCGCGATCACTTCACCGCCGCAATCAACCGCTTCCGGGTCGTGGTCGAGGATTTCCAGACCACCACCCACACCGCCGAGGCGCTGCATCGTCTGGTCGAGGCGTATCTTTCTCTGGGTCTCACGGAAGAGGCGCAGACCGCCGGGGCAGTGCTGGGCTTCAACTATCAAAGCACCGATTGGTACGAGGACAGCTTCAAGCTGTTGACCGGGCAGGGGCTCGAGCCGCGGGTGTTCGACAACAACTGGCTGGGCGCGGTCTATCGCCAGATGGTCAAGGGCGAGTGGTTGTAGGGCGGGCGGGGCCTTGGGCCCGTCCGACAGGTCATGCTGCGCGCGCTTGAAATCCACGACATCCTGATCATCGATCGGCTCGCGCTGGATTTTCGGCCGGGCCTGAATGTGCTGACGGGGGAAACCGGGGCGGGCAAGTCGATCCTGCTCGATGCGCTCGGCTTCGTGCTGGGCTGGCGCGGCCGCGCCGAACTGGTGCGGCAGGGTGCCGAACAGGGCGAGGTGACCGCGGTGTTCGACCTGCCCGAAGGCCACCCCGCGCTGGCCGTTCTGGACGAGGCCGGGCTGCCTGCCTCGCGCGAATTGATCCTGCGCCGCATGAACTCTGCCGACGGCCGCAAGACCGGCTGGGTCAACGACCGCCGCGCCAGCGGCGAGGTGCTGCGGCGGCTGTCGGACACGCTGGTCGAACTGCACGGCCAGCACGATGATCGCGGACTTCTGGATCCGCGCGGTCACCGGGCGATCCTGGATGCCTATGGCGGGTTGGAAGCCGAACGTCAGGCGGTGCGCGACGCGTGGCGCGCCCGTGCTGCGGCCGACAAGGCGCTGGAGGCCGCGCGCCTATCGCTCGACGCCGCCCGGGCCGAGGAAGAGTTCCTGCGCCATGCGGTCGCCGAGCTGCGCAAGCTGGCACCCGAACCGGGGGAAGAGGCCGATCTGGACGCCAGGCGCCGAATGATGCAGGGCGCCGAACGCATCCGCGAGGATATCGCGCAGGCCTCGGCCGCGCTTGGCTATGACGGGGCCGAGGGTGCGATGGCCAATGCCCTGCGCTGGCTCGAAGGGGCTTCGGACAAGGCGGGTGGGCGGCTCGACCCGGCCATTTCCGCGCTGACCCGCGCGATGGCGGAACTGGACGAGGCCGCGCGCGGCGTGGCCGATTGCCTCGATGCGCTGGACTTCGACCCGCACGAATTGGAGAACACCGAGGAGCGGTTGTTCGCGATCCGTGGGCTGGCGCGCAAACACCAGGTGGCGCCGGACGATCTGGCGCAATTCGCGTCCGATCTGGGCGCCCGGCTGGATGCGCTGGATCACGGCGCCGTGGAAATCGGCGCGCTGGAACAGGCAAGCCGCAAGGCCGCCGCGGCCTATGACGCCGCGGCCGACGCCTTGACCGCCGCGCGCCGTGCGGCCGCGAAAAGGCTTGATGCGGCGGTGGCCGCGGAACTCGCGCCGCTCAAGATGGAAAGGGCGGTCTTCGCCACCGAGTTCGAGACCGCTCCGGACGGCCCCGATGGCCGCGATACGGTGACCTTTGCCGTGGCGACCAATCCCGGCGCGCCGTCCGGTCCGCTGAACAAGATCGCCTCGGGGGGCGAGCTCAGCCGCTTCCTGCTGGCGCTCAAGGTTTGCCTGAACCAGGCGCAGGGCGGCGGGGTGACGATGATCTTCGACGAGATCGACCGCGGTGTCGGCGGCGCGACCGCCGATGCGGTGGGCCGCCGCCTGCGCGCGCTGGCCGAGGGCGGGCAGGTTCTGGTCGTCACCCATTCGCCGCAGGTCGCGGCCCGCGGCGGGCATCACTGGCGAGTCGAGAAATCGGTGCGCGGGGACACGACGCTGTCCACGGTGATTCCGCTTCTGGCAGAGGCGCGCGAAGATGAAATCGCCCGCATGCTGTCCGGTGATACGGTCACCGACGAAGCCCGCGCCGCCGCCCGGGCCCTGCTGGCGGGCTAGGCGCGGTCCGGCCCTTCTCTGGTTCGAAAATATCCCGGGGGAGTCCCGGACAGGGTCCGGGACGGGGGCAGCGCCCCCGATCCGCCCTATCCAAGCGCGGCGACGCCGGGCAGTTCCTTGCCTTCCATCCATTCCAGGAACGCGCCGCCGGCGGTGGAGATGTAGGTAAAGTCGTTCGCCGCGCCGGCCTTGTTCAGCGCCGCAACCGTGTCGCCGCCGCCGGCGACCGAGATCAGCTTGCCCGCCGTGCTGCGTTCGGCCGCATAGGCGGCGGCGGCGTTGGTCGCGGCATCGAATGGTGCGATCTCGAATGCCCCCAGCGGGCCGTTCCAGATCAGCGTCTTGGCGTCGTGGATGGCGGCCCGGATCCGTTCGACGCTGGCCGGGCCCGCATCGAGGATCATCGCGTCGGCCGGGCAGGCATCGGCCGGCACGGTTTCCGATGCTGCGCCGGCGGCGAATTCGCGCGCCACGACCACGTCTTCGGGCAACAGGATTTCGCAACCGGCGGTTCTTGCCTTTTCCAGGATCGTGCGGGCGGTTTCGGCCATGTCGTGTTCGCACAGCGACTTGCCCACGTCGATGCCCTGCGCGGCGAGGAAGGTATTGGCCATGCCGCCACCGATCACCAGCGTATCGACCCTGGCGACCAGGTTGCCCAGCAGGTCGAGCTTGGTCGACACCTTGGCGCCACCGACCACCGCGACGACCGGGCGCTCGGGTGTGCCGAGCGCGCTTTCCAGTGCGCTCAACTCGGCCTGCATCAGGCGGCCGGCACAGGACGGCAGCAGCCGCGCGATCCCCTCGGTCGAGGCATGTGCCCGATGCGCGGCGGAAAACGCGTCGTTGCAATAGACATCACCCAGCTCTGCCATCTGCGCGGCCAGCGCCGGGTCGTTCTTTTCCTCACCGGCGTGGAACCGGGTGTTTTCCAGCAGGGCGACCTGGCCGTCCTGCAGCGTATCCACCACCGCGGCGGCGGCGGGGCCGACGCAATCGGCGGCGAAGACGACCGGAACGCCGAGGATGTCCTCGATCGTCGGCAACAGCATCTGCAGGCTCATGTCGTCGCGTCGCGCGCCCTTGGGCCGGCCGAAATGCGCCAGCAGCACCGGCTTGCCGCCGCGATCCAGGATGTCCTGCACGGTGGGGCAGATCCGTTCGATCCGGGTGGCATCGGTCACCACGCCGTTTTCCACCGGCACGTTGATGTCGACACGGGTCAGCACGCGTTTGCCCTGCAGATCCATGTCGTCCAGCGTTTTCCAGGCCATGGCCTTCTCCTTCATCATCCCGTGCAAGTCTCTGCCCCGTCCGGGCCGGGGCGTCAACGCGTCTTGTAGACGGGGCGGGGGCGGGCTAGGTCTTGGCCGACGAATTCTAGGGAGAACCCCATGGCCGAGTACAAAGACCCCGAAAACACCATCCTGATGGAACTCAAGGGCGGCACCGTCGCGATCGAGCTTTTGCCCGACATCGCCCCGAAGCACGCCGAGCGGATGAAGGAACTGGCCCGCTCCGGCGCCTATGACGGGGTGGTGTTCCACCGCGTGATCGACGGTTTCATGGCGCAGACCGGCGACGTGGCCAACGGCAATGCCGATGGCGACAACTTCAACCTGCGCATGGCCGGCACCGGCGGATCGGACCTGCCGGACCTGCCGGCGGAGTTCTCCAAGCTGCCGCATGACCGCGGCACTCTGGGCGCGGCGCGCAGCCAGAACCCGAATTCGGCCAATTCGCAATTCTTCATCAATTTCAAGGACAACCACTTTCTCAACGGGCAATACACGGTTTACGGCCGCGTCGTGTCGGGGATGGAGCATGTGGACGCGATCACCCGCGGCGAGCCGCCGGCCAATCCCGACAAGATGATCAGCGTCAAGGTGGCCGCCGATGCGTAAACTGGCTTTCGCGTTGTCGTTGATGGCCGGCCCGGCCCTGGCAAGCGGCCTGACGATCGAGGTCGCCGGAGAAGGCGCCAACGGCACGATCACTGTCGATCTGCTGGAGAACGTGGCGCCCGGTCACGTGGCGCAGATCACCGCGCTGGCGGCCGAGGGCGCTTATGACAACGTGGTGTTCCACCGGGTGATCGACGGTTTCATGGCGCAGACCGGCGACGTGCAGTTCGGCAAGGTCGGCGGAGACATGCGCATGGCCGGGCGCGGCGGGTCGGACCGGCCCAACCTGCGCGCCGAATTCTCGGACCAGTCCTTCGACCGTGGCGTCGTGGGCATGGCGCGTTCGGCCAGCCCCGACAGCGCCAATTCCCAGTTCTTCATCATGTTCGCTCCGGCGCCGCATCTGAACGGGCAATACACCGTGGTGGGTCGCGTGACCGCTGGCATGGACGTGGTCGATGCGATCAAGCGCGGCGCGGGGCCGAACGGCGCGGTGCTGGGCCAACCCGACCGGATGGTCAGCGTCACCGTCACCGAGTGAGGCTCGACTGGTCCTGATCCGATCGTGCGCGGGCCTTTGGGCCCGCGCGCTGTTTTCCGGCGCCGGCGGCTGCGCGAGCCAGCCAAGCCGCATCCGGTTCGGGCGTTGACCGGGCGGGCGCTCTGCCCCGTCGCCGCAAGCGGCGACTCCCCGGAGTTTATCGGCAAGATGAAGAACATGCCGACGCTTCACGTCCCTGTGTGGGTGACTGGATCGGTGCGCGGTTTCGGCGCAAGCTGGGATCGACCAAGGAGGAGCCCATGCGCCTGATCGCCCTTGCCGCCGTTTTTGCCCTGAGCCTTGCCGCGCCTTTGGCCGCCGATCCGGGCTTCTGGAAGAACGAATGGCCCAAGACCAATTTCGAGCGGACCAGCATCGAAAGCTGGGTCGAGATCATCTCGGGCGGGCCACCCAAGGACGGGATTCCGGCGCTGAGCGATCCGGGGTTCATCGCGGCCGCCGACGAGACCCGCATCGGCGATACCGAGCCGGTCATCACCGTCGAGATCGACGGGGCACAGCCGCGGGCCTATCCGATCCGCTATCTGACCTGGCACGAGATCGTCAACGACACGGTGGGCGGCGTTCCGGTGGCGGTGACCTTCTGCCCCTTGTGCAACTCGGCCCTGACCTTTGACCGGCGGATCAACCTGGGCACGCTGAGTTTCGGTGTGTCGGGCAAATTGCGCAATTCCGACATGATCATGTATGACCGCGAAACCGAAAGTTGGTGGCAGCAGGCCATCGGCGAGGCGGTGGTGGGCGATCTGACCGGCACCGTGCTGGACCTGGTGCCGAGCTGGATGGAAAGCTGGGCCGAGTTCCGCGACCGCAATCCCGATGGGCTGGTCATGGATCAGCCGCGCTACAACCGGTTTTACGGGCAGAATCCCTATCGCGGCTATGACCAGTCCAAGCGGCCGTTCCTGTATAACGGCGAGATGCCGCCGCACGGCATTCCCCCGCTGATGCGGGTGGTGCGCGTGGGTGACAGAGCCTGGCCGATGGACCGGCTGGCGGTCGAACAGCAGATCACCGAGGCGGGCGTGACGCTGAGCTGGCGGTCCGGTCAGGCCTCGGCGCTGGACACCGCCGAGATCGCCGCGGGGCGCGATGTGGGATCGGTGCGGGTGCGCGACGGGCAGGGGCGCGACCTGGCGCATGACGTGATGTTCGCCTTTGCCTTCCACGCCTTCTGGCCCGACGGCCAGTGGATGCTGGCGCGCTAGGCGGCAAGCCGCGCGGGCAGTCGGCGCGCCACGGGCGCCAAGGCCGGGTGATGCAGCCAGGTGCCCGACAGGGTGTGAAGGCGGGCGCCGGTGCCCAGCTTGAACCGCGCCAATCCGGGGTTTTCCGTGCAGACAAGGCCGAGGTCGAGCGTGCCGGCGCCGTCTTCGGCCAGTTCGATCATCGCCTGCCACAGCACCCGGTTCATCGCGCTCATCGACCTGCCCCGCGCCGTGCTGGTGCCGATCTGCCAGGTCGCGGCGCGCTGGTGGCGCAGAACCAGCGCTGCGGCGACCGGTCCGTCGCGATCGCGGGCCTCCCAGACCAGAGCGCGGCCGGGATTGCCGGCGGCGTAGGCTTGCAGAAACCTCGCCGGCAGGCTGCGATAGCCTCGACGGCGGGCTTGCTGCGTCTCGGCCCGCAGCAGCCAGTCGTCATGCCCGAGCGCTCGTCTGGTGACGGTCAGCGGCTGGCTCTGCGCCCGGTTCAGCCGGTTGCGCCATTTCTGGTGCATCGCGTGACGCATGGAGTTGCGATCGCCCAGGTCCAGGATCGCCAGCGATGCCGGGCTGAGCAGTGGCCAGAAACCGGCCCGCCTGAGCGTGCCGGCATCGAACCCCTCTGCATTCAGGACCAGCGTTCCATGCCTTTCGGACAGCCAGTCGTGCCGTGCGGCATCGTCACCCAGCGGCCCGCGCGAGATCAGCGACACGCGACCCAGACCGGGCCAGGCGCGGGATTGCGTCAGGCAGGCAAGGCTGCGGGTTCGAACGAACTCTGCCACCCCGCCAAGCGCCGTGATGGCGCGGGCGTATTCCGGCGATTGCTGAAGGGGCGGGGCGAGGGGCTGCATCCCGGCATTAACCTGCTGTTTGCTTTCTGCATGGTTAACAAGGGCATGAAAGCCGACCATCCCTCACATGTCCGCATCGGTGCCGCGATCCGGCCCGCGCCGCGCCCCGTTCCCGCCGCGGCCCTGCTGGCGGCGATGATCCTGTCCGTGCCCTTTGCCGCGCTGGCGCTGCTTCGGACGCTGTTCTAGTCGGCGAGCTTGACAAGCGCGTGGCGTTTCTTTCCGGCGCTCAGCTTGATCGGTGCGGCAAAGGCGCTGGCATCCAGCATCAGCCCGGCATCGGTCAGGGGTTCGTCATCCAGCCGCGCGCCGTTCTCGGCGATCAGGCGCTTGGCCTCCTTGCCGGACTTGGCAAGGCCGCTGCGCACGATCAGTTGCACGATGGAAATGCCGTCGCCGATCTCGGCCCGATCCAGGTCCAGCGTGGGCAGATCGTCGCCCACGCCGCCCTTTTCGAAAACCTCGCGCGCCGTGGCTTCGGCTGCGATGGCGGCCTCGGCCCCGTGGCACAGGGTCGTGACGGCGTTGGCCAGCACGATCTTGGCCTCGTTGATCTCGGCCCCGTCCAGGGCACCCAGCCGCTCGCATTCCCCGACCGGCAGTTCGGTATAGAGCTTGAGGAACCGCCCCACATCGGCATCGGTGGTGTTGCGCCAGAACTGCCAGAATTCGTAGGGGCTGCGCATCTCGGCGTTCAGCCAGACCGCGCCTTCGGCCGACTTGCCCATCTTCTTGCCGTCGCTCGTCGTCAGCAGCGGTGAGGTCAGGCCATAGATCTCGTGATCCAGCACGCGGCGCGTCAGGTCGATGCCGTTGACGATGTTGCCCCATTGGTCCGAGCCGCCCATCTGCAACAGACAGCCGTAGCGCCGGTTCAGTTCGAGGAAATCGTAGGCCTGCAGGATCATGTAGTTGAATTCGAGGAAAGACAGCGATTGTTCGCGATCCAGCCGCGATTTCACCGACTCGAAGGACAGCATCCGGTTGACGCTGAAATGCCGACCGATATCGCGCAGGAAATCGAGATAGTTCAACCCGTCCAGCCATTCGGCGTTGTTCAGCATCAACGCACCGTTCGGCGCATCGTCATACGAGATGTACTTGGCAAAGACCTTCTGGATTCCGGCGATATTGGCGTCGATCGCCTCGGGCGTCAGCAGCGGGCGTTCCTCGGCCCGGAAGGACGGATCGCCCACCTTGGTCGTGCCGCCGCCCATCAGGGTGATCGGCTTGTGCCCGGTCTTCTGCAGCCAGCGCAGCATCATGATCTGGATCAGGCTGCCCACATGCAGTGACTGGGCAGTGGCGTCGAAACCGATATAGCCCGGCACGACGCCCTTCGTCAGCGCCTCGTCCAGTCCCTGGTAATCGGTGCAATCGGCAAGAAAGCCGCGCTCGATCATGACGCGCATGAAATCCGATTTGGGATGGTAGGTCATGGCCGGCCTCTTTTATAATCCGCGCAAGCTATAGAAAGACGCGGGGCAAAGGTGAAGGGCAAGTTGGCGAAAGGGCCCGTCTGGGCCTTGGGCGCGATGTCGGGCACGTCGCTGGACGGGGTCGACGCGGCGCTGGTGCTGACCGACGGGGTGGCGATCTCCGAATTCGGGGCGACCGGCTATCGCGCCTATTCCGATGCCGAACGCGCCACGCTCAAGGCCGCTCTCGGGCGCTGGCCGGGCGAGGATCTGGGTGCGGCGTCGGACGTCGTTCAGCGCGCCCATGCCGAAGCGCTGGCACCGTTCGACCGGGCCGAGATCATCGGCTTTCATGGCCAGACGTTGGCGCATGAACCGCGCGGCCGCGGCACGCACCAACTGGGCGACGGCGCGGCTCTGGCCGATACCCTGATGCGCCCGGTGGTCTGGGATTTCCGCTCGGCCGACGTGGCCCTGGGGGGCGAAGGCGCGCCGTTGGCGCCGTTTTTCCATTTCGCCTGCGCGCTCTGGATCGGTGCGACCCGGCCGCTGGCCTTTCTCAATCTCGGCGGCGTCGGCAACCTGACCTGGGTCGATCCGCGCGCCGCCGCACCCGAGGCGGACGGCGCTCTGGTGGCTTTCGACACCGGCCCGGCCAACGCGCCGATCAACGACCTGGTGGCGCAGCGGCGCGGGCTCAGTCACGACAAGGACGGCGCGCTGGCAGCGCAGGGCAAGGTCGAGGACGGCGCGCTGGAGCTGTTCCTCGACGATGTCTATTTCCGCAAGATGCCACCCAAGTCTCTGGACCGGGACGATTTTTCCCTGATGCTCGATCTCGTGCGGGAATTGTCGGATGCCGATGCCGCGGCCACGATGACGGCAATGGCGGCGGCCGCGGTGATGTTGGGCATGGAGCATTGCCCGGAACCGCCCGCGCGGCTGTTGGTCACCGGCGGCGGGCGCAGGAACCCGGTAATGATGCGGATGCTTGCGGCGGGGCTGGATTGCCCGGTCGATCCGGTCGAAGCGGTGGGACTCGACGGCGACATGCTCGAGGCGCAGGCCTTTGCCTATCTCGCTGTGCGCGTCGCGCGTGGGCTTCCGACCTCGGCACCCGGCACGACGGGGGTCGCGACGCCCGTCAGTGGCGGCCAGATCAGCCGGCCGGCGGACTGAGCGCGCGTCACCGGCTTTCCCGCGTCCGGTCTTTCTCCGGTTGAAAAGTATCCCGGGGAGCGCGAGGGGCTGGCCCTTCGCCTGGCCACCGATCAGCCGCCGGTATGGCTCATGTGGCGCGAAACGCGGCCATCGACGCTTTGCCGCGAATAGTCGAAATCATGGCCCTTGGGTTTCAGGGCGATGGCGGCGCGGATCGCCTCTTCGAGCTTGCCGTCGTCGTCCGGATGGTTCCGCAAGGCCGCGCGCAGGTCGGCGTTGTCTTCCTGGCCCAGGCACATGAACAGCTCGCCGGTGCAGGTCAGCCGCACGCGGTTGCAGCTTTCGCAGAAATTGTGCGTCAGCGGGGTGATGAAGCCGATGCGCTGGCCGGTTTCCTCGATCCGGACATAGCGCGCCGGTCCGCCGGTGCGGTCGGGCAGGTCGGTCAGGGTGTACCGTTCGGCCAGCCGTGCGCGCAGGTCGGTCAGTTTCCAGTACTGGCCCAGCCGGTCCTCGTTGCCGATATCGCCCATCGGCATGACCTCGATCCAGGTCAGGTCCATGTCCCGCGCCGCGCACCATTCGGTCATGGTGAACAGCTCGTCTTCGTTGAAACCCTTGAGCGCCACCGCGTTGATCTTGATCTTCAGGCCGGCGGCCTGCGCTGCCTCGATCCCGGCCATCACCTGCGGCAGTCGGCCCCAACGGGTGATTTTGGCGAATTTGTCCTCGTCCAGCGTGTCCATCGACACGTTGACGCGCCGCACGCCCGCCGTCACCAGCTCATCGGCGAAACGCGCCAGTTGCGACCCGTTGGTGGTCAGCGTCAGTTCCTTCAGCGCGCCGCTGTCGAGATGCCGCTTCATGGCGTGAAAAAAGCTCAGGATGTTGCGGCGCACAAGGGGTTCGCCGCCGGTGATGCGCAGTTTTTCCACCCCCAGCCGGATGAAGGTCGAACACATCCGGTCCAGTTCCTCGAGCGTCAGCAGATCCTTTTTCGGCAGGAAGGTCATGTCTTCGGACATGCAATAGACGCACCGGAAATCGCAGCGGTCCGTCACGGAGACGCGCAGGTAGGAAATCGGGCGCTGGAACGGGTCGATGAGTGGAGCGGACATGTCCGAAAGGGTAGGTCCCGGCAAGGCTTTGCGCAAGGGCCAACCGCGCTTGCGTCGGTCTTGGGCAACACCTAGGGTTCGGGCCATGAAGCCCGTCATCTACCCGGTCCTGATGTTCCTTGCGCTGTCCGGCTGTGCCGATGGCCTGTTTCGACCCGCAACCACCGCGACCCCCGATGCCGCGGCCCTGCCGGATCAGACGCGCCCGCAGGCTCGTCCGGCGGATGCCACGGCAGTCGCCGCAAGGCGCCCGCCGACGGGTGCGCGGACGGCCGAGGATTTCGACACCACCACAACCGCCGAACGGGCCGAGGCCGCCGCGGCTCCGCAGCCGGCCGGCGAACGCCGCCTGGGCGATACGGTTGCCTCGCTGGGTGATGTGGCCCGGCCGGGATTCTGGCTGGAGACGCCGCTGGTGACCAAGACCCAGAAGGGTCGGATCGTCTATGCCGCGACAGGCCAATCGGCGCAGGTCGACCTCATCCCGATCGATGGCCCGGCAACGGCGGGCAGCCGGATCTCGCTGGCGGCGATGCGGCTGGTGGGCGCGCCGCTGACCGATCTGCCCACGCTCGAGGTCTATGCCGGCGGCTGATCGGGCAGGTATTTCGCCGCGTCCTTGCGGGCAAAGGCCTTCATCCCCGGTCCATGGATGTCGAGGAACGCGCGCACGCGTTCGGCGTCGTGTTTCGACAGTTCCCGCAACCACCAGGCGATGGATTTCTGGATAAACCAGTCGCGGTCGGGCACATAGGACGCCGCCCAGCCCAGGATCCGGTCGCGGATCGCAAGGTCTTGATCGGACGGGAAATTCTGCTTTGTCCAGGGCAGGGTCATGACCAGAGCGGCGCGGCGGGTCCACATCTGCGGGCTGGTGGTCCAGGTCTCGACCGTGTCGAGACGCGACGGGTCGGCCTGCAATCGCCGCGCGCCTGCGGAACAGGCGTGATCGGCGATCGCCCAGGCGTCGAAATCCGGCACCCAGGACAGGATCAGCGCCCAGACCGCGTCGTCAGGCCGGATGCGCGCCTGGGTCAGCAGCTTGGCCGCGGCGATGCGCGCCTCGTGGATGTCGGTCTGCCACAGTGCATCGGCCAGCGTGATCCGGTCGTCGAGCGACAGCGTCTTGCGCCAGGCCGCCGTGAGGTCGTTGATCGCCGGGTTCGGCGTGCCAAGATAGACCCGCGGCGCCTTGTGATAGGCCGCCGAACCTTCGGCCCGGCCGGGTTCGGCGCGGGCGCGCAACGCGTCCAGTGCGGCCTCCGGGGTCATTCCACCGTCACGGACTTGGCCAGGTTGCGCGGCTGATCGACATCGGTGCCCTTGGCGATGGCGGCGTGGTAGGCCAGCAATTGCGCGGGCAGGGCATAGAGCAGCGGCGCCAGCGTTTCCGACACCTCGGGCATGCGGATCACCTGCCAGACATCGCCGCCGGCCTCCTGCGCACCCGCCGCATCGGTGATCAGGCAGACCTTGCCGCCGCGGGCCATGACTTCCTGCATGTTCGACACGGTCTTTTCGAACAGCGAATCCCGCGGCGCCATGACGATCACCGGGACGGATTTGTCGATCAGCGCGATGGGGCCGTGCTTGAGTTCGCCCGAGGCATAGGCCTCGGCGTGGATATAGCTGATTTCCTTGAGTTTCAGCGCGCCTTCCAGGGCCAGCGGGTACATCAGGCCGCGGCCCAGGAACAGCACGTCGCGGGCTTCGGCGATCTTCTGGGCGGCTTGTGCGATGACCCCGTCGCGATCCAGCGCCGCGTTGAACAGCCCTGGCATGCCGCGCAGGTCATCCAGCATGCCCGCCAGTGCGGCATCGTCCATCCGGCCGCGCGCGTGGGCGGCCTTGAGCGCCAAAAGCAACAGGACGTTGAGCTGACAGGTAAAGGCCTTGGTCGAGGCGACACCGACCTCGACCCCGGCATGGATCGGCAGAGCGATATCGCTTTCACGGGCGATGGAGCTTTCGGGCACGTTGACCACCGAAATGATCCGGTCGGCCTTGTCCCGGCAATAGCGCAAAGCGGCCAGCGTGTCGGCGGTTTCGCCCGACTGACTGACGAACAGCGCGACCGTCCCGGACGGGATGGGCGGCTCGCGATAGCGGAATTCGCTGGCGATATCGACCTCGACGGGCAATCCGGCGAGTTTCTCGAACCAGTATTTCGCGGTGAGACAAGCGTAAAAGGCGGTTCCGCAAGCCACCATGACCAGCCGGTCGATCTTGTTGAAGTCCAGTCCCTCGACGGGCAGGGCGATGGTGTCGCGGTTGAGATAGGCGCGCAGGGCGTTCGACAGGACGCCGGGTTGTTCCGCGATTTCCTTGGCCATGAAGTGCTTGTAGCCGCCCTTGTCGATACGGGCGCTTTCCAGACGGATCTCGCGAATTTCACGATTGGCCAGCTTGCCGGCCTGGTCGCGGATCTCGGCGCCGGCCCGGGTCACCACGGCGCGGTCGCCCTCTTCGAGATAGGTGATCCGGTTGGTCAAGGGCGCCAGTGCGATGGCGTCGGAGCCGACATACATCTCGCCGTCGCCATGGCCGATGGCCAGCGGGCTGCCCTTGCGGGCGGCGATCAGAAGATCTGCTTCGCCATCGAACAGGAAGACCAGCGCGAATGCGCCCTTGAGCGCGTCGATCGTCGCCACGGCGGCGTCGACCGGTGTCTTGCCCTGGTCAAGATGGTGCTGACACAGCAGGGCGACGGTTTCGGTGTCGGTTTCGGTTTCCGGGCGGATGCCGTGGCCGGCCAGTTCGGCGCGCAGTTCCTTGTAGTTCTCGATGATCCCGTTATGCACCACGGCGACCCGTCCGGCGCGATGCGGATGGGCGTTGCCGGTGGTCGGCGCACCATGGGTCGCCCAGCGGGTATGCCCGATCCCGGACTTGCCGGGGAGCGGGTCGTGGACCAGCAGGTCCGACAGGTTGACCAGCTTGCCGACGGCGCGGCGGCGGTCCAGTTGGCCGTTGTTGACCGTCGCGATCCCGGCGCTGTCATAGCCGCGATATTCCAGCCTGCGCAGCGCTTCGACCAGGATCGGGGCGACTTCGTGGTCCCCCAGGACACCAACAATACCGCACATTATTTTGCCTCTTTATCTTGTTTGGCCTTTTTGGCCTTTAACATTTCGAACATTTTCGCGGCCAGGCCCGGCCGGTTGGACTGTTTGACCCGGGACAGGGCCAGCGCACCTGCTGGCACGTCCTCGGTGATGGTCGACCCCGAGCCTGTCATTGCGCCGTCGCCCAGCGACACCGGCGCCACCAGCATCGTGTTCGAGCCGATGAAGGCGCGCTTGCCGATCACCGTGCGATGCTTGAACACGCCGTCGTAATTGCAGGTGATGGTGCCTGCGCCGACATTGGTGCGCTCGCCGATCTCGGCATCGCCGACATAGCTCAGGTGGTTGACCTTGACGCCTTCGTCCAGACGGGCGTTCTTGATCTCGCAGAAATTGCCGACGTGAACGTCCTCGGCCAGCTCCGCTCCGGGACGCAGGCGGGCAAAGGGGCCGACGATCGCACCGCGGCTGACATGGGCGCCCTCGATGTGGGAAAAGGAGCGGATCCGCGCGCCGGTCTCGATGGTCACGCCCGGCCCGAAGACGATGTTGGGCTCAAGCATCGCATCGCGCCCGATCACCGTATCCCAGGCCAGGAACACCGTGTCGGGCGCCTGCAGCGTGACGCCGTTTTCCATCAATGCGGACCGGGCGCGAGCCTGGAAGGCCGCCTCGGCGCCGGCGAGTTCCGCGCGCGAATTGACGCCCAGCGTCTCGGTTTCGTCGCAGCGCACCGCGGTGGCCGTCAGGCCGCGGTCCCGGGCGATCGCTATGATGTCGGTCAGATAGTATTCCTGCGCGGCATTTTCGTTTCCGACAGCGTCGACCAGATCGAATAGCGTCTTTGCTTCTGCAGCGATTACACCTGAGTTACAGAAGGTTATCGCCCGTTCTTCATCCGTCGCGTCCTTGAATTCGACGATCCTTTCCAGCGTGTCGTCCTGCATCACCAGCCGGCCGTAGCGCCCCGGATCGGCGGCATCGAATCCCAGAACGACGATGTCATGCGTCCTGCGCGCCTCGGCCATCGCCTGCAGCGTTTCGGGCCGGATGAACGGCGTATCGCCATACAGAACCAGCGCGTCGCCGTCGAAATCCGACAGGGCGGGCCGTGCCCTGGCCACAGCATGGGCGGTGCCGAGCTGCTCGGCCTGGATGACCACTTGCGCGTCGGGATCGAAATCCTGCGCAGCGGCCTTGACCGCTTCGGCCTCGTGACCGGCGACCACGACCGTCGCCGACGGCTCCAACACCTGCCCCGCGCGCATCGCATGCCAAAGCATCGGTGCTTGGGCAATCGGGTGCAAAACCTTGGGCAGATCGGATTCCATGCGCGTGCCCTTGCCTGCGGCAAGGATGATCAGGGCGATGCTCATGGCCTCATGCCTTTTTTGTTTACCGGTTGCGCCCGTTTTATCGGTCTGGCAGGGCAGGGCAAGCGCCGTTCACTCACGGTGCGTTGCGAGTTGTGACAGGAGCGGCGATGCGCTGTGTGATCTTTGACCTCGACGGCACGCTGGCCGATACCAGCGGCGATCTGATCGCCGCGGCCAATCACTGCTTTGACCGGATGGGCGTTGCGGAACGGCTGGATCCTGTGACCGATGCCGCCACCGCCTTTCGCGGCGGAAGGGCGATGCTGCGTCTGGGTCTGGGACGGATGGGCGCGGTATCAGAGGATGAGGTGGATCGCTGGTATCCGGAATTGCTGCGCGCCTATGGCGAAGCGATTGACACCCATACGCGTCTGTATCCGGGCGCCGTCGACGCGGTCGAGGCGTTGCGGCGCGCCGGGTATGCGGTGGGCATCTGCACCAACAAGCCCGAGGGTCTGGCCGAAACGCTGACCGCGCGTCTGGGCGTGCGCGGGTTGTTCGCCTCTCTGGTGGGGGCCGACACGTTGCCGACGCGCAAGCCCGATGTCGCGCCCTACTGGGCGGCGGTGGACGGAGCCGGTGGGCGGCGCGACGCGTCGCTGATCGTCGGCGACACCGAAACCGACCGCAAAACCGCACGCGCCGCGGCGCGCCCCTGCATCCTGGTGACGTTCGGGCCGGATGGCGACGCGGTGCGCGGGCTCGACCCTGAGGGCGTGATCGGCCATTTCGGCGATCTCGGCAACGAGGTGGCCCGGCTGATCGGCTAGGGCGATGCGCCCAGCGATTGACCGGCGCGCCGACCCGCGCCATCAAGGGGGCATGAGCGAGATATTCAAAGGCAGTTTCACCCAGCAAGAACCGATCCCCGACGAGGCGATCGAGGCGGCCTTGACGGTTTTGCGCACTGGCCGGTTGCACCGCTACAACACCGCCGCCGGCGAGGCGGGCGAAGTGGCGCTGCTCGAGCAGGAATTCGGCGCCTTTACCGGGGCCAAATACTGCCTGGCGGTGGCCTCGGGCGGCTACGCCCTGGGCTGCGCGCTGCGGGCGGTGGGGGTAGGGCCGGGCGATCCGGTGCTGACTAACGCCTTTACCCTCGCGCCGGTGCCGGGGTCCATCGCCTCGGTGGGCGCGCGACCGGTCTTTGTCGGCGTGACGGAAAACCTGGTCATCGACCTTGACGATCTGCAAGCCAAGTCTGCCGAGGCCAAGGTTCTGCTGCTCAGCCACATGCGCGGCCATCTGTGCGACATGGACCGCCTGATGGCGATCTGCGACGCCGCCGGGATCACGGTCATCGAGGATTGCGCGCACACGATGGGTGCCACCTGGAACGGTGTGCCATCGGGGCGTCACGGCGCCGTGGGTTGCTATTCCACCCAGACCTACAAGCACATCAACTCGGGCGAGGGCGGTTTTCTCGTCACCGATGACGAAGAGATCGCGGCGCGGGCGGTGATGCTGTCCGGGTCCTACATGCTTTACGAACGTCACTTGGCCGCGCCGGGGCCCGAGGTGTTCGAGCGGGTGAAATACGTCACGCCGAACGTGTCGGGCCGCATGGACCATCTGCGCGCGGCGATCCTGCGCCCGCAATTGCGCGCGCTGAACAGCCAGGCGGACGCCTGGAACGCGCGATATTCGGTGGTCGAGGACGGCCTGCGCGGCACGCCGGGCCTGACCCTGGTGGAGCGCGACCCGCGTGGGCGTTTTGTCGGTTCGTCCTTCCAGTTCCTGCTGCTCGACTGGGCGGCGGAACGGGTCGCCGATGTGGTGGCGCGCTGCGCGGCGCGTGGGGTCGAATTGAAATGGTTCGGTGGCGCCGAGCCCAAGGGGTTCACGTCGCGCTACGACAGTTGGCGCTATGCCGAAAGCGCGCCGATGCCGGCTTCGGACCGGATCCTGGCGGGCATTCTCGACATGCGGCTGCCGTTGACCTTCAGCGTGGACGATTGCGCGCTCATTGCCCGGATCGTCCGGTCCGAGGTTTCGGCGGTGTTCCAGTCGGCCTGAGCGCCCGGCCGGCCGCCTGCCGCCTTGCAGATTGACGCGAGGCACGTGCAGGCGTATATCTGAACGGGTGTTCAATAAATCGGGAGGCGTTGGGCATGTTCCTAGGATCAATGGGATTCGATCTGGGCGAGGACGTCGAGGCGCTGCGCGAGGCGGTGCATCGCTGGGCGCAGGAGCGGGTCAAGCCGATGGCGGCGCAGATCGACCGTGACAACGTCTTTCCGCATGCACTGTGGCGCGAGATGGGCGATCTGGGCCTTCTGGGGATCACCGTGGACGAGGCATATGGCGGCTCGGGCATGGGTTATCTCGCCCACACCGTCGCGGTCGAGGAAGTGGCCCGGGCCAGCGCTTCGGTCAGCCTGTCCTATGGCGCGCATTCCAACCTTTGCGTCAACCAGATCAAGCTGAACGGAACCGAAGACCAGAAGCGCAAATACCTGCCCGGCCTGATTTCGGGCGAACATGTGGGCGCGCTGGCCATGTCCGAACCGTCGGCCGGGTCGGACGTCGTATCGATGAAGTTGCGCGCGGACAAGCGCAACGACCGCTTTGTGCTGAACGGCAACAAATACTGGATCACCAACGGCCCCGATGCCGACACGCTGGTGGTCTATGCCAAGACCGACCCGGAGGCCGGTTCCAAGGGCATCACCGCTTTCCTGATCGAAAAGGCGATGAAGGGGTTCTCGACCTCTCCGCATTTCGACAAGCTGGGCATGCGCGGATCGAACACCGCCGAGCTGATCTTCGACGATGTCGAGGTGCCGTTCGAGAATGTCCTGGGCGAGGAAGGCAAGGGCGTCGCCGTGCTGATGTCGGGGCTGGACTACGAGCGCGTGGTTCTGGCGGGCATCGGCCTGGGTATCATGGCCGCCTGCATGGACGAGGTCATGCCCTATCTGAAGGAACGCAAGCAGTTCGGCCGCCCGATCGGGGAGTTCCAGCTGATGCAGGGCAAGATCGCCGACATGTATACCGCGATGAATTCCGCCCGTGCCTATGTCTATGCGGTGGCCAAGGCCTGCGACCGGGGCGACGTGACCCGGCAGGACGCGGCGGCCTGCTGCCTTTACGCCTCGGAAGAGGCGATGAAACAGGCGCATCAGGCGGTGCAGGCGCTTGGCGGGGCCGGGTTCCTGTCGGACGCGCCGGTATCGCGGCTGTTCCGCGACGCCAAGCTGATGGAGATCGGCGCCGGCACCTCGGAAATCCGGCGGATGCTGGTGGGGCGCGAGCTGATGGCACAGGTGGGCTGATGCCACGCGAGGTGGTCATCGTCACCTCGGTGCTGGCTCTGGCCGCCGGAGCGCTTGGTCTGTGGCTGGGTCTGGCGCATCGCCCGCCGGACGAAGGTACGGTGATCGAGGCGGTTGCACGCGCCCATGTCGAACGGCACGGCGGCGCGCTGAGCGATTGCCTGGCGCGGGTCGGGCAGGGCGAAGTGTGGCTGGAAGTCACCTGCGCCGGCTTCGTCTACCGCGTCGATCGGCAGGGCCGCATCCTCGCCCCGCAGGAGCCGCGGACATGAACATGGCGCAGCTTTGCCTCGACCATCCCGCCGACCGGGTCGCGATCGTCGACCTGACCGGCAAGGCGCGGCGCGATGTGACGTTCGGCGTGCTGGCGGCGATGACGGACGGAATCGCGCGGGCGCTGCAGGCGCGGGTGCGCCCGGGGGATCGCGTCGGCGTGCTGCTCAGCCAGTCGCCCTGGTGCGCGGCGGCGCATCTCGCGGTCTGGAAGATCGGCGCGATTTCGGTGCCGTTGTTCAAGCTTTTCAAGCACGACGCGCTGGCCAGCCGGGTCGGCGATGCCGGCGCACAGATCGTGCTGACCGATGCCGAAGGCGCCGCGCTGCTGGGCGATCTGGCCGAGCCGTGGATCGCCGCCGAGATCGGCACCGACGGCGCATCCGTACCGACGGCTGAGGCGGGACCGGATACGCCGGGCCTGCTGATCTACACCTCGGGCACCACCGGCAAGCCGAAGGGCGCGCTGCACGGTCATGGCGTTCTGGCGGGCCATCTGCCCGGGGTGGTTCTCAGCCACGATCACCTGGGCCAGCCGGGCGATTGCCTCTGGACGCCCGCGGACTGGGCCTGGATCGGCGGGCTGCTGGACGTCATCATGCCGGGGCTCGCGCTTGGCGTGCCGGTGGTGGCGTCGCGGCTGGACAAGTTCACCACCGAGGACTGCCTGCGCGTCATCGCGACGGGCGGCGCGCGCAACGTGTTTTTCCCGCCCACCGCCCTGCGCATCCTCAAGGCCTCGGGCGCGGCCATTCCCGGTTTGCGCAGCGTCGCCAGCGGCGGCGAGCCGCTGGGTGCCGAGATGCTGGCCTGGGGGCGGCAGGCCATGGGCGTGACGATCAACGAATTCTATGGCCAGACCGAATGCAATGTCGTGGTGTCATCCTGCGCCGCCGATTTCGCGCCGCGCCCGGGCTGCATGGGCAAGCCGGTGCCGGGCTTCGACGTGCAGGTGATCGACGCCGCCGGGATGCCGACCGAGGGCGAGGGCGACATCGCGGTGCGCCAGGGTGCGCCGACGATGATGCTGGAATACTGGCGCAACCCGCAGGCCACGGCCCAGAAGTTCCGCGGCGACTGGCTGCTGACCGGCGATCGCGGCGTGCGCGAGGGCGATTTCATCCGCTTCGTCGGGCGCGAGGATGACGTGATCACCAGCGCGGGGTACCGCATCGGTCCGGCCGAGATCGAGGATTGCCTGCTGACCCATCCAGGCGTGGCAACGGTCGGCGTGGTGGGCAAGCCCGACGCGCTGCGCACCGAGATCGTCAAGGCCTATGTCGTGCGCAAGCCCGGGGTCGCGGTGACGGCAGAGGCGCTGCAGGCCTGGGTCAAGGACCGGCTCGCGGGCTATTCCTACCCGCGCGAGATCGCCTTTCTCGACGCCCTGCCGATGACCGTCACCGGCAAGGTCATTCGCAAGGAACTGAAACGCATGGCCGCAGAGGAGACCGCATGAAACTGACCTCGCAGGCGCTGACCAACTCCGAGACCTTCCGCAGCAACCGCGATGCCCATCTCAAGGCGCTGGCCGAGATCGAGGCGGCGGCGGCCCTGGCCGCGGAAGGCGGCGGTCAAAAGGCGCGCGATCGGCACGTGGCGCGCGGCAAGATGCTGCCGCGCGACCGGGTGGCGAACCTGCTGGACCCGGGCTCGCCCTTTCTCGAAGTGGGCGCGACGGCGGCGCACGGGCTCTACGACGGCGCGGCGCCCTGCGCGGGCGTGATCGCCGGGGTGGGACGCGTGATGGGACGTCAGGTCATGGTGGTGTGCAACGACGCCACGGTGAAGGGCGGCACCTATTACCCGATGACGGTCAAGAAACACCTGCGCGCCCAGGAGATCGCCGAGGAAAACCGGCTGCCTTGCCTCTACCTGGTGGACAGCGGCGGCGCCAACCTGCCCAACCAGGACGAGGTCTTTCCCGACCGCGACCATTTCGGGCGCATCTTCTACAACCAGGCGCGGATGAGTGCTGCGGGCATCGCGCAGATCGCCGTGGTGATGGGCTCGTGCACCGCCGGGGGCGCCTATGTGCCGGCGATGTCGGACGTGTCGATCATCGTGCGCGAGCAGGGCACGATCTTTCTTGCCGGCCCGCCACTGGTCAAGGCTGCCACGGGCGAAGTGGTGACGGCAGAAGACCTGGGCGGCGGCGACGTGCACACGCGGCTGTCCGGCGTGGCCGATTACCTCGCCGAGGACGACGCCCACGCGCTGGCGCTGGCGCGGCGCGCGGTGGGGTCGCTGGGGGGCGGCGGGGTGAACCCCGCCCTACAGCCTGTCGAGGCGCCGCTTTATGACCCCGACGAATTGCTGGGTGTGGTGCCGGCCGACCTGCGCACGCCCTACGACATCCGCGAGGTGATCGCGCGGCTGGTGGACGGATCGTATTTCGACGAGTTCAAGGCGCGGTTCGGCGAAACCCTGGTCTGCGGCTTTGCCAAGCTGCACGGCATGGATTGCGGGATCGTCGCCAATAACGGCGTGCTGTTTTCGGAAAGCGCCCAGAAGGGCGCGCATTTCGTCGAGCTGTGTTCGCAGCGCCGCATCCCGCTGGTGTTCCTGCAGAACATCACCGGCTTCATGGTGGGCCGGAAATACGAGAACGAAGGCATCGCCCGGCACGGCGCCAAGATGGTCACGGCGGTGGCGACCACCGCGGTGCCCAAGGTGACGATGCTGGTGGGCGGGTCGTTCGGCGCGGGCAATTACGGCATGGCAGGGCGCGCCTACCAGCCGCGGTTCCTGTGGACATGGCCCAACAGCCGCATCTCGGTCATGGGCGGCGAACAGGCGGCGGGCGTGCTGGCCACGGTGAAACGCGACGCCATCGAACGCGGCGGCGACACCTGGTCGGCCGAGGACGAGGCCGCGTTCAAGCGCCCCACCATCGAGATGTTCGAACGCCAGGCGCACCCGCTCTACGCCAGCGCCCGGCTTTGGGATGACGGCGTGATCGACCCGCGCAAATCCCGCGACGTCCTGGGACTGAGCCTGGCCGCGGCGTTGAACGCGCCGGTCGAAGAGACGCGGTTTGGCGTGTTCAGGATGTGATTTCGCCTTTCGGCGCGGGTGGGGCCGCCGGAATGCGTATTTGGAAAAGAGAAGAAGGACCAGGGCGATGAGCGACGGAAACCGGATATCCACCGTGCAGGGACGCGCGCGGGCCGGCTGTCGCCGGTGCGGCGCGGGAGGCTGCCGGTGACGCGGTTCGAGGCGGTGGTGCAACCGGGTGGCGTTGCCGTGGTGACCGGCGCGGCGCTTGGCATCGGGCGGGCGCTGGCGCGCGACCTGGCGGCGCGTGGAATGCGCGTCGTGATGGTGGACAGCGATGCAGCGGCATTGGCCGAGGCGGCGGATGACGGCGCGGTGGCGCGTGTCGTCGACGTGGCGGACAGGGACGCCATGCAGGCGCTGTCCTCCGAAGCCGCCGCGATGGGGCCGGTGCGGCTTGTGGTCAACAACGCGGTGACGCGGGTGGGGCGGGGATTTGACGCGCCGCTGGCGGATTGGCGCCGGGCAGTGGACGTGAACCTGTTCGGCGTGATCCACGGCGTGCGGGCGTTTCTGCCGGTGATGGCCGGGCCCGGGATGATCGTCAATGTGGGTTCCAAGCAGGGCATCACCAATCCGCCGGGACACCGGGTCTACAACCTGACCAAGGCAGCGGTGAAATCCTTTACCGAGGGGTTGGAACACGACTTGCGCGGTCAGGGTGGAGCGATTTCGGCGCATCTCTTGATCCCCGGCTGGACCACCACGGGCCGGGCCGCGCACAAACCCGGCGCCTGGCAGCCGGAGCAGGTGGTCGAACGGCTGATCCAGGGTTTGACGCGCGGCGATTTCTACATCCTGTGCCCGGATGGCGAGGTGACCGAAGCGATGGACCGCGCGCGAATCCTCTGGGCCGCCGGGGATATCACCGAAAACCGACCGGCGCTGTCGCGCTGGCACGATGACTGGAAAGACGTGGCCGCCAAGGCCTGTTCGTAGGGAAGAGCGATGTTCGACACGATCCTGATCGCCAATCGCGGGGAAATCGCCTGCCGGGTCATGCGCACGGCGCGGGCGATGGGCTTGCGCTGCGTGGCGGTGCATTCCGATGCCGATGCCGGCGCGCTGCATGTCGAGATGGCGGATGTCGCCGTGAATATCGGCGGTGCGGCGCCGGCCGACAGCTATCTGCGTGGCGACCGGATCATCGAGGCGGCGCTGGCGACCGGCGCGCAGGCGATCCATCCCGGCTATGGCTTTTTGTCGGAAAACCCCGATTTCGTGCAGGCGGTCGAGGCGGCGGGGCTGCGTTTTGTCGGCCCGTCCGCCAAGGCGATCCGCGCGATGGGGCTCAAGGACGCCGCCAAGCGGCTGATGCAGGAGGCCGGGGTGCCGGTGGTGCCGGGTTACCTGGGCGAGGACCAGGAACCCGGCCACCTCGAGGTCGAGGCGCACCGCATCGGCTATCCGGTGCTGGTCAAGGCGGTGGCGGGCGGTGGCGGCAAGGGCATGCGGCTGGTCGAGAAGCCGGCCGATTTCATCGACGCGCTGGAACGGGCCAAGGCCGAGGCGCGCACCGCCTTCGGCAACGATGCGGTGCTGATCGAGAAATACATCCAGCGGCCGCGTCATATCGAAGTGCAGGTCTTTGGCGACGGCGAGCGGGCGGTGCATCTGTTCGAACGCGATTGTTCGCTGCAGCGCCGCCACCAGAAGGTGATCGAGGAGGCGCCCGCGCCGGGCATGACCGAAGCCGTGCGTGCCGCGATGGGCGCTGCGGCCGTTCGCGCCGCCGAGGCGATCGGCTACAAGGGCGCGGGTACGGTGGAGTTTATTGTCGACGGCTCGGACGGGCTGCGCGAGGACGGGTTCTGGTTCATGGAGATGAACACCCGGTTGCAGGTCGAGCATCCGGTGACCGAGGCGATCACCAGTATCGACCTGGTGGAATGGCAGATCCGCGTCGCCGCCGGCGAACCCTTGCCGGCGCGGCAAGAGGACCTGGCGATCACCGGCCATGCCTTCGAGGCGCGGCTTTATGCCGAGGACGTGCCGGCGGGGTTCCTGCCCGCGACGGGCCGGCTGGCGCATCTGGCCTTTCCGCCGGGCGTGCGCGCCGATAGCGGGGTGCGCACGGGCGACAGTATCAGCCCGTATTACGACCCGATGATCGCCAAGATCGTCACCCATGGCGCTTCGCGCGGGGCGGCCTTGCGACAGCTGGCGCGCGGGTTGGCCGAGACGCAGGTGGCGGGCACGGTGACGAACCTGGCGTTCCTGCGGGCATTGGCCGAGCATGACGGCTTCGGACGCGGCGAGGTCGATACCGGGCTGATCGCGCGGGATCTGGATGCGCTGGTGGCGCGGCCGCCCCTGTCGGCTGCGGCCATCGCCGCAGCGGCCCTGATGGTTTCGGAGAATGGCTGGAAAAACGGTGGGTTGCGCGGGTTTTCCCTGCGGCGCCCCTTGCGGCATCGGGTCGGGTTGGCACTGGATGGCGAGGCTTTGGACTGCACGCTGGTCTTCGACGGCCCCGACACCGTCACGGTCGAGACACCGCTGGGTGCGGTCGCTGCGAAGCGATGGGGCGATGTCTGGCGGCTGGACGGACAGCCGGCGCCGGCGGTCCATGTCGGCGATGGCCGGGCCACGGTGTTCGACGGGGTGGGCCGGGTGTTCGACATCCCCGACCCCTTGGCGCGCGGCGGGGCCGAGGCCGGCGCGGCCGCCGGGCTGACACTGGCGCCGATGCCGGGGCGGGTCGTGTCGGTGCATGTCCGCATGGGCCAGAAGGTGATTGCGGGCGACCGGCTGGCGGTGCTCGAGGCGATGAAGATGGAGCACACGCTGGTGGCCAGCCGCGACGGCACGGTGGCCGAGGTATTGGCCTCCGCGGGCGACCAGGTCGAGGCCGGCGCGGCGCTGATCCGGCTGGAGGAGGAGGAGACATGAGTGAGATCACCTTGCACCACGTGCCGTTTTCACGGTCGTTCCGGGTGTTGTGGCTGCTCGAGGAGATGGGGCTGGACTGCGGCATCGTGGAATACGACATCGCCTCGGGCATGATGAGAAAAGGCGATTTTCCCCTGAAATCTCCGGCGGTTCGCGTGCCCGCGCTCGAGATCGACGGGCGCACGCTGTTCGAGAGCGGGGCGATCGTGGAATACCTGTGCGAAACGCATGGGCCGGAATTCGGGCGCGCCCCGGGGCATCCCGAGCGGGCGGATTTCCTGCAGTGGATCCATTATGCCGAGACGATGGGGTCGCTGCTGGAACAGTTGAACCTCAACATGGTCTTCCTGCGCCCGCCCGCGAAACCCAGTCCGGTGGTGGTCAAGCTGAACGTGGTGCGGCTGGCGCAGACGCTGAAGGGGATGGAGGCGCGGATGGGCGACCATGACTGGCTGCTGGCTGGCGGTTTTTCGGGCGCCGACGTGATGATGGGTTTCAACCTCTTCGCCGCGCCGTTCTACGTGAAAATGGAGCAATTCCAGGGGCTTGAGGCCTATCGTGCCCGCATCGAGGCGCGGCCGGCCTATCAGCGCGCCCGGGCGCGGGATGGCGAGCAGAAATTCTACACGCAGGATTTCTATCCGGTGCCCGAGGTCTGACATCGCGCGCCGCGCGGCGGCTTGGACGGTGGGGCCGGCGTATTTGGAAAAGAGAAGAAGCAGGGGTGAGGCGGAATGGCCGAGCGTGTCGAGATCTTTGAAGTGGGGCCGCGAGACGGCTTGCAGAACGAGCCGCAACCCATTGCGACAAAAGACAAGATCGCGCTGGTCGATTGCCTGTCCGGGGCCGGTTTCCGGCGCATCGAATGCGCATCCTTCGTCAGCCCGAAATGGGTGCCGCAAATGGCCGACAGCGCCGCGGTGCTGGCGGGGATCGCGCGCGTGCCCGGCGTGTCCTACGCGGCGCTGACGCCGAACCTGCGCGGGCTGGAGGCGGCCCTGGCGGCCGGAGCGGACGAGGTGGCGATTTTCGGATCGGCGTCGGAGGGGTTTTCCAAGGCCAATATCAATGCGAACATCGCTGAAAGTCTTGAGCGTTTTCAACCGGTTGCCGATATGGCGCGCGAGGCCGGCCTGCCGGTGCGCGGCTATGTATCCTGCGTGGTGGAATGCCCCTATGACGGGGCGGTGGCGCCGGCCGCGGTGGCGCGGGTTGTGGCGGCCTTGCGCGACATGGGTTGCTACGAGGTGTCGCTGGGCGACACGATCGGGCGTGGCGTGCCGGCGGCGGTGGACGCCATGTTGGAGGCGGTTCTTCAAGAGATTCCAGTGGCTTGCCTGGCGGGGCATTTCCACGATACCGGCGGGCGGGCGCTGGAGAATGTCGATGTCGCGCTGGCGCGCGGGCTGCGGGTGTTCGATGCCGCGGTCGGCGGGCTGGGGGGCTGCCCCTATGCGCCGGGCGCGGCCGGGAACGTGGCGACTGAGGCGCTGCATGATCACCTGATTTCAAGGGGTTACGAGACGGGACTGGACCGTTCCGTGCTGGTGCGGGCGGCCGAGATGGCGCGGGGGATGCGGGGACATGGCTGAGATGATCCGGGTGGATGTGGACGGGCGCGGGGTGGCCACGCTGTGGCTGGCGCGGGCCGACAAGCACAACGCCTTGTCGGCGCAGATGTTGGGGGAGTTGGAGCAAGCGGCACAGGATATTGCGGCGGATGACGCGGTTCGGGTGGTGGTGCTGGCGGCGGAGGGCAAGACCTTTTGCGCCGGGGGCGACCTGGCCTGGATGCGCGACCAGTTCGAGATGGATGCGGCCACGCGGCGGGTGGAATCGGCGCGGATCGCCACCGCCCTGGGCGCGCTTTACGCGTTGCCGCAACCGCTGATCGGGCGAGTGCAGGGCAACGCGTTCGGCGGCGGGGTCGGGCTGGCTTCGGTCTGTGACGTGACCATCGGGGCGGACCATGTGACGATGGGGTTGACCGAGACGAAACTGGGCCTGATCCCGGCCAATATCGGGCCTTACGTGGTGGCCCGGATGGGGGCGGTGAACGCAGCGCAAGTCTTTATGAACGCACGGCTTTTCAAGGCCGATGAGGCGGTGCGCCTGGGGCTGTTGAGCCGCGTCGTGCCGGCGGGTGATCTGGACGCGGGCGTAGAGGCGGAAGTGGCGCCCTACCTGGCCTGCGCGCCCGGCGCGGTGCGCGAGGCCAAGGCGCTGCTGCGGGCCTTGTCGGGGGGGATTTCGCCGGCGCAGGTGGATCACGCCATCGACGCGCTGGCTGCGCGGTGGGAAAGCGCCGAGGCGCGCGCGGGGATCGCGGCGTTCTTCGACAAGCGGGCGGCGCCGTGGGCGTGAGGGTTTGGCCTTAGCAGCAAGGGAATAAGGGCCAGTCGGGCGGCGTGCGGGGCGTTAACCGGGTGTGATGCGGCGAGTCGGCGCCAGCGATCCGTCCTGTTTGCCGCGAATTCGGGACGGATTGGTGGGGCGGGTCGCGGGCCGGTTCGGGGCCGTTGCCAAGCAATCCGTCCGATTCCGGCCGGTTTCGGGGCGGATTGGTGGGGGCGGATGCGAGGGCCGGGCTTTGAGGCCGGAAAGGGCGGTCACGTTGATGTGAAAGCGCGAAAAAAACCGTCGGAACGCGTTTCTTGCGCTGGCGGGTCTGCGGGACGAAGGGGACATTCATCGTCACCGTGACAAGCCGCGCGTTGCCGGGCCGCGGTGCGGCGATCGATTGCCGGGATTGGGCGCTTTATCGCAACCAAGTCCGGACAACGGCCGAGCCTTGCGCCCGTGTCGCCAAACCGCCGTGCCGTGGGGGCGGCCCGGCGATGCGCGGCGGCCTGCGGCCTTGATTCCGCGCAGGCACAGTTTCTGCTCCGGGCTCGAAGCGGACTTGCGGCGTTGCAGCGGGGCCGTTCAACGCTTGGATGGCAGGGCAGACCGGAAGTATCGAATCCTATAGCAAAGGACAGAGGATGGCCGCGGCCTGCCGCTGCAACAACCGTGGTCAGCGCTTTATTGCAGCCACATCCGCACGACCTCGATCCCCCGCGCTGACGTCACCAAAGCGGCTGGCCGTGGGGGCGGGTCATGCCGGAGGCATGCCGCTGGCATGTCCGCTGCCCGCAAGGCTGCTGGCGCGGCTGTTCCCCCGGGCCGGGCGCGCGTTTGCTGTAATCGCGTTGGCAACAGCCTTGGCCTTGACGTCGCCATAGGCTCTGCCCCCCGCCTGCGGCGATTTCTCACGCAAAAAACGCCCAGCAGACGGGGGCGGTTTATTGACCCTGTCGGGTGGCGGGCGTAGGACAGGGCAACGGGTTTCACAGACACGCCGCGGCCGCGGCGACAGAAAGGGTATGCCTCCGTGGAAGAGATGCTCAGGGAATACCTCCCGATCCTGGTCTTTCTGGCGATCGCCATCGCGATCGGCCTGGTCTTCATCCTGGCCGCGGCGGTGATCGCGGTGCGCAATCCCGACCCCGAGAAGGTCAGCGCCTATGAATGCGGGTTCAACGCCTTCGACGACGCGCGGATGAAATTCGACGTGCGGTTCTACCTGGTGTCGATCCTGTTCATCATCTTCGACCTGGAGATCGCGTTCCTGTTCCCCTGGGCGGTGGCGTTCCAGGATATCAGCATGGCGGGGTTCTGGTCGATGATGGTGTTCCTGGCCGTGCTGACGGTGGGTTTCGCCTATGAGTGGAAAAAGGGAGCGCTGGAATGGGAGTGATGACGGGTGCCAACACCGCCGGTCCCGACAAGGAAGTCGCGACCCAGGCGCTGAACCGCGAGTTGCAGGACAAGGGGTTCCTGCTGACCTCGACCGAGGACATCATCAACTGGGCGCGCACCGGGTCGCTGCACTGGATGACCTTCGGCCTGGCCTGCTGCGCGGTCGAGATGATGCATACCTCGATGCCGCGCTACGACGCCGAACGCTTCGGCATCGCGCCGCGTGCGTCGCCGCGCCAGTCCGACCTGATGATCGTCGCCGGCACGCTGACCAACAAGATGGCGCCGGCGCTGCGCAAGGTCTATGACCAGATGCCCGAACCGCGCTACGTGATGTCGATGGGGTCCTGCGCCAATGGCGGGGGCTATTACCATTACAGCTATTCGGTGGTGCGGGGCTGCGACCGGATCGTGCCGGTGGATATCTACGTGCCGGGCTGCCCGCCGACGGCCGAGGCGCTGCTGTACGGTCTGCTGGCGCTGCAGAAACGGATCCGCCGGACCGGGACGCTGGTTCGGTGAGCGAGGGGCTGAACTTTGCCGCGGGCATGGTCGTGCGGCTGAAATCCGGCGGCCCGGCGATGGTCGTTGAGACCGAGCTTGCGCCGGGCGTGGTGACCTGCGTCTGGTTCCAGGACGGGCGCAAGTTCAACACCTTCTTCCGGACCGAAACGCTGATGGCGGTCAACGAAACATCGGGCGAGAAACAGCGGGTGCAATGATGACCGAAGCCTTGAAGGAACTGGGAACCCATATCGAGCTGAAGCGCCCCGATTGCGTGCTGGGCTGGGATGTGGCGCATGGCGAGCTGACGGTCGACGCGGCCCCCGCCAACATTGCCGGGCTGGTCGAGTTCCTGCGCAACGACGCGAGCTGCCGGTTCACGTCGCTGGTGGATATCACCGCGGTGGATTACCCCGACCGGCCCAAGCGGTTCGACGTGGTCTATCACCTGCTGTCGATGTGGCAGAACCACCGCATCCGGCTGAAGATCGCAGTGCGCGAGGACGAGGCGGTTCCGTCGATCACCGCGGTGGTCCCGGCGGCCAACTGGTTCGAGCGCGAGGTGTTCGACATGTTCGGCATCCTGTTCTCGGGCCATCCGGACCTGCGCCGCATCCTGACCGATTACGGGTTCCGCGGCTTTCCGCTGCGCAAGGATTTCCCGACCACGGGCTATACCGAGGTGCGCTATGACGAAGAGCTCAAGCGCGTCGTCTACGAGCCGGTGAGCCTGGTGCAGGAATACCGGCAATTCGATTTCATGTCCCCCTGGGAAGGCGCGCAATACGTGCTGCCGGGGGATGAGAAGAAGAAAGAAGAGGCGAAGGGATGATCGCTGTCGCGCTGCTTTGGGTCCCGCTGGCGCGGGCGACCAGCCCGGGCCGCGCCCGACCCTCCCCCCGGGAGGGCGCATTGGCGATGGCGCACGCCGCCCGGCCCGTGTTCGGGGCTTTCGAGATAAACCGCAGACCACACGCGTTGCAAAGCGCCCACCCAGGGTCGGGCGCGGCCCTTTCGGAGGCATTGGCATGATGGACGGCTCCAAATTCGACGATGGCAGCACCGACGCGCAGTCGGGCGAGCAGCAGATCCGCAACTTCAACATCAATTTCGGCCCGCAGCACCCGGCGGCGCACGGGGTGTTGCGGCTGGTGCTTGAACTGGACGGCGAGATCGTCGAGCGCTGCGATCCGCATATCGGGCTGCTGCACCGGGGCACGGAAAAGCTCATGGAGAGCCGGACCTACCTGCAGAACCTGCCCTATTTCGACCGGCTGGATTACGTCGCCCCGATGAACCAGGAACACGCCTGGTGCCTGGCGATCGAGCGGCTGACCGGGGTCGAGGTGCCGCGGCGCGGCTCGCTGATCCGGGTGCTCTATTCGGAAATCGGCCGGGTGCTGAACCACCTGCTGAACGTCACCACGCAGGCCATGGATGTGGGCGCGCTGACGCCGCCGCTTTGGGGCTTCGAGGAACGCGAAAAGCTGATGATCTTTTACGAGCGCGCCTGCGGGGCGCGGCTGCACGCCGCGTATTTCCGCCCCGGCGGCGTGCACCAGGACCTGCCGCCCGAGCTGCTGGACGATATCGAGGCCTGGTGCGATCCGTTCCTGGGCGTGCTGGACGACATCGACGGGCTGCTGACGGAAAACCGCATCTTCAAGCAGCGCAACTGCGATATCGGCGTGGTGACCGAGGAGGACATCCAGAACTGGGGGTTCTCGGGCGTCATGGTGCGCGGCTCGGGCCTGGCCTGGGATTTGCGGCGGGCCCAGCCCTACGAATGCTATGACGAGTTCGAGTTCCAGGTGCCGATCGGCAAGAACGGCGACTGCTATGACCGCTACCTGGTGCGGATGGAGGAGATGCGCCAGTCGGTCAGCATCATCCGCCAGGCCATCGCCAAGCTGCGCGCGCCGGACGGGCAGGGCGACGTTCTGGCCCGCGGCAAGATCACGCCGCCCAAGCGGACCGAGATGAAGACCTCGATGGAGGCGCTGATCCATCACTTCAAGCTGTATACCGAGGGGTTCCACGTGCCCGCGGGCGAGGTCTATGCCGCGGTCGAGGCGCCCAAGGGCGAGTTCGGCGTCTACCTGGTGGCGGATGGCACCAACCGGCCCTACCGCGCCAAGCTGCGCGCGCCGGGCTATCTGCATTTGCAGGCGATGGACCATATCGCGACCGGCCATCAGCTGGCCGACGTGGCGGCGATCATCGGCACGATGGACGTGGTGTTCGGCGAGATCGACCGGTAGCGCCGCGGGACAAGGATGGCGGACGCGGGACGAACCCGCGCCGTCAGGGAAGACTTGGGGGACAAGGAATGGCGAAGACCTGGAACCGGAGCGGCGGCGTGGCCGCGGGTGCGGCGCTGGTGCTGCTGGCGGGATGCATTCCGCCGCAGGGCACCACGGCCGAGGACCTGGCGATGTTCGACGAGGCGGTGATCTCGATCGGCTGCAACCTGCAGACCGAGGCGCATTTCCAGCCGGTCGAACTGCAGACCGGGCTGCCGCGCGACACGGTGGTCAAGATCGCGAATTACAAGGTGTCGACCAAGGAGGCGGTGGTTCTGGAAGAGGGCGGGTTCCGCCTGGTGACCGGCCCCTGCACCCCGGCACCGGCCCCGGCCGCCCCGGCCGAGGCCTGATGGACTGAGAGACCCGAGCGGCGCCGCACCCGGCGCCCGGAGATACGGAGAAGAACGCCGATGCTGCGCCGTCTGCACCCCGAGCAACCCGAAAGCTTCGCCTTTACCCCGGCCAATCGGGCCTGGGCCGAGGCGCAGATCACCAAGTATCCCGAGGGCCGCCAGGCCAGCGCGATCATCCCGCTTTTGTGGCGCGCGCAGGAACAGGAGGGCTGGCTGAGCCGTCCGGCCATCGAGGCGGTCGCCGAGATGCTGGACATGGCCTATATCCGGGCGCTGGAAGTGGCCACGTTCTACTTCATGTTCCAGCTGCAACCGGTTGGCAGCGTTGCGCATATCCAGATCTGCGGCACCACGTCCTGCATGATCTGCGGCGCCGAGGACCTGATCGCGATCTGCAAGAGCAAGATCGCCGGGCGGCCGCACGAGCTGTCCGCCGATGGCAAGTTCAGCTGGGAAGAGGTGGAATGCCTGGGCGCCTGCGCCAACGCGCCGATGGCGCAGATCGGCAAGGATTACTACGAGGACCTGACCGCCGAGAAGCTGGCGGCGCTGATCGACGCCCTGGCGGCGGGCAAGTTTCCGCAGGCCGGGCCGCAGAACGGGCGGTTCGCCGCCGAGCCGGCCAAGGGGCTGACCAGCCTGACGGAATACGTCAATGCGTCGATCAAGCTGAATGCCAGCGCGCAGCTGGCCGATGAGATCGGCGACACGGTCAAGCGCATCGACGGCACCGAGGTGCCGCTGACCACGCCCTGGCTGGGCAAGGGCAAGGGCAAGTCGGCCAAGCCGGCCACTGCGAAGGCCGAAAAGCCGGCGCCGGTGAAGGCGAAATCCGCCGAGGCGAAACCGGTCGATACCGAGGCATCGCCCAAGGCCAAGGCCAAGCCCGCCGACGCCGCGGCGCCAAGCCCGGGCACCAAGCCCGCGGGGCTGGAAGCCGCGCGCGGCGGCAAGCCGGACGATCTGAAGAAGATCAAGGGGATCGGGCCCAAGCTGGAAAAGCTGTGCAACCGTCTGGGGTTCTACCATTTCGACCAGATCGCCGCCTGGACCGACGCCGAGGTGGCCTGGGTCGACGACAACCTGGAAGGATTCAAGGGCCGTGTGACGCGCGACGAATGGGTGGCGCAGGCGAAAACTCTGGCATCCGGGGAGTAAACAGAGTTTTCTATCCCTGTCATAGTGCGGCGATACCGTGGATAAGCGGCGCGTCGAGGAATACGGACAGGGAGTGACGAGATGACTGACAACAAGGGCGGAATGAGCTGCGCGCTTGGTTGCTGGGCGTTGGCCGCGGGCGTGGGCCTGCTGACGGCGATCCTGCTGCTGGTGGTGGGCGGCATGAAGTTCTTTGCCGCTGTTTTCCTGGGCGGCCTGGCCTTTGTGCTGCTGGGGCTGCTGTTCAACTGGATGTTCTGCGCGCCGCTGCCCAAGCCGGGCGAGGTGAAGCCGGGCGAGGATCGCGGCATGCGCGCCGTGCCCCCGGCACAGGCGTCGGCACAGGCGTCGGCTTCGGGCGGCGCTGCGGCGGCCAAGGCACCGGCATCCGCACCGGCATCTTCACCGGCCAAGGCGACGGCCGCGGCGGCGGCGCCGGCGGCGGCGAGCGCGGTCAAACCCTCGAAGGCGTTGTCGGGCCAGGACGATCTGGCGGGCCGCAAGGGCAGCTGGAAATACGAGGGCGAGGGCGGGGCGGCCAAGTCTGCCAAGAAGGCACCTGCCAAGAAGGCCGCAGCCAAGAAGGCCCCGGCCAAGAAAGCCGAACCCGCCGCTGCGGTCGACTACGACGGCGACGGCACGCTGGAAGGCGCGGGCGAGGGCACCCGCCCCGAAGCGCTGTCCGCGCCGCGCGGCGGCAAGGCCGACGATCTGAAGAAGATCAAGGGGATCGGGCCGAAGCTTGAGAAGCTGTGCAACAGCCTGGGCTTTTACCATTTCGACCAGATCGCCAACTGGACGCCCGACGAGGTGGCCTGGGTGAACGCCAACCTGGAGGGCTTCAAGGGCCGGGTGAGCCGCGACGAATGGGTCGACCAGGCCAAGCTTCTGGCGGCCGGCGGCGAGACGGCCTTCTCGAAGAAGGTCGACAAGGGCGACGTCTACTGACTGCGACGACACGGGCCTTGCGTGCTGCGTTGCAGTATGCGAGGCCTGCACCGGCATCGTTGGGGAGGAACGGCGCTTGCCGGGTGCAGATGGGCTGCGCCCCCAGCTACGGAGCACGGACGTGACCAGGACGACCCAGACCACCCCCTTTCTGCCCGATTTCGGACCGATGATCGCATTGTGGGCCCAGCAGGCCGAGATGGCCGTCACGATGCAGAGCCAGATGATGAAACTGGCGATGCTGCCGTGGGAACAGGCCCGCGCCTTCGGGCTGATGCCGTTCGTCAAGGCCCCGGTGAAGCACGCCGCAAAGGCGGCGCGGCCCGCAGCGCCGGCCCCGGCCGCCGCACCCGCCGCCAAGACCGCCGCGGCGCCGCAGCCGCGCCCGGTGGCACGACCCAAGGTGGCGCCGGTCAAGCCGGCCGAGCCGCTGGTGTCGAAATCGGTGCCGCTGAGCGCCCTGGCGCCGAAACCTGCGCCGAAACCCGCCGAGAAACCCGCCGAGAAACCCGTTTCGGAACCGGTGGCGAAACAGCCGGCCGCGGCGAAACCGGCATCGGCCCCCAAGGCGGCCAAGCGCCAGCCGGCCGCGCCGAAAGCGATGCCGGAAAGGATCTCTGTCACCGACGCACCGAAGGCCAAGAGCGCGGCAGCCGAACCGGCCGCCGCGCCGCAGCCCGGGGCCGAAGCGCCCAAGGCGCCGGTGGCCAAGACCGGCAAGCCGGCCGGACTGGACAAGCCGCGCGGCGGCAAGGCCGACGATCTGACCCGCATCAAGGGCGTCGGGCCGAAACTGGCGGCCGAACTGGGCGCCATGGGCATTCACCATTTCGACCAGGTCGCCGCATGGGGCGCGGCCGAGGTGGCGTGGATGGACGACAACCTGCAGGGCTTGCCGGGCCGGGTGTCGCGCGACGAATGGGTCGCGCAGGCCAAGGCGCTGGCGGCCGGCGGCAAGTAAGCGGGGCAGGGCGGCATGACGGGCCGGCCGGACGACGCGGCGAAGGGGCGGCGGATCGCCCTGGTGATCGCGGGTGTCGGGTTGGGCTGGATGGCCGCCACGGCCCTCGGGGGCGCGCTGGACTGGAGCCAGCGCACCCGCGCCCTGTTCGACCTGGCCGCGCTGGCCGGGTTCGGCTGGGCGATCTGGATGATCTGGGGAATGTGGCGCGCGCGCCAGGATGACAAGGATTAGGCGATGTTGAAGGACCAGGACCGCATCTTTACCAATATCTACGGCATGCATGACCGCACGCTGGCCGGCGCCCGCGCGCGCGGGCATTGGGACGGCACGGCGGGCCTGATCCAGAAGGGCCGCGACTGGATCGTGCAGGAGATGAAGGACAGCGGGTTGCGCGGCCGCGGCGGGGCGGGCTTTCCGACCGGTCTGAAATGGTCCTTCATGCCCAAGGAATCCGATGGCCGCCCGGCCTATCTGGTGGTCAATGCCGACGAATCCGAGCCCGGCACCTGCAAGGATCGCGAGATCATGCGCCACGATCCGCACACGCTGATCGAGGGTTGCCTGATCGCGTCCTTCGCGATGAATGCCCATGCCTGCTATATCTATATCCGCGGCGAATACATCCGCGAGCGCGAGGCGTTGCAGGCGGCCATCGACGAAGCCTATGACGCCGGTCTGCTGGGCCGCAACGCCGCCGGATCGGGCTGGGATTTCGACCTGTTCCTGCATCACGGCGCGGGCGCCTATATCTGCGGCGAGGAAACCGCCCTGCTGGAAAGCCTGGAGGGCAAGAAGGGCATGCCGCGGATGAAGCCGCCATTCCCGGCGGGCGCGGGGCTTTACGGCTGTCCGACCACGGTGAACAACGTCGAATCGATCGCGGTGGTGCCGACCATCCTGCGCCGGGGGGCGACGTGGTTCGCGGGTTTCGGCCGGCCCAACAACGCGGGCACCAAGCTGTTCGCGATCTCGGGCCATGTGAACAACCCCTGCGTCGTCGAAGAGGCGATGAGCATCGGTTTCGAGGAATTGATCGAAAAGCATTGCGGCGGCATCCGCGGCGGCTGGGACAATCTCAAGGCGGTGATCCCCGGCGGGTCGTCGGTGCCGTGCGTGCGCGGCGAAAAGATGCGCGACGCGATCATGGATTTCGACTATTTGCGCAGCGACCTGCAATCGGGCCTGGGCACGGCGGCGGTGATCGTGATGGACAAGCAGACCGACATCATCAAGGCGATCTGGCGGCTGTCGAAATTCTACAAGCACGAAAGCTGCGGCCAGTGCACGCCCTGCCGCGAAGGCACGGGCTGGATGATGCGGGTCATGGACCGGCTGGTGAAGGGGCAGGCCGAGGTCGAGGAAATCGACATGCTGCTGGACGTCACCAAGCAGGTCGAGGGCCACACGATCTGCGCGTTGGGCGATGCCGCGGCCTGGCCGATCCAGGGCCTGATCCGCAACTTCCGCGACGAGATCGAGGACCGCATCAAGGCGCAGAAAACGGGCCGTGTGAGCGCGGTGGCGGCGGAGTAAGACGGTTGTCCGTGTGATGGTGTTCGCGCTGTTGCTGCGGGGCTGAGGCGACGTGGCGGGTGATTTGGACTGTCGCCGGCGCTGATCGGAGAGCGGCTGTCACGGCAGAAGCGTCGAATGGCGGTTCTGAGCCCGGAGCGGACACTGTGCCTGCGCGGAATCAAGGCCGCGGGCCGCCGCGCATCGCCGGGCCGCCCCCACGGCACGGCGATTTGGCGACACGGGCGCAAGGTTCGGCCGTTGTCCGGACTTGGTTGCGATAAAGCGCCCAATCCCGGCAATCGATCGCCGCACCGCGGCCCGGCAACGCGCGGCTTGTCACGGTGACGATGACCGTCCCCTTCGTCCCGCAAGGCGGACGGTCTGCGCCGGACCGACGCCGGTCCACACTTGCCAGCCAGGGCCCGCTGGGGCATTGACCATCGCGCGCGCGGCGGCGAAAGTGCGCGCGAATTGCAGGAGCACAGAGCATGACCCGACTTGTCCTACTTGTGGCGCTGGTGGCCTCGCTGGCGGGGTGCGAGCGGCTGGGGCTGGGCAACGGCTTTGGCATCGGGCGCGACCGGCAGGCATTCGACGGGCAGAACTACCGCGGTACGGCCCGATCGGAACGCGGCGACCGCAAGAGCTTTACCGCCAGCGTGCGGCCGGTTTCGGCGTCGCTGGAGGGGGCGATACAGGCGGCGGAATACGAAGGCGTCAAGCACTGCATCAAGTTCTATGGCACGTCCGAAATCGCCTGGGCGGTGGGGCCGGACACGCCGCGCGAACAACTGCCGATCGAGGGCGACACGCTGACCTTCAGCGGGGTCTGCGTCGAGTGACGCGGCGGGACTCGGCGGAAAACCGGGCCGGATATTGAATATCACGCGCGGCTGCCCCCATCTGTAAGACAAAGACGAGCAGTGATGGAGCGATCCGAGATGCGTGTGTTGACGGGGCTGGTGCTGCCCCTTGTCCTTGGCCTGACCCTGGCCGCCCCCGCGGCGGCCAAGCCGCCGCTGCGCGACGTGGCCAAGATCGACGACCACCTGATGGCGGTGGCCATCGCCGACGAGATCCGCAAGAGCTGCGAGGATATCAGCCCGCGCATGATCAAGGCCTATTCGGTGCTGCGCAGTCTCAAGTCGGATGCGCGCGCCCTGGGCTATTCCGACGAGGAGATCGAGGATTACGTCACCTCGAAGGCCGAAAAGGCCCGGATGCGCGCCAAGGCCGATGCCTGGCTGAAGGCGCGCGGCGTCGATCCCAAGGACCGCGCGGCGCTGTGCGCCTTCGGCAAGACCGAGATCGCCAGGGGCAGCCGGATCGGGGAATTGCTCTACTGATCGCATCGCGGCTTTTGCATGTGTGATCACATCGCCTGACGCCCGCCCCCTTGCGGCGATTTTTCCCGGTCGTTTGCGTCTGCGGCATCTGGCATCCTGCGCCTTTGCGCGGTAGACAGCCCAAGACGGTTGCGCGCCTGGCCCCGGCCCGGCGGCACCGCCGCCTGCCAATGGGAACAAAGGGCCGGGGCATGTCCGACTTGCGCAAGATCATCATCGACGGTCACGAGATCGAGGTGGAGGGGGCGATGACGCTCATCCAGGCCTGCGAAGAGGCCGGGATCGAGGTACCGCGTTTCTGCTATCACGAACGGCTGTCCATCGCGGGCAATTGCCGGATGTGCCTGGTCGAGGTGGTGGGCGGACCGCCGAAACCCGCGGCCAGCTGCGCGATGCAGGTGCGCGACCTGCGGCCCGGGCCGGAAGGCCAGCCGCCGGTGGTCAAGACCAACTCGCCGATGGTCAAGAAGGCGCGCGAGGGGGTGATGGAGTTCCTGCTCATCAACCACCCGCTGGATTGCCCGATCTGCGACCAGGGCGGCGAATGCGACCTGCAGGACCAGGCGATGGCCTATGGCGTGGATTTCTCGCGCTTCCGCGAACCCAAGCGCGCGGTCGAGGACCTGGACCTGGGCCCGCTGGTCGAGACGCACATGACGCGCTGCATTTCCTGCACCCGCTGCGTGCGCTTCACCACCGAGGTGGCAGGCATCACCCAGATGGGCCAGACCGGGCGCGGCGAGGACAGCGAGATCACGTCCTATCTGGGCCAGACGCTGGACAGCAACCTGCAGGGCAACATCATCGACCTGTGCCCGGTGGGTGCGCTGGTGTCCAAGCCCTATGCCTTTACCGCGCGGCCCTGGGAGCTGACCAAGACCGAGTCGATCGACGTGATGGATGCGCTTGGCAGCAATATCCGTGTCGATACCAAGGGCCGCGAAGTGATGCGGTTCCTGCCGCGCAACCATGACGGCGTGAACGAGGAATGGATTTCCGACAAGACGCGGTTCGTCTGGGACGGCCTGCGCCGCCAGCGGCTGGACCGGCCCTATATCCGCGAGAACGGCAAGCTGCGCGCGGCGACCTGGCCCGAAGCGCTGGCCAAGGTGGCCGAGGTCATGAAGGGCGCGAAAAAGCTGGGGGGCCTGGTGGGCGACCTGGCCCCGGTCGAGGCGGTCTATTCGCTGAAGCAGATGATCGAGGGGCAGGGCGGCATCGTCGAGTGCCGCACCGATGGCGCGATGCTGCCGCCGGGCAACCGCTCTGCCTATGTCGGCAATGCGGCGATCGAGGATATCGACACCGCCCGCGCGATCATGCTGATCGGCACCAATCCGCGCGACGAGGCGCCGGTGCTGAACGCGCGCATCCGCAAGGCCTGGGCCAATGGCGCCAGCATCGGGCTGGTGGGCGAGAAGGTGGACCTGACCTATCCCTATTACCACGCCGGGACCGACCGCGCGGCGCTGCAGGCGCTGCTGGATGCGGATGTGTCGGGTGCCAAGGGCAAGGATACGCTGGTGATCGTCGGCCAGGGCGCGATTTCCGAGGCCGACGGCGCCGCCGTGCTGGCCGCAGCACAACGCTATGCCGAGATGACCGAAAGCCGGTTCCTGGTGCTGCACACCGCCGCCGCCCGGGTGGGCGCGATGGATGTGGGCGCGACCAACGAGGGCGGCCGCAACGCGGTGTCCGAGTGCGACGTGATCTACAACCTGGGCGCCGACGAGATCGAGATCGGCGAAGGGGCCACGGTGATCTACCAGGGCAGCCATGGCGACCGCGGCGCGCATCGCGCCGACGTCATCCTGCCGGGCGCGGCCTATACCGAGGAACCGGGCCTGTTCGTCAACACCGAGGGCCGCCCGCAGCTGGCGCTGCGCGCCGGTTTCGCACCGGGTGAGGCCAAGGAAAACTGGGCGATCCTGCGGGCGCTGAGCGCCGAGCTGGGCGCGACCCTGCCCTGGGACAGCCTGGGCGCGCTGCGCCAGGCGCTGCTGGCCGAGGTGCCGCATCTGGGCCAGATCGACGAGGTGCCGGAAAACGAATGGCGCGCCGAGGCGCCGGGCAAGCTGGGCAAGGCGGCGTTCCGCTATGCGATCAAGGATTTCTACCTGACCAACCCGATCGCGCGGGCCAGCACGCTTATGGCCGAGCTGTCGCGCAACGCCAAGGACCGGGCGCAGACCCCGATGGCGGCGGAGTGAGACCCGCTTGGGCCGCGTGTTCCGCATATCGCCGCTGGTGATGGCGGCCGGGCTGGCAGCCTGCGAGGAACCGGCGCAGGCCGAGGCGCCGTTCGTGCCCGGCTATGAGGGAATCGAGACGCGGCTGCTGGACGGCGACCTGGTGCAATTCGCGGTGGCGATGCGCGGCGCGCGCGGCCCGGCGGATGTCGAGGCCTATGCCGAATGCGCCGCGGCGCAATACACGTTGATCCGCGGCTACGGATTCGCGCGGCATTTGCGCACAAATGTGATGGAAGAGGGTGGTCTCTGGCAGGGAGATGCGGTTTACACCATCTCGGCCGAACTGCCCCGCGGGCTCAAGACCATCGACGCCGAAGTGGTCGCAAGCGCCTGCGCTGAAAACGGGATACCGATGGTGTGAGGGACTGATGGCGAATTTCTTTGGTGACTCCTACCTGGGCATGGGCCTGATGATCGTCTTTCAGATCCTGCTGGTGCTGGTGCCGCTGCTGGTGGCGCTGGCCTTTCTGATGTGGGGCGATCGCAAGATCTGGGCCGCCGTGCAGATGCGCCGCGGGCCCAACGTGGTCGGCGTGTTCGGGCTGATGCAGAGCTTTGCCGATTTCCTGAAATACATCGTCAAGGAACTGGTGGTACCGGCGGGCGCCGACCGCCCGGTCTATTTCATCGCGCCGATGGTGTCGCTGGTGATGGCCTTCATCGCCTGGGCGGTGATCCCGTTCAATGACGGCTGGGTGATTTCCGACATCAACGTGGCGATCCTGTATGTCTTCGCGATCTCGTCGCTGGAGGTTTATGGCGTCATCATGGGCGGCTGGGCGTCGAACTCGAAATACCCGTTCCTGGGGTCGCTTCGGTCGGCGGCGCAGATGATTTCCTACGAGGTGTCGATCGGGCTAATCATCATCGGCGTGGTGATTTCGGCCGGGTCGCTGAATTTCGGCGACATCGTCAACAGCCAGTCGGGCGCGGGCATGCTGAGCTGGTACTGGCTGCCGCATTTCCCGATGCTGATCCTGTTCTTCGTCTCGGCCCTGGCGGAAACCAACCGCCCGCCCTTCGACCTGCCGGAAGCGGAATCGGAACTGGTGGCGGGCTACCAGGTGGAATATTCCTCTACGCCGTTCCTGCTGTTCATGATCGGCGAACTGACCGCCGTGGTGCTGATGTGTGCGCTGATCTCGCTGCTGTTCTTCGGCGGCTGGCTGTCGCCCATCCCGGGCCTGCCCGACGGGCTGTTCTGGATGGTCGTCAAGATGATCATCGTCTTCTTCTTCTTCTCGATGGTGAAGGCGATCACCCCGCGTTACCGCTATGACCAGCTGATGCGCCTGGGCTGGAAGGTGTTCCTGCCGATGTCGCTGGCCTGGGTGGTCTTCGTGGCCTTCGCGGCGAAATTCGACTGGTTCTGGGGCATCTTCGCCCGCTGGAGCTGAGGGAGGGTCTGATGGCAAATATCGACTACGGACGCGCGGCGGGGTATTTCCTGCTCAAGGATTTCGTCATCGGCTTCAAGCTGGGGCTGAAGTATTTCTTCGCGCCCAAGGCGACGCTGAACTACCCGCATGAAAAGGGCCCGCTGAGCCCGCGGTTCCGCGGCGAACACGCGCTGCGGCGCTATCCCAACGGCGAGGAACGCTGCATCGCCTGCAAGCTGTGCGAGGCGATCTGCCCCGCCCAGGCGATCACCATCGATGCCGAGCCGCGCGAGGACGGGTCGCGCCGCACCACGCGCTATGACATCGACATGACCAAGTGCATCTATTGCGGGTTCTGCCAGGAGGCCTGCCCGGTCGATGCCATTGTCGAGGGGCCGAATTTCGAGTTCGCCACCGAGACCCGCGAGGAACTGTTCTACGACAAGGCCAAGCTGCTGGAGAACGGCGACCGCTGGGAAGCCGAGATCGCCCGCAACCTGGAGATGGACGCGCCATACCGATGAGCCCTGCCTATGCGGATAACCTCGGCCGCGGCCGCGACGTCTCGGAACGGGTGATGCCCGGGCTGGAAGCGGCCTTGGCCGCCCGTTACGACGCGTGGTTGCCGGGGTTTTCCGAATGGCAGATCGGCACCGTTTATGGCGGCGTCTACGGGCGCGACGGGGCGGACCTGAAGACCCGCCAGATCGCCACCGTGGCCGCGCTGGCGGTGCTGGGCGACGCGGTGCGCCCGCAGATGAAGATCCACGTCAAGGCGGCGCTGGACCTGGGCATCAGCCCGCGCGAGATCTGCGAGATCGTTATGCAGATGGCGCTGTATGGCGGCTTTCCGGCGGCGATCAACGCGCTGAACGCCACGCTGGAGGTATTTGAGGCAGAAGGGCTGGAGCCATGAGCGACGCCAAGACCCCGTTCGAGCTGATGATGGCGCAGGCGCAGGAAATGGCGCGCGCCTTCAACCCGGCGCTGTCGTCCTTCGACCCCAAGGGGTTCGAGAAGATGTGGCCGACCATGTCCAAGGACATGATGGAGATGTGGTTCGGCAAGGGCATCAGCAAGGACGGGCTGGACGCCAAGACCCGGCTGCTGCTGACGCTCGCAGGGCTGACCATGCAGGGCGCGCAGGCCGAAACGCCCTTTCGCATGACCGTGCGCCACGCGCTCGAGGCCGGCGCAACCCCGGACGAGATCGCCGAGACTATCGCGCAGATGTCGATGTTCGCCGGTATTCCCGCCATGACCCGCGCGATGGAACTGGCGCGCGCCGTCATGGATGACGAGAAGGATGATGAGACATGACCGCCTTTGCCTTCTACCTGTTCGCGCTGAGCGCCATCGCCGGGGGGCTGTTCACCGTCATCAGCCGCAACCCGGTGCATTCGGTGCTGTGGCTGATCCTGGCGTTCCTGTCCTCGGCGGGGCTGTTCGTGCTGCTGGGGGCGGAATTCGTCGCGATGCTGCTGATCATCGTCTATGTCGGCGCGGTGGCGGTGCTGTTCCTGTTCGTGGTGATGATGCTGGACATCGATTTCGCCGAACTGAAGGCGGAAATGGCGCGCTACATGCCGCTGGCGTTGCTGATCGGGCTGATCCTGCTGATGCAGCTGGCGATGGCCTATGGCGCCTGGGACGCGGCCGAGGGCGCGGCGGGCCAACTGGCCCAGCCGCTGCCGGCCGACCGCCACAACACCGAGGCGTTGGGGATGATCCTGTACGACCAGTATTTCCTGCTGTTCCAGCTGGCGGGCCTGATCCTGCTGGTGGCGATGATCGGCGCCATCGTGCTGACCCTGCGCCACCGCACCGACATCAAGCGCCAGGACGTGCTGGCGCAGATGTATCGCGATCCGGCCAAGGCGATGGAACTGCGCGACGTCAAGCCGGGGCAGGGGCTGTAAGGACTATTCGGGCGGTTCGGCCCGGCAACAAGACGAAAGACAATCGGGCGCGGCCCGGAGGGACGAGAAGATGATCGGATTGGAACATTACCTGACGGTGGCGGCGGTGCTGTTCGTCATCGGGATTTTCGGGCTTTTCCTGAACCGGAAGAACGTGATCATCCTGCTGATGTCGATCGAGCTGATGCTGCTGTCGGTCAACATCAACCTCGTGGCCTTTTCCAGTTTCCTGGGCGATCTGGTCGGGCAGGTGTTCACCCTGTTCGTCCTGACCGTCGCCGCCGCCGAGGCCGCCATCGGCCTGGCGATCCTGGTCTGCTTCTTCCGCAACCGCGGCACGATCGCGGTGGAAGACGTCAACGTGATGAAGGGGTAGGCCCATGGAAACGATCATCCTCTTCGCCCCGCTGGTGGGCGCGCTGATCGCGGGGTTCGGCTGGCGCTGGATCACCATCGCGGGGGCGCAATGGGTCACCACGGGCCTGTTGTTCCTGGCCGCGCTGCTGAGCTGGATCGTGTTCCTGACCCACGGGCCGGAAACCCAGCACATCCAGGTGCTGCGCTGGATCGAAAGCGGATCGCTGAGCACCGACTGGTCGATCCGGCTGGACCGGCTGACCTCGATCATGCTGGTCGTCGTGACCACCGTGTCGGCGCTCGTGCATCTGTATTCCTTCGGCTACATGGCGCATGACGACCAGTTCCGCGAGGGCGAGGAAAGCTACAAGGCGCGGTTCTTCGCCTACCTGTCCTTCTTCACCTTCGCGATGCTGATGCTGGTGACCGCCGACAACCTGGCGCAGATGTTCTTCGGCTGGGAAGGCGTGGGCCTGGCGTCCTATCTGCTGATCGGCTTCTACTATCGCAAGCCGTCGGCCAATGCCGCGGCGATCAAGGCGTTCGTGGTCAACCGGGTGGGCGATTTCGGCTTTGCCCTGGGCATCTTCGCGTTGTTCTACCTGACCGACTCGATCCGCTTCGACGACGTCTTCGCCGCTGGCCCGGCGCTGGCGCAGACGCAGATCGCGTTCCTGTGGACGACCTGGAACGCGGCCGAACTGGTGGCCTTCCTGCTGTTCGTGGGCGCGATGGGCAAGTCGGCGCAATTCCTGCTGCACACCTGGCTGCCGGACGCGATGGAAGGCCCGACGCCGGTTTCGGCCCTGATCCACGCCGCGACCATGGTGACCGCGGGCGTGTTCCTGGTCTGCCGGATGTCGCCGATCATGGAATTCGCGCCCAACGCCACCGCCTTCGTCACCTTCCTGGGCGCCACCACGGCGTTCTTCGCCGCCACGGTGGGCCTGGTGCAGAACGACATCAAGCGGGTGATCGCCTATTCGACCTGTTCGCAGCTGGGCTACATGTTCGTGGCCGCCGGCGTCGGCGTCTATTCGGTGGCGATGTTCCACCTGTTCACGCATGCCTTCTTCAAGGCGATGCTGTTCCTGGGCGCCGGATCGGTGATCCACGGCATGCATCACGAACAGGACATGCGGAACTATGGCGGGCTGCGCCACAAGATGCCCTATACCTTCTGGGCGATGATGATCGGCACGCTGGCGATCACCGGGGTGGGCATTCCGCTGACCCATATCGGGTTCGCCGGGTTCCTGTCCAAGGACGCGGTGATCGAGAGCGCCTGGGCCGGCACCAATGCCGGGTTCGCCTTCTGGGCGCTGGTGATCGCGGCGCTGTTCACCAGCTTCTACAGCTGGCGGCTGATGTTCCTGACCTTCTTCGGCAAGCCGCGCGGCGACAAGCACACCCATGAGCACGCGCACGAGTCGCCGATGACCATGCTGGCGCCGCTGGGCGTGCTGGCGGTGGGCGCGGTGCTGGCCGGCATGGTCTGGTACAAGCCGTTCTTCGGCGACCACAACACGGTGAACGCCTGGTTCGGCGCGCCGGTCCATGCCGAGGCGGCGGACCACGGCGAGGCCAAGGCCGACGATCACGCCGGCGAGGCCAAGGCGGACGACCATGCCGCCGAGCCCGCGGCCGACGACCATGCCGCCAACCTGCAGGCCGGGGTGCCGCCGCAGGGCGCGATCTACATGGCGCCGGACAACCACGTGATGGACGACGCCCATCACGCGCCGAAATGGGTCAAGGTCAGCCCCTTTGTCGCGATGGTGATCGGGTTTCTGGTGTCCTACTGGTTCTACATCGTGAACCCGGCCATCCCGGCCCGGCTGGCCGAAAGCCAGCGGCCGCTATACCTGTTCCTGCTGAACAAGTGGTATGTCGACGAAATCTACGACTTCGTCTTCGTCCAGCCCGCCAAGGCGATCGGCCGCATCCTGTGGAAACGCGGTGACGGCGGGGTGATCGACGGGTCGATCAACGGCGTGGCCATGGGCATCGTGCCGTTCTTCACCCGCCTCGCGGGCAAGGCGCAGTCCGGCTACGTCTTTACCTATGCCTTTGCCATGGTCATCGGGATCGCCGTCCTGATCACCTGGATGTCGATCTCCGGGGGAGCACAGTAATGGACAACCTGCTTTCCATCGTCACCTTCCTGCCGGCGCTGGCGGCGCTGATCCTGGCGGTGTTCCTGCGCGGCGACGACGAGGCGGCGGACCGCAACGCCAAGTGGCTGGCCCTGGCCGCCACCTCGGCGACCTTCATCGTTTCGCTGTTCATCCTGTTCCAGTTCGACCCGCAAGACACCGGGTTCCAGATGGTCGAACAGGGCGAATGGCTGCTGGGGCTGCAATACAAGATGGGCGTCGACGGCATCAGCGTGCTGTTCGTGATGCTGACCACCTTCATCATGCCGCTGACGATCCTGGCCAGCTGGGAGGTCAAGACCCGCGTCAAGGAATACATGATCGCCTTCCTGGTGCTGGAGACCTTGATGCTGGGCGTCTTCATGGCGCTGGACCTGGTGCTGTTCTACCTGTTCTTCGAAGCCGGCCTGATCCCGATGTTCCTGATCATCGGCATCTGGGGCGGCAAGGACCGGATCTATGCCAGCTTCAAGTTCTTCCTCTACACCTTCCTCGGCTCGGTGCTGATGCTGGTGGCGATGGTGGCGATGTTCACCGAGGCCGGCACGACGGATATCGAGCAGTTGCTGGTGCATAATTTCGCGTCCGAGACGTTCAGCCTGATGGGCTTCCAGATCATCGGCGGGATGCAGACGTTGCTGTGGCTGGCCTTCTTCGCCAGCTTCGCCGTCAAGATGCCGATGTGGCCGGTGCATACCTGGCTGCCGGATGCGCATGTGCAGGCGCCGACCGCGGGGTCGGTGGTGCTGGCGGCGATCCTGCTGAAGATGGGCGGCTACGGTTTCCTGCGCTTCTCGCTGCCGATGTTCCCGGTGGCGTCCGACATCCTGACGCCGCTGGTGCTGTGGATGAGCGTGATCGCCATCATCTACACCAGCCTTGTCGCGCTGGTGCAGGAGGACATGAAAAAGCTGATCGCCTATTCGTCGGTCGCCCATATGGGATACGTCACGATGGGCATCTTCGCCGCCAACCAGCAGGGCATCGACGGCGCGATCTTCCAGATGATCAGCCACGGCTTCATCTCGGGGGCGTTGTTCCTGTGCGTCGGCGTGATCTACGACCGGATGCACACCCGCGAGATCGACGCCTATGGCGGGCTGGTGAACCGGATGCCGGCCTATGCGCTGATCTTCATGCTGTTCACCATGGCCAATGTGGGCCTGCCGGGCACGTCGGGCTTTATCGGCGAGTTCCTGACCCTGATGGGCATCTTCCAGGTGAACACCTGGGTGGCGGCCGGAGCGGCGACGGGCGTGATCCTGTCGGCGGCCTATGCGCTGTGGCTGTATCGCCGCGTCGTGATGGGCGACCTGATCAAGGAAAGCCTGAAGACGATCACCGACATGACCCGCCGCGAAAAGCTGATCTTCGCCCCGCTGGTCGCCGCGACGATCCTGTTCGGCGTCTACCCGGCGCCGATCCTCGACCGGATCGGGCCCAGCGTGGATGCGCTGGTCGCCAACCACCAGATCGCCCTGGCCGAGGCCGGGCTGGACACCCGGGTGGCCGCGGTCGCGCAACCCGCAGCCTCGCATTAAGGAGAGAGACCGATGTCGGCCGATCTGAACATCATCCTGCCCGAGATCCTGCTGTCGGTCTACGCGATGGCGGCGCTGCTATTCGCGGTCTACACCACCAAGGACAAGCTGGCCTCGGTGCTGGTCTGGGCGACCAGCGCGATCTTCCTTGCGCTGGCCTTCTGGATCGCCACGACCGGTGGCGCCACGCAGACCGCCTTCAACGGCATGTTCGTCGATGACGGGTTCGCGCGGTTCGCCAAGGTGACGATCCTGCTGTCGGCCGCCGCGGTGCTGCTGATGAGCGAAGGCTACATGGCGCGGCGCGGCCTGCTGAAATTCGAGTTCCCGCTGCTGGTGGCGCTGGCCGCCGTGGGCATGATGATGATGGTCTCCGCGGGCGATCTCATGGCGCTCTACATGGGGCTCGAGCTGCAGTCGCTGTCGCTTTACGTCGTGGCCAGCCTGCGGCGCGACAGCGTGAAATCGACCGAGGCGGGGTTGAAATACTTTGTCCTCGGTGCGCTGTCCTCGGGCCTGCTGCTGTATGGCGCATCGCTGGTCTATGGCTATACCGGCACCACGCTGTTTTCCGGCATCATCGCGGTGACCGCGGCGGACGGCGTGTCGGTCGGGCTGCTGATCGGGCTGGTGCTGCTGATCTCGGGGCTGGCCTTCAAGGTCTCGGCGGTGCCGTTCCACATGTGGACGCCGGATGTCTATCAGGGCGCGCCGACGCCGATCACCGCCTTCTTCGCCACCGCGCCGAAGGTCGCCGCGATGGCGCTGTTCGCCCGGGTGATGCACGACGCCTTCGGCGCCAGCATCGCCGACTGGAGCCAGGTCCTGGCGCTGCTGTCGCTGCTGTCGATGTTCCTGGGCGCCGTGGCGGCGATCGGGCAGACCGACATCAAGCGGCTGATGGCCTATTCGTCGATCGCCCATATGGGCTATGCGCTGATGGGGCTGGCGGCGGGCACGCTGCTGGGCGTGCAGGCGATGCTGATCTACATGGCGATCTACGTGACGATGAACGTGGGCACCTTCGCCTTCATCCTGTCGATGGAGCGCGACGGCCAGCCGGTGACCGATATCCGGTCGCTGGGCATGTATTCCAAGCGCGAGCCGGGCAAGGCTCTGGCGATGCTGGTGCTGCTGTTCTCGCTGGCCGGCGTGCCGCCGCTGGTGGGCTTTTTCGGCAAGCTTTACGTGCTGCGCGCCGCCTACGAGGCCGGGCTGGCCTGGCTGGCGGTGGCCGGCGTGATCGCGTCGGTGATCGGCGCCTTCTATTACCTGCGGATCGTGTTCTACATGTATTTCGGCGAGGATCGCGAGGACGCGCTGGATGGCGGCAAGTCGCCGGTGCTGTACGGGTTCCTGATGGCCAGCGCCGTGGTGATGGTGGTGGGCGTGGTCAACCTGTTCGGCATCGAGGGCGCGGCGGCGGCGGCGGCGGCGACGCTTGTCAACTGAGCCCGGTTTCGGCCAATCAAGCGGTGGCGCGCCTTCGGCGCGCCGCTGGTTTTTTCGGGAGGGGGCGCTGCCCCCGTCGCAGCAGAGCTGCGACTCCCCCGGAGTTTATGGGCAAGATGAAGGAACGGGGCGGCGCGCATGAGCTGGCCTGAGGGCTATGGGCGGCTGGTGCTGGCGCAGGTCGACAGCACCAATGCCGAAGCGGCGCGGCGCGCGCCCGGCCTGGCCGGGCCGGAATGGATCCTGGCGCGGGCGCAGAGCGCGGCGCGCGGCCGGCGCGGCCGGGCCTGGGCGATGCCGGAGGGCAATTTCGCGGCGACGCTGGTGATGCGGCTGGACGAGCCGCCGGAGCACCGGGCCTTGCGGTCCTTCGTGGCGGCGCTGGCGCTGTTCGACGCGGTCGGGGCGCTGGTGGGCGATGATGCGGGGCTGGCGCTGAAATGGCCCAATGACGTCTTGCTGAACGGCGGCAAGCTGGCCGGCATCCTGCTGGAGAGCCTGGGGCCGCACCTGGCGATCGGGGTGGGCGTCAACCTGATCGCGGCGCCCGGGGCGGGGCAGGTGGAGCCGGGGGCGCTGCGGCCGGTGTCGCTGCTGGGCGAGACCGGGGTTCGGGTCGGGCCGGAGGCGATGCTCGAGGCGCTGGCCGGGGCCTATGCGGCGCGCGAGGCGGCCTTTGTCACCTACGGGTTCGGGGCGATCCGCACGGCCTGGCTGGCGCGCGCGATGGGGATCGGCGCGGTGGCCACGGCGCGCACGGCGCGCGACGAGACCACCGGTACCTTCGAGACGGTGGACGAGGCCGGGCATCTTGTCCTAAAGACGGCCAAGGGCCGCGTCGCCATCGCCGCGGCGGATGTGTTCTTCTGACGGGGCCCCGGCATGCTTCTGTGCATCGATTGCGGCAATACCAACACCGTGTTCTCGATCTGGGACGGGGCGCGGTTCCTGTGCACGCTGCGCACCTCGACCCATCACGCGCGCACGGCGGATGCCTATTTCACCTGGTATTCGACGCTGGTGAAGCATTACGGCATCGACGCCGACATCACCGAGGTGATCATCAGCTCGACCGTGCCGCGGGTGGTGTGGAACCTGCGGGTCTTTGCCGACCGGTTCTTCGGCTGCCGCCCGCTGGTGGTGGGCAAGCCGGAATGCCGCCTGCCGGTGGCGCCGCGGGTCGATGCCGGCACCACGGTGGGGCCGGACCGGCTGGTCAACACCGCGGGGGGCTACGACCGCCATGGCGGCGACCTGGTGATCGTCGATTTCGGCACCGCCACCACGTTCGATGTCGTGGCGGTGGACGGCGCCTATGTCGGCGGGGTGATCGCACCCGGCCCGAACCTGAGCCTGGAGGCGCTGCACATGGGCGCCGCCGCCCTGCCGCATGTCGACATCACCCAGCCCGAAAAGGTGATCGGCACCAACACCGTCGGCTGCATCCAGTCCGGCGTGTTCTGGGGCTATGTCGGGCTGATCCACGGCATCACCGAGCGCATCAAGGCGGAATACGGCCGCCCGATGAAGGTAATCGGCACCGGGGGGCTTGCGCCCCTGTTCGCCACGGGCGAAGTGCTGTTCGACACGATCGAGGACGACCTCACCATGCATGGTCTGACGGTCATCCACCGGTACAACAAGGGATAAACCATGAGCAGCGAACGCATCGTCTACCTGCCCCTCGGCGGGGCCGGGGAGATCGGCATGAATTGTTACGTCTACGGCTATGGCAAGCCGGGCGAGGAGCGGCTGATCCTGGTCGACCTGGGCGTGACCTTTCCCGACATGGACGGCACGCCGGGGGTCGACCTGATCCTGCCCGACATCACCTGGCTGAAGGAGAATCGCAGCCGGCTGGAGGCGATTTTCATCACCCATGCGCACGAGGACCATGTCGGCGCGGTGGGCCACCACTACGAGGCCCTGGGCGTTCCGGTCTATGCCCGCGCCTTTACCGCCCATATCGCGCGGAACAAGCTGGCGGAATACGGGCTGGGGCCGGAGATCGTGAAGACCTGTTCGAAATGGCCCGAGACCGTGAGCGTGGGCCCGTTCACCGTGGGTTTCCTGCCGATCTCGCATTCGATACCGGAAAGCAGCGCGCTGGTCATCGACACGCCGGGCGGGCGGCTGATCCATTCGGGCGATTTCAAGCTGGACGAAACGCCGCTGGTGGGCGAGCCCTGGGATCCGCAGCTGTGGGCCGAGGTGGCCAAGCCGGGGGTCAAGGCGCTGATCTGCGATTCGACCAACGTCTTTTCGCCCCATCCCGGCCGGTCGGAATCCAGCGTCGGCCCCGCGGTGCAGAAACTGGTCAGCGAGGCGCGCGGCATGGTGGTGGCCACGACCTTTGCCTCGAACGTGGCGCGGGTCAGAACCCTGGCCGAGGCGGGCGAGGCGGCAGGGCGGTCGATCTGCCTGTTGGGGCGGGCGATGCGCCAGATGATCGAGGCGGCGGTGGAAACCGGCGTTCTGGACCGGTTTCCGCGGGTCATCAGCGCCGAGGAGGTCACGCAGATCCCGCGCGAAAACGTCATGCTGCTGGTCACCGGGTCTCAGGGCGAACGCCGCGCGGCGAGCGCGCAGCTGGCGCGCGGCAAGTATAACGGGATCGAGATGGCCGAGGGCGATCTGTTCCTGTTCTCGTCCAAGACCATTCCGGGCAACGAAAAGGGCGTGATCCGGATCATGAACCAGTTCTCGGAAATGGGTGTCGACGTGGTCGACGACAGCGACGGGCTGTACCACGTTTCGGGCCATGCCAACCGGCCCGACCTGGAGGCGCTGCAGGACATCGTGCAGCCGCAGGTGGTGGTGCCGATGCATGGCGAACACCGGCATCTGCGCGAGCATGTGAAGCTGGCGCAGGGACGCGGCCGCAAGGGGGTGCTGGCGGTCAATGGCATGATGATCGACCTTTCCGGCAACGAGCCCAAGGTGGTCGAATATGTCGAGACCGGGCGCACCTATCTGGACGGCTCGGTGCAGATCGGGGCGCTGGACGGCGTGGTGCGCGACCGCATCCGCATGGCGCTGAACGGCCATGTGATCGTGACCGTGATCCTGGACGAGGATGACGAACCGCTGGGCGAGCCCTGGTGCGAGATCATGGGCCTGCCGGAAACCGGGCGCAGCCATGCGCCGCTGGTCGACGTGCTGGAAGAGGACCTGAGCCAGTTCATGGGCCGCGCGGGCGATCGCACGCTGGCCGATGACGACAAGCTGGAGGATGGGTTGAAGAAGGCGGCGCGCCAGACCTGCCTGAACGAGATCGGCAAGAAGCCCGAAGTGACCGTCGTGGTGAGCCGCTTGTCGTGACACCGGTCGTCTTCGACCTGGACGGCACGCTGATCGACAGCCTGGGCGGCATCGCCCGGGCGGCGAACGCGCTGCTGGCCGAACAGGGCTTGGCCGCAGTGCCGGAGCGGCAGGTGGCGGGTTATGTCGGGCATGGCGAGCACATCTTCATCGACCGGCTGATCGCGGACACGGCGTTGGATGCGGGCGACCGGGCGGCGCTGCTGGCGCGGTTCATGACGCATTACAAGGCCGCGTCGCGGAACACGCCGCTGTTTCCCGGCGTGGCCGAGGCGCTGGCGAGGCTCAAGGCGCGCGGCGTGGCCCTGGGGTTGTGCACGAACAAGCCGGGCGGGCCGCTGGCGGCGGTGCTGGACGGGCTGGGCTGGCAGTCGATGTTCGGCGCGGTGGTGGCCGGCGACACGCTGGCGCGGCGCAAGCCCGACCCGGCGCCGCTGCTGCATGTCTTCGACCGGCTGGGCGGGCGCGGCGTCTATGTCGGCGACAGCCCGATCGATGGCGCCACGGCGCAGGCCGCCGGCGTGCCCTTCGTGCTGTTCACCCAAGGCATCCGCACGGTGCCGGTGCAGGACATTGCGCATGACGCGGCCTTTGACGATTTCGCGGACCTGCCCGGCATTCTCGACCGCCTGGCGGGGTGACGCGAACCGGCATGCCCGGTGTCGCAATTTCGACAGACGCGGCGGCTGAGCGGGTTTCGACTGGGCGCATTGCGACCGGAGCACCTGCCATGACCCTGATCGATCTCGCGCGATACCCCATCGACATGCCGGGCGCTGCGCTGGACGCGGTGCTGGCCCGGGTTCATGCCCAGCTTGACCGCGACGGCTGCGCGGTTCTGCCGGGGTTCCTGACGGCGCAGGGCGTCGCGGCGCTGGCCGCCGAGGCCGATGCCGTGGCGGACAAGGCGCATCGCAGCTACGGCCGCACCAACGCCTATTTCACCGCCGACGACCCGGATCTGCCGCCGGACCATCCCAAGCGCCGCTTCTTCGAGCGCTCCAACGCCTTCATCCCGGCGGACAATTTCCCCAAGGACGGCCCGCTGCGGCAGGTCCACGATTTTCCGGGCTTCGACGAATTCATCCGGGCCTGCCTGCGCGAACCGGCGGAGCGGTTCTTTCGCTACGCCGATCCGCTGGCCGACGCGATCGTCAACATGGCCGGGGAAGGCAATGGCTTTCCCTGGCATTTCGACACCAACAACTTCACCGTGACGCTGGCGATCCAGAACGCCGACGAGGGCGGGGCGTTCGAATACGCGCCGATGATCCGGCGCGGGGACGAGAATTTCGATGCCGTGGCGCGGGTTCTGGACGGAACCTCGGACCAGGTGCGCGTCCTGCACCTCAAACCCGGCGACCTGCAGCTGTTCAAGGGCCGCTATTCGCTGCACCGGGTGGCGCCGCTGCGGGGCACCACGCCGCGCTACGTGGCGATCCTGTCCTATGTCGAGCAACCCGACATGGTGGGCAGCCCGGAACGCACAAGGCAGCTTTATGGGCGGGTCCTGCCCATCCACCTGGAACGGGCCGGTCGCCGGGCCGATGCGCTGATCGACTAGACCGGCCGGCGCAGCGGACGTCAGTTGTTCGTGCCGGTGGGGCGCATATCGAGGTTGCGGGCCTTGTCGATCCGCATGCCAAGCACGGTGCCCCGGCCTTCGAACCGGGCGCGTTGCGGGTGCTGCGCACCGGTAGACGTCGAGAAGCCGAGATAGCCGCGCGCCACGATGACCCGCGAGAAGGTGTTGGGGTGACCGTCGATCTCGAGCCAACGGTAATCTCTGGACGTGCGTCCAGTGACGCATCGCATACTGCCGGTCATGCAGATGCCGATGCCCCGCCGGACATCGACGACCTCCCGTTCGACCACCATCGGCGATCCGAAAAGCCCGGCAGCCACGAGCGGCACAAGCCGGAACAGCACGGACCCGGCGAAAAGGAAGGTCAGGATGGGCGCGATCAGCGCCACGATACCGTTGAAGACGACATCCCTGGCCGTCGCACCGTCATCGGTCGACAGCCGCAGCCCGGGCAGCGAGACCCAGAGATGCAGCCCCGTCAGCGCGACCACGATCGCCAGGCCGATCATGGTGGGGGTGCCTGTCTGATAGGGATCGGCCAGCACCGAGGCGGGGATGAACCACGAAATGGCCGACAGGCCCGTCAGCACGCAGAATGCCACTATGTAGGCGCTTTTCGGCACCGCCTTGCCGTTCGATGCCAGCCGCCATGCGGGATGCTGCGCAACGATTCGATGCGCCCCGCGTGTCGGGCCGTCGGGTCGCGGTTTCCATGTCTGTCGCATATGCCGCCCTGTGCTGTCGCACGACCAGGGTTAGGTGGGCAATCCGGCACAACTGCGGCGCCATGTGGGCGCCGGCGCGGGGTGATCTAGCCCGTGCGGCGTTCGTCGAAGCTGAGCGCGATGAATTCGGGCAGGTGATCGCCCAGACCCACGACGCCGCCGTCACGGCCGCCGGACTTGCCGCCCGAGCGCGACCGGTCGGATTTGCCGCGGTCCGAACGCGACCGGCCCTTGTCGTCCGTCTTGGCTTCGGGCGCGGCTTCGGCGGGTCTGGCTTCGGCGGGCCTGGGCTCGGTCTCGGGCTTGTCGGATTTGCGCGACCGCGACCGTGACCGCGACGCGCGCTTGGGCTTGTCGTCCTCGGCCGTGTCGGTGTCGTCGACGGGCTTGCCGACCTTGGCGGGGTTGTCGACCCGCGGGATGGTTTTCTGGATCAGCTTTTCCACCGCATCGAGGTATTTTTCGTCCTTCGGCACCACGATGGTAAAGGCCTTGCCCTCGCGGCCGGCGCGGCCGGTGCGGCCGATGCGGTGCACGTAATCCTCGGCGTGGCTGGGCACGTCGAAGTTGAACACATGGCTGACCGCCGGGATGTCGAGGCCGCGCGCGGCCACGTCCGAGGCCACCAGCAGGCGCAGGTCGCCCGCGCGGAAGCCGTCCAGCGTGCGGGTGCGTTGCGACTGGTCCAGGTCGCCATGGATCGCAGCGGCATCATAGCCGTATTTCTTGAGCGATTTGGCGACGATATCCACGTCGACCTTGCGGTTGCAGAAAACGATGGCGTTCGAGCACTTGTCGCCCTCGGCGTCGATGATGGCGCGCAGGACCGCGCGTTTCTCGCTGGCCTCGCGGTCACGGCGCGACGGCTTGAACACCACCGCGGCCTGTTCGATGGTTTCCGATGCGGTGGCCTGGCGGGCCACTTCGATCCGCGCCGGGGCGGACAGGAAGGTGTTGGTGATGCGCTCGATCTCGGGCGCCATGGTGGCCGAGAAGAACAGCGTCTGCCGGGTGAAGGGGGTCAGGCTGAAGATGCGTTCGATATCGGGGATGAACCCCATGTCGAGCATCCGGTCGGCTTCGTCCACCACCATGACCTGCACGCCGGTGAGCAGCAGCTTGCCGCGCTCGAAATGGTCCAGCAGGCGGCCCGGCGTGGCGATCAGCACGTCGACGCCCTTGTCGATCAGCGCGTCCTGTTCCTTGAAGCTGACGCCGCCGATCAACAGCGCCTTTGTCAGCTTGACGTGCTTGGCGTAGGTGTCGAAATTCTCGGCCACCTGCGCGGCCAGTTCCCGCGTCGGGCACAGCACAAGGCTGCGCGGCATCCGGGCGCGGGCACGGCCACGGGCCAGCAGGGTGATCATCGGCAGAACAAAGCCGGCGGTCTTGCCGGTTCCGGTCTGGGCGATGCCCAGCACGTCCTTGCCTTCGAGCGCGGGGGGAATGGCGCCCAGCTGAATGGGCGTCGGTGTTTCGTAGCCCGCCTCTTCGACGGCCTTGAGAACCTTGGGATTAAGGTTGAGATCAGAAAACTTGGTCATGCATGTCCGTATCATGCGGACACTGCCACGGCCCGCGCATCAGGTGGGGTGGCCCGGATGGCCCTGACGTTCCGGCAATGGAAACCCCTGCGGCCTCTTAGCGGGATCGAGGGAATGCGTCAATCGACCCGCGCGCCACAACGGGCGGAGATTGGCGGGATTGTGCCCCTTGCATGGACAATTCCCGGGAAAGACTGGCTTTGTTGACTGAATTGTCAGGAAAAATGTCGCATGCGCAGCGCGTCCAGTTCCATCCGGTGCCGCCGCAACAGGCCGTGGCGGTCCAGCCGGTCGCACAGGCCCGCGCTGGCGGTGCAGACCTCGTCGTAGAACAGCCGCAGCGCGGCTTCGCCGCCCTCGGATTCGATCATGGTGAACAGGTCGTGCAGGTTGACGGCATCGGGGCGGCGCACCTGGGATTTCAGCTCGGACCGGTAGGAACCCTGCGCCATGCGGAACCGGTACAACGCCAGGAAGTGATCCCAGTCGGCGGCGTGGAAATGCCCCAGTTCGATCTGCGGCAGGTCTACCTGGCCGGGATTGGACACGCCGTCCAGCGCGATGTTGTGGATCTTGATCTGCAGCCCCTTCATGCCGGTGCGAAAGATCAGCTTGCCCGCGACATGGCTGAGAAAGCCGCCCGACAGATGCGCGCCCCAGGTGGGAAAGCAGGATTCGGACGCGGCCTGCCGCGCGCCCTGGTCCAGATGGAAGGCTTTGAAGGCGGTTTCGGCCGCGGCCACGCCGTCGCCCGGCGCCAGTGCCTCGACCGGGCGGATGCGGGCGCAGCGGGCCTCGGCCGGCAGCGCACCCAGCAGGTCGGCCACCGGCGCGGCGGGCAGCAGGAATTCATCGACATCGATATGCGCCAGCCAGTCGACCTCGGGTTTGCGGTTGTTGGCATGGCGGGCGTTCAGCGATTGCCGCACCTGGTGCTTTTCGGGCCGGCCGTCGCGTTTTTCCCACCAGGCCGCATCGGTGTGGATCGCGCGGATCTTGGGATGCGCCCGCAGCGCGGCCAGCGTGTCGGGCACGTCGTCGTCGAGATAGAGATACAGCCGGTGCGCGCCCAGTTCGAGATGCCAGGCGGCAAAGCGCTGGATCGCCTCCAGCGGCGCCTTGACGGTCGAAACGATCCCCCAGGTCGTCATGGCAGGGCGCCGAAGACGCGCCGCACCGCGCCGTCGAGATCGAGCGCGGCCTCGATCAGCATGCCATGCGCGCGCAGCCGGTCGCGCAGGTCGGGGCTGTCGGCGCAGATCTCGTCGAAAAAGGCGCGCAGGGCGTCGTCGCCCTTTTCCTCGGCCAGCGCGGCGAACAGCTCGGCCTGGCCCATTTCGGTCTTGCGCGCGCCGCCGCGATAGGAACCGCGGCTGCGGCGAAAATCGAGATGGCCGCGGAACTGGTCCCAGCTGGTGGCGTGGTGATGGGCGATGAAGGCGCCGGCGGGCTTGTGCCGGTTGGTCGCCTCGGCGCCGCGGTATTTCATCGCGTGGATGCCCAGCCGGGTGTCGTCGATGCCGGTGCGCACGAACAGCTTGCCGGTGGTGTGGCTGAGAAAACCGCCATAAAGGTGCAGCCCGAAGGTGGGGTAGATGTCCTGCACGATGGCCTTGGGCTGGCGGGCCTGCTTGTGGGTGATCTTGTAGGCGGTGGGCGGGCCGTCGTCACGCGCCAGCGCTTCGGCCGGGGGCAGGCGGACGATCGCGGCAGAAGGCGGCGCGGTGGCCAGGATCTCGGCCATGGGGCGATCGGTCAGCAGGAATTCGTCGACATCGACATGGCCCAGCCAGTCCAGCGTGTCGGCGCAGGCGCGCAGCGCCCGGGTGGCGTTGTGGGCCTGCCGAAGCTGATGCGCGTCCGGACGGTCTTTTCCGGTTTCTTCCCAATAGGTTTCATCGCAAAGTTCAATTTCGATGCGCGGGTGTTGCGCCAGCCAGTCGGCGGCCTGGCGGTCGGCTTCGTCGAGATAGATGTGCAACGCCGAGGCGCCGGCCTCGAGATGGTGCGCGGCGAAGCGGGCCAGTTGCGCCAACGGTCCCCGCTGGGTCGACACGATGCCCCATCGCAGGCTGTCGACGGTCAGGGCCCTGGCCCGGGCGGGTACCGGTGCGACGTTGCTTTTCTCTTTTTCCTTCAGAGGCTTGTCCGTCGATGCTGCATCACGTTTTTCCTTACGCGTGCGCATCGTGCGCAGGCGCCGGAACACCGTGCGGTCGTCGTGGATCAGTTCGTTCAGCAGGTGATGCGCCAGCGGTCGGATCACCGGATCGCGATCCGCGTCCTGCCAGAGCCGGCCGATCATGTTCACGTCCAGCCCGCCATGCGAGATCGAAAACGCGTCCATCTGAAGCGGCAACCGGCCGCGTGCCTTGCCGTCGATGGTGAACGGGCGGCTGGCCTCCAACCCACTGAAAAGACGCTCTGTTTCGTAAAGCTTCATGGTTCCGAACAGCACGTTCATCGCCAGTCCCACGGCGGTTTGCACGGGGTTGTCGCCGTGGTCGCCGAAGGTGGTGACGGAAGAGACCAGCCAGCGCGCATCCAGACGGGCGATCAGGAAATCGGCATGCTCGGCCCAGAGCCGCCGGAACAGCGCCGGCGCGTGATCGGGCCAGACGCGCTTGCGCAGATGCGCGATCAGCAGGCCGTTGAGGAAACACAGCTCGGGTTCGCCTTCGAATTCCTTGCGCAGCGAATAGCGCTTGCGGTGATAGGAAGACCGGAAAGGTCCTTGTTCGTCAGGGTCTTGCGATGGATGTTTCACGCGCTGTTCCAGCAGCGGAACGAGATCGAGATCGTGCGGCGGCAGCGTCTCGCCCGGGGCATAGTCGAAGCCGTCGCGCCGCCCCTCCATCTGGGTCAGCACGGCTTCGATACCGCCGGGATAGGTGGGCCTGCGCCCCGCCTCGTCACTGCTCATGCTGCGCAGTTTGGCGCGAAAGCCGGGGCCGCGCAATCGCCGTGACGCGCTGTGTCGGGCAGCAATCCGTCCTGTTTTCCCCGCCGACGGGACGGATTGCCGGGCTTGGCATTGCCGCGCGTCTGGGGCATCAGCAGGCCATGAGCAAGACCGGTTTCACCCTGCATGCCCGCGACGGCACCGCGCGCTGTGGCGTCATCACGACGCCGCGCGGCGAGATCCGCACGCCGGCCTTCATGCCGGTGGGCACCGCGGCGACGGTCAAGGGGATGCTGCCGGAAAGCGTGCGCGCCACCGGCGCCGACATCCTGCTGGGCAACACCTATCACCTGATGCTGCGCCCCGGCGCGGAACGGGTGGCGCGGCTGGGCGGGCTGCACCGGTTCATGAACTGGGATCGTCCGATCCTGACCGACAGCGGCGGGTTCCAGGTGATGAGCCTGTCGGACCTGCGCAAGCTGACCGAGGAAGGCGTGACCTTTCGCAGCCATATCGACGGCTCCAAGCACATGCTGAGCCCCGAGACGTCGATGGAGATCCAGCGGCTGCTGGGGTCGGACATCGTGATGTGTTTCGACGAATGCCCGGCGCTGCCCGCCGATCGGGCGCGGCTGGAGGACAGCATGCGGCTGTCGATGCGCTGGGCGCAGCGGTCGCGCGACGCCTTTGGCGACCGGCCGGGGCACATGCTGTTCGGCATCCAGCAGGGCGGTCTGGAGGAGGATTTGCGCGCCGAAAGCGCAGCGGCGTTGCGCGCCATCGGCTTTGACGGCTACGCCGTGGGCGGTCTGGCTGTGGGCGAGGGGCAGGAGGCGATGTTCGGCGTTCTGGATTTCGCGCCGGGCCAGTTGCCCGAGGACCAGCCGCGGTACCTGATGGGCGTGGGCAAGCCCGACGACATCGTCGGCGCGGTGAAACGCGGCATCGACATGATGGATTGCGTGCTGCCGTCGCGATCGGGGCGCACCGGGCAGGCCTGGACCCGGCGCGGGCCGGTTGCCATCAAGAACGCCCGCCATGCCGACGATCCGCGTCCGCTGGACGAGGATTGCACCTGTCCCGCCTGCCGGGGCTACAGCCGGGCCTATCTGCACCACGTCTTCCGCGCCGGCGAGATGATTTCCGGCATGCTGCTGACCTGGCATAACCTGCATTATTATCAAGAGCTTATGTCCGGCATGCGCGCAGCGATCGCGGCGGGGACATTCGCCGAATTCGAGGCGGCGTTCCATGCCATGCGGGCGCAGGGGGATATCGAACCGCTTTGAGGCCGTCCGGAAAGCTGTGGATTGCGGGGAAATGCCCCCTTGCACCCCCGAACCGGCGGCTTCATTGTCGGAGCAAAGCAGGGGGCGGTTGCCGGTGGCCTGCGGTTGAAAACCCGCGCGGAACACCCACCTTTACCGCCTATGACCGGAGACGGCCCATGCTGCCGCCGAGCGGGGCGGGGCGGTCTTGCCAACAAGGAAAACGAGCATGAAAAAACCCCTCAACGCCTCGTACCCGGTGCTGCCGCTGCGCGACATCGTGGTGTTTCCGCACATGATCGTGCCGCTGTTCGTCGGCCGCGAGAAATCGGTGCGGGCGCTGGAAGAGGTGATGAACGACGACAAGCAGATCCTGCTGGCGTCGCAGATCGACCCGTCGGTGGATGACCCCGAGGCGGGCGGCATCTACAAGGCCGGCGTGCTGGCCAATGTGCTGCAACTGCTCAAGCTGCCCGACGGCACCGTCAAGGTGCTGGTCGAAGGCCAGGCGCGGGTGCGGATCACCGAATACCTTCCCAATGACGGTTTCTTCGAGGCCAAGGCCGATTACCTGACCGAGATGCCGGGCGATCCCACGGCGATCGAGGCGCTTGTGCGCACCGTGGCCGAGGAATTCGAACGCTACGCCAAGGTCAAGAAGAACATCCCCGACGAAGCGCTGGCCGCGGTCGGCGAGACCCAGGAACCGGCCAAGCTGGCCGACCTGGTGGCGGGCCATCTGGGCATCGAGGTGGATCAGAAGCAGGACCTGCTGGAAACGCTGTCGGTCAGCGAACGGCTGGAAAAGGTCTATGGGCTGATGCAGGGCGAGATGAGCGTTCTGCAGGTCGAGAAGAAGATCAAGACGCGCGTGAAATCCCAGATGGAGAAGACGCAGCGCGAGTATTACCTGAATGAGCAGATGAAGGCCATTCAGAAGGAGCTGGGCGACGGCGAGGACGGCAGCAACGAGATCGCCGAACTGGAACAGAAGATCGCCAACACCAAGCTGAGCAAGGAAGCCAAGGAAAAGGCCGAGGCCGAGCTGAAGAAGCTGCGCAACATGTCTCCGATGAGCGCCGAGGCCACGGTGGTGCGCAACTACCTGGACTGGATGCTGTCGATCCCGTGGGGCACGAAAAGCCGGGTCAAGAAGGACCTGAACCGCGCGCAGGATATCCTGGATGCCGATCACTACAGCCTGGAGAAGGTCAAGGAACGCATCGTGGAATACCTGGCGGTGCAGGCGCGGTCGGCCAAGCTGAAGGGCCCGATCCTGTGCCTTGTGGGACCGCCGGGCGTGGGCAAGACCAGCCTGGGCAAGTCGGTGGCCCGGGCCACGGGGCGCGAGTTCATCCGCATCTCGCTGGGCGGGGTGCGCGACGAATCCGAGATCCGCGGCCACCGGCGGACCTATATCGGGTCGATGCCGGGCAAGATCATCCAGGCGCTGAAAAAGGCCAAGACGACGAACCCGCTGATCCTGCTGGATGAAATCGACAAGATGGGCCAGGATTTCCGCGGCGATCCGGCGAGTGCCATGCTCGAGGTGCTGGACCCCGAACAGAACTCGACCTTCGTGGACCACTATCTGGAAGTGGAATACGACCTGTCGAACGTGATGTTCGTGACCACGGCCAATAGTTATAACATGCCGGGGCCGCTGCTGGACCGGATGGAGATCATCCCGCTGTCGGGTTACACCGAGGACGAGAAGCGCGAGATCGCCAAGCGTCACCTGCTGGACAAGCAGATCAAGAACCACGGGCTGAAGAAGGGCGAATTCGCGGTCAAGGACGACGCGATCACCGACATCATCCGCTATTACACCCGCGAAGCCGGGGTGCGGAATCTCGAACGCGAGATCGCCAAGCTGGCGCGCAAGGCGGTGACCAAGATCGTCAAGAAGGACGCCGAGAAGGTCACGGTGACGGCCAAGAACCTGGACGATTTCCTGGGCGTGCGGAAGTTCCGCTACGGCCTGGCGGAAGAGGAAAACCAGGTGGGTGTGGTGACCGGGCTGGCCTATACCAGCGTCGGTGGCGACCTGCTGCAGATCGAGGCGTTGCGCCTGCCGGGCAAGGGCCGGATGAAGACCACCGGCAAGCTGGGCGACGTGATGAAGGAATCGATCGACGCGGCGTCGAGCTATGTCCGGTCGATCGCGCCCGAGATCGGCGTCAAGCCGCCGCGCTTCGACAAGTGGGACATCCACGTGCACGTGCCCGATGGCGCCACGCCCAAGGATGGCCCGTCGGCCGGCCTGGCCATGGTGACGTCGATCGTGTCGGTGCTGACGCGCATCCCGGTGCGCAAGGACATCGCCATGACCGGCGAGGTGACGCTGCGCGGCAACGCGACCGCCATCGGCGGGCTGAAGGAAAAGCTGCTGGCGGCCCTGCGCGGCGGTATCACCACCGTGCTGATCCCCGAGGAAAACGAGAAGGATCTCGCCGAACTGCCCGACAACGTGAAGGACGGGCTGAAGATCATCCCGGTCAAGCACGTGTCCGAGGTGCTCAAGCTGGCGCTGGTGCGCGACCCCGAGCCCATCGACTGGGACGAAGAGGCCGAGGAAGCCGCCGCAGCGGCGACCCCGTCGGCCGAGGACACCGCGCAGGGCGCCACGGCGCATTGACCGGCAACGCCACCTGACAGGGAAGGCGCCGTGGGCAATCCACGGCGCCTTTTTCGTGACGGCTGTTCCGCCCGGCTCAGTTGCTGGCCAGCGCCGTGCCGAACAGGATCACCGTCATGAGACCCAGCACCAGACCGGCCGAGCTGGAGGTCTGCGCGGCATCGTCGGCGATGACGACCGGTTCCATCATCGGCTCGGACCCCCCGGCCTGGGCTGAAACGGCCAAAAGGCCAAGGGCAGCAGCGGCAGCAAGCGTTTTCATGGGCAATCTCCGTGACAAAATGCGCACCAACTGTCGAAACCTGGCGGCAGGGAGTCAAGCGAGACTGGCGCGAGGCCAAGATTTCCCCTATGGTTGTGCCACCGAACCAAAACAACACCGCATCTAGCGGTTCGAGCAGAAAAGACAGGTCATGGCCACGAAGAAAACCACCACCCGGCGGACGACACGCAGCACGACGGCGGCACCCAAGCCCATCGCGGCGACCCGCACGACAGCGGCCGCCGAGACGAATGCACCCGCCACCGACACGCGCCCCCCGGCCGACGTGCCGATCGCCGACCAGCCCGAGATGAAAAAGCGCGAACTGATCCAGCGGGCGGTCGAACGCAGCGGGGTCAAACGGCGCGATGCCAAGCCCGCCATCGAGGCCGCCCTGGCCGTGCTGGGCGAGGCGCTGGCCGAAGGCCGCAGCCTGAACCTGGCGCCGATGGGCAAGGTCAAGGTCAACCGGATCAAGGCGATCGGTGGCGGCGGCAAGGTCATCGTGTCCAAGGTGCGCCAGCCGGGCAAGCCGATGACACCGGGAAGCGTCGAAACCGACGATCTTGCCGAGATGCCGGAGCCGCCGGTCAAAGCCGCCGAATAGGCGAAGAACCGGGCGATTGGCCCCTTGCACCGTGTCGCAAGGGGCGGTATTGGACACGCCACCGGGTGATTAGCTCAGTGGTAGAGCGCTTCGTTCACATCGAAGATGTCGGGAGTTCAAATCTCTCATCACCCACCAGGTTTCGGGAAAGCGCGCCGTATCCGGCGCGCTTTTTCATTTTCCGGCCGCCGCGCGCAGGATGGCGGCGCGGTGCATCACCTCGATCTCGTCGGCCACGTCGCGGCAAAGCGGACCGCATCGCGGCGGTGGCGCGTAGAGCGCGGCGATCCGTTGCAACAGCGTCACCATGACGGGCCTTCGGTGCGGATCGGGGCAGGGTCGGGCCGGGGTGTGAGACCCACATCGCGCGCGAGATGCGGATCGCGGCGCAGCTGTTCGATGCGGCGCCGGTCGTGGCGCGCGCGGAAGGCCCGGGACAGGGCGGCCCAGGCGCGGCTGCGGCGGCGCGGGCGTTTGCGTGCGTGGTCAAGGTCTTGCAGGGCTTTCGCGGACATGCGCTTTCTCCTTGTCTGGTCGGTCGATGTGGTTCACTCTGCTTCCTCAAGCTCACTTGAGGTCAAGTGCCATGTCGCGAAAAAATCCGCCACGCCGCGTCACGCCCAACGATCTGAGCGTCGGCGAACTGGCCGACCGCGCCGGGGTCGCGGTGTCGACGCTGCATTACTACGAAAGCCTCGGGCTGATCGAAAGCTGGCGCACCCCGGCCAATCACCGCCGCTATGACCGCCGCAGCCTGCGCCGGGTGGCGGTGGTGCGGGTGGCGCAGACGCTGGGCATTCCGCTGGCCGAGGTGAAGGCGGTGCTGGACCGCGTGCCGCAGGGTGCGGCGGTGGGCAAGGCCGATTGGCAGGCCGCGTCCGAGGTCTGGCGCGCCGAGATCGACCGCCGCATGGCGTTGCTGGAGCGGCTGCGCGGGCAGCTGGATCACTGCATGGGCTGCGGATGCCTGTCGCTGGAGAATTGCCCGCTTTACAATCCCGGCGACGCGCTGGGCGCCGAGGGGCCGGGGCCGCGGCGCTGGACCGAGGCGGTCGAGGATGCGGCCGGGTCTTGAAGCGGCGGCGCGGCGCGATTAGAACCGGCAGCGGCGGGTGATTAGCTCAGTTGGTAGAGCGCTTCGTTTACACCGAAGATGTCGGGAGTTCGAGTCTCTCATCACCCACCAGCCCTGTCTTGCACCATCACCTTGTGCGGCGGGCCGTCAGCGCCCTGCGGTGAACAGCGTTTCGGGCAGGCCATATGTTTCGGTCCAGCTGAGCCAGTGCACATCGGTCGGGCCGATGACCCAGTCCACGGCCTGCCACGTGCCGCCTGTTCTGGCGATCAGCACCATCACGACGTCCGACGCCACGCCCCGGGCCCGCTCGGCGGCCAGCGGGGTGCGGGCCCAGTCGAGCGGCGTGCCATCGGGATTGACGGGAACGGCCTGCAGATAGGCCCAGCGGCCATCGGTGCGCAGCACGTCCACGATGAAGATCACCGGAAGGCCCAGGGCGGCTTCCACCGGGATGCGCGCGGCATCCATCAAGGCCGAGCGGTCGGCGGTGCCGCGTTGCGGGGTCCAGAGCCGGTCGAGGCGGGGATCGGGCAGCGCGGTTTCGGCGGGCTGCGGTGCGGCGCTGTCGGCGGGGCCGAAGCTGTCTGCCATATAGGTCACAAGCGCGTCGAATTCCGATTTGCGGGCAAGGGGATAGGTGATCTCGAACACGCGGATCAGCCCGTCGGCGGTTTCGGTCACGCGGCGGTAGTAGATGGCGTCGCCGGTCACGCCGGACAGCACGAACCAGCCCGGCCCGGCGCGTTCGTAGCGCACCGGGCCGCGCCCGTCCGCCTTGGTCTGCGCGATCTGTTCGGCCTGGCTCTGGTTCAGCGCGTTGTATTGCGCGAAGACGAAGAACCGCGCGGCGCCGTCGACCGAGACGAAACGGCGGCCATCGCCGTTTCCGGGCGGCGGGTCGGCGCGGAAATAGTCGTGCGGGTAGGAAATGACCGTGCCGTAGCGGTCGTTGACATAGCGCGAATAGCCGTTGCCCAGGTCTTCGAAGCGGTCGCGATCCTCGATCCCGGCGGCCGGGGGCGGCGGGACGGGCAGGGGCGGCACCGGCACGACGGCGGCCCGGGATGCGCTGTCGCGGCCCACCAGCACAAGTTCGGCCAGACCGGCCTGGGCGTCGCCTTCGAGGAATTCGGCGCGCAGTTCCAGCCGGGTGACGTTCGCCAGCACATCGGCCAGGCTGGTGGCGCCCCCGCCCAGCCGCCAGCGGGTATCGTCGGTCAGGGACAGCTCGTGCGTGGCCCAGTGCGGGCCCACCGGGCGCGGATAGACCGCCGAGGCCGTCATCGCGCCGTTGGACAGACGCACGTCGCCGACGCCGCGGTATTCGTAGGGGTCCACAGATGTGCCTTCGCCGGTAACGAGCGTGGTGCGCAGCGCGCCGTAGCCGCGCCAGTCGCCCAGCAGGTCCGGCGGCGCGACGAGGTATCCGGTGATGCCGTCGCCCGGGGTGAAGGCGGACAGGTAGCCGCGCCCGTCCGGCCCGCCGGTGCCGGGATTGGACAGGGTGGCGTAGTCGCCGGTCCAGCCGCCGGTTCCGCCATCGGCGAAGGTGATGCGCAGATCGCCCGCCGGCTGCGGCAGCGCCGGCGCGGCGTTCCCGGCCCTGGCCGGGTCGAAGCTGTCGCCAAAGCGCAGACCGGCGGCCAGCCGGGCCTGAAGCCCGGCCAGATCGGCAAGCGGCACATCGCCTTCGAGCGTGAAGACGAACCGCTTGCCATCGGCGCGGGCACGTTCGGTCACGGTCTGGATCGCCGCGCGGCTGCCGAAATCGGAGGTGATCACCGTCACCGGTTCGTGGTCGACGATCGCGTGGTCGACACGGGCGACATCGTCATAGGCGGTCAGCGGTTCGTCCGGGAACCACCAGAACGCCAACAGCTGGAACCGCCCGTCGGGGCTGGCGAATCCCTTGTCGTCGGGGGTGTCCCATTGCGCGACCCAGCCGTCGGGCAAATGGAACCCGACCGCGCCCACGGTGACCGGCGTGCCGGTCGGGGATGCGTCGGTTCCGGCCGGCGGCGATGGCGCTGCCGTGGATGCGCCGGATGGCCCGGCCGGAGACGTCGCCAGCGCTTTGCCGTCGCGCGCCATGCCCAGTTGCTGTTCGGCGGTCAGCGGCGGTGCGGCACCGTCCGCACCGGACGGGCAGGGGCCAGCCGCCCCGGGCATGTCCAGAGCCGCGCTGTCGAGAAATGCCGCCAGGTCGGGGCCGTCATGGAACGCGGGCAGGCCCGCGACCAGAATTGCGACCGGTTCGCCGCCGTCCAGGCAAGCGTCGAGCAGGAACAGCCGGTAGCGGCCGGGCCGCAGGGTCGCGCCGTCCTGGAATTCGGCGGCGCTGCCGTCCCAGTCATGGCGGGTGGCCGGTTCGCCCAGGATTGCGTCGCGCCCGGCGACCGCGTTTCCGGGCAGCGTGGTCAACAGGCCCTGCGGGCCGGTGACCCAGGGCCCGAGCGCGATTTCGGCATAGCCGGTGTAGAGTTGCGGATAAAGCGTCAGACGGTCGGCGCGGTCGGTACCGATACGCCAGCCACGCGGCGTGGTGTAGCGCAGCAGCCCGTCCAGCCCGGTCGCCGGCGCGTCGGGATCGGGACCGGCCGCCGAAGGCAGGCGCAGCGTGCCGAGGATGGTGGCGAACATGTCGCGATGGGCGGCGGGGTCGCCGGAAAAAACCATCGTGTTGGCGACCAGGTGCAGGTCGTCCGTCACCGGAGCGCCGGACAGGAACATGGTGCCGCGGATGGTGGTGGCTTTGTCTATCCGGCCTTCGTAGACGACGCGGTGATAGTCTTCGCCGTTCGGCATGATGACCCGATCGCGGGCCAGAACGGTGGCATCGTCGATCATGTCCTCGATATCGTCCGTCAGCGCCAGGGCGATACCGGGGCCGGTGCGGGTGTCGGGATCGCCGCCGAAAAGCAGGGTGATGTCATCGGTTTTCACCATGCGCTGCCATTCGGGCGGCACGGCGATCTCGGCGCCGCCGAATGCGTGCACCGTCCAGCCCCGGGGTATGTCGCCCGGCGTCACGGCAAGGTCGGACATGTCTTGCGCGGCTGCGGGCGCCGGCTCCGGATCGGCGGGTGCCTGGGCCGCGACCAGCCCGGCCGGGGCCAGGTCCATCTCGGGGGCTGCGGCCGGGTCGTCGGGGGTGCCGTGCCAGAATTCCGGCCCCGTCGCCGGGGGCGGGGGCGGGGCGTCGGGCACCAGATCGGCCAGCGGCAGGTCGGGGCCATCGGCAAGCCGGTAACCGGCGGCGGCGTCTTCCAGCGGGCCGGCCGGCGCCGGGGCGGGCAAAGGCCATGCGGCAAGGGCCGCGATGGCCAGGGTCGCAAGCGTGGGTTTCATCGTGACATCCCCCCCAACAGAGACGGGTCGAAATCCTTGATCCCGCGGGACAGGCTTTGCCGGATCACGCCGATCAGGGCTTTGCCTTCGGCGCTCTGGACATCAAGAACCTGCACCGCGCCGCCGATTTCGGCGACCAGCCCGGACAGGGTCAGGCGGGCGGTGGAATCGCAGGTCGTCACGATGCGCCTGTCGCCCGCGATGCGTTCATATTCGCGCAGCACTTGGCAATCGCCGGCCTGCATTTCGGTTTGCGGCGTGAAGAAGTCCATCCGGCAATTGCGCAGCCGCGCCAGGTACATCACCCGCGGCGCGCCCAGGTGCAGGTCGGTGCCGCGCCACAGCCCGGGCGAGGCCAGGGGCCAGTCGCGGGTCTGCGCGTCGAACCGCCCGACGACGACCGTCCCGCCGGGCAGGGCGGCCATGTCCAGCGTCACAGCAGCCGGCCCGTCGCGCGAGAAGGTTTCGGAGCCGATGAAGGCGTCGGTGGTGGCGTCGCGGGTGGTCCGGCGGCAGGCGATCGGGCCTTCCTCGAACCGGTAGCGCGCGACGTATGGCGTGACCGGCGTGCCGAAGACGGCGACCGCCTGTTGTCCGCGGCGCAGGAACGGCTTTTCGACAGGCCCGCCCGGCATGTCGACCCGGACGCGATCGGGCAGACCGGCCTTGATGCGGGCGAAATTCGTCATCTCGATCGCGTAGGAGCCATCGATGCCGACCTCGCCGTCCCAGCTGCCGCCGGCCGGCAGGGGAATGGACACGCGCGTGGGTTCGGTCAGGCCGAACACCGTCACCTGCAGGCGCAGGCGGCGGTTCATTTCGCGCCGCATGTCGGTGTTGTAGGTCGCCAGCAACTGCTCCAGCGTGCGGTCGGCGGCGCGCCGCATGATCTCGGGCAGGACCCTGAGCGTCAGCATCGCGCGCACGGCATCGGCACGATCGTCGGCAAGCTGGTCTTCGATGATCTCGTGAAAGCCGGTCAGGCCCAGCCCGGTCTTGCCCTTGTCCCATTCCAGCAGCACTTCGGGGGTGAAGCGCACGGTCACGTGGTCCGCGATCTCGGCGTCGAGCAGGGCGCGAAAGCGGTTGGCGTCGGGTTCGCGTCCGCCGGCGTCGGCTTCGGCCTTGAGGTAGAGAGCCCAGACGATCCGCTTCCAGTCGGAGAGGCTGCGGGCGCGCCTGGCCATCTCGGCGTCATAGACGCCACGGAAGTTTTCCGCGCCCGCGTCCAGCACCGCTGTCTGCCATTCGCGCAGCACGATGTCGTAGACATAGAGCGACACGCCCGCCACCTGAAGCGCGCCCCAGCCGAATTCGGAAATCGCGAAGTTTATCAGGCCCTTGGTTGCGGTGGCCATGCCTTCGTCGGTGTCGCCCGCGGCGAATTGCCTGGCCGCGGTTCCGGCAGCGAAAGCAGCGCCGCCATAGGTGAAAAGCGTGTTGATCCGCGACAGGCCCGAGGCCATCAGCGCGTGTTCGCCCAGCGTGCCCAGCGACTGCGCGCCGCCGTAGAGGTCGCCGAAGATCTGCAGCCCGGCATCCAGCAGCGCCCCGCGCCGCTGGTCGATGATATCGGAGCGAATCCCGTCGGCGACCTGCCGCATCACGGCCCGTCCGGCGGCATCGTCGCTGGCCGAGGCTCCCAGCTCGTAGCGCAGCACGGTTTCGTCCGGTCCGTGGCCTTCGGTGATAGCGATCAGCGGCGCGGCGCCGGCCGGTCCGGCCATGCCGACCAGCAATGCCGCGGTGATCCGGAGCATCCGGACCCGCGGCCAGAAAGCGACCTTGGTGGTGTTCATCTCTGCCTCCCTGCTCGGGGGCGATGAAATCACCGCGGATGGGGTCGAGCCTTGATCTGCGTCATTTGGAATATGTTTGCGGGCAGGCGTTGCAGCGCTGCCCGCGAACCGGTGTCAGAACAGGAAATCGGTGGCGTCGAGATCGGCCAGCAACACGTTGCGGAGCAGGATCGAATTGCCGGCGCCGGTGTCGATGAGCACGTCGTCGCCGACCTGAGAGCCGGCGCCACCGGGATCGGTGATATCGGCCAGGCCGGTGAGGGCCGCGATGCCGGACAGGTCGAGCTTTTCGTTGGCGTCGGTGGCGTCGAAATCCGCGACGATGTCGATGCCGTGGCCGGTGGCGAAGATGAAGGTGTCGCTGCCGGCGCCACCGCCGATATTGTCGTCGCCGCGCCCGCCGATCAGGGTGTCGTTGCCGAACCCGCCCAGAAGCATGTCGTTGTTCCAGCCGCCGTCCAGCCGGTCGGCGCCGCGCCCGCCGATGATCCGGTCGTGACCGATGCTGCCGAACAGGGAATCGTCGCCCAGGCCGCCCTCGATCGTGTCGCGGCCATAGCCGCCGCGGATCAGGTCGTTGCCATCGTCGCCCAGGAGCAGGTCGCGGCCTCCGCGGCCCAGCAACTGGTCGTCGCCGTCGATGCCGCCCAGGACGTTCGCCCCGTTGTCGCCCAGCAGCGCGTCGTTGTGCAGGCTGCCGATCCACCGCTCGATCGCGCCGAAGCTGTCGCCCAGGGCGTCGCCCAGGTTCGCGGCCAGGTTCATCAGGTCGACCTTGATCCGTGCCGCGGCACCGGAATAGTCGGCGGTGTCGAAGCCTGCGCCGCCGTCCAGCGCGTCGGCACCGGCGCCACCCGACAGGGTGTCGTCGCCGTTGCCGCCGGAGAGCAGATCATTGCCCGCACGGCCCGCCAGCACGTCGTCGCCGTCGAGACCCAGGATGTAGTCCGCGCCGCCGGAGCCGGTCAGCGTCTTGCTGCCGCTGTCGTGTTCGTAGCCCGAGGGCTTGACGTCGGCGAATTTCGCGAAGACGCCCAGGGGGTCGCCGCCCAGCGTCGTCACCGCGGCATAATCCGTCTCGCCCATGACGATGGCGTGGCCGTCGACGAGCGACACGAGGGGGTCCCGGGCCAATGCGCCCAGCATCGCCCAGTAAAGCCCGTGATCGTGTTCGGCGCCAAAGCCCAGCTGGTCCAGCAGACCGCCGTCAACCGGGTCGTCGGGGGCGATGTGCGGCAGGTCGATGGCGATCAGGCCGTCGTCGAAATTCACGTTGTTGTTCAGGGTGAAGTTCGGCACGAGCGGCAGCTGCGTCGGGTTTTCGATGTCGAAGGTGACGGTGTCGTTGCTGAACGAAAGCCCGATGTAGTAGCTGGGCGCGTTCAGGGTCATGGTGCCGTCGGCGGCGAACGAGACGAGGCGGTCGTCGTATTGGTCGCGCATTCCCTGGAAGGTAAAGGAATCCTCGAGCGCGTTGGGGTTCAACCCGGCCGAGGCGATCGAGACGACGGTCAGGTCGATATCCGACTTCAGCCGGTGCGCATCGACCAGCGTGAACAGGTCGGCCGTGGCGCCGCCCAGGCTGTGGCCCGACACGATCATCTTGTCGATGCCGTTGCTGGACCGGTTGGCATAGCCGATGGCGGCGTCGATCAGCGGGCGCATCGCCTCGTAGTAGTTGTAGATTCCGTCGCCGGTCCAGGCCTGGCCCAGGGACGAATCCACCATGTCGTCGCCGTCGGTACCCCGGAAGGTCAGCGTCAGCGTGCGTTCGCCGTCCGGGGACGTGCCGACCGCCAGCAGGCCCTGCGACGCGAAGGAGGTGAAGATGTTGATATCCTGGGCATCGCCGTTGAACAGCCCGCCCGAGCGGAATTCGCCCTTGCCGTGGTTGGGGCGGAACAACTGCCCGAGGTCGCCGTCATCCAGCACCGTCCAGCCGAAATCGGCGAGGTAGCCGCGGTAATCCGCGTCGATCCCGTTGTTTTCCACCGGGTTGCCGTCGCGATCGGTTTCGCGGAAGTCCTCGGGGATCGAGTCGAGCCCGTAGACCGTGTGCACCAGGAACGACGACATCTGCACGTCGAAGGCGGAATTGGCGACGGTTTTCTGGTTGGCCGGGTCGTGGTGATCGTGGCCGAATTCCTCTTGCCAGCGGTTGTTGGCGGTCGTGACTTCGGGGTCGTCGCCGAAGACGCGCACGCCGACCGTCACCGGCGCGTCGGACGTCAGGGTGAAGTCGAAGCTTTCCCAGTCGCCGAAATACGGCGTCAGGCCCAGGCTGAGGCTGTCGGTGCCGACCACATTGCCGTTGATCGAGTATTCGACACGGATCGCGCCGTTGAGAAGGTTCCAGGCGTCGTCGCCGATATTTTCGATAAACGCCCGGATCTCGATTTCTTCGCCGGCACCCCAATCGCCCAGAACGCGGACATCCGAGACCACGAGATCGGGCTGGGAGAACGCGAAGAATTCGGTGCGCGAATTGTTGGACCGGTTGGGATCGTCGGCGCCGACGATGCGCACGGTGACCTTGTTGTCGCCGTACTGGTCGAAGGTGTGCAGTTCGGTTTCGTAATTCACGCTGCCGCCATTCAGGCCGAAGCTCACTTCGCCGGTGCCGATCACCACGTCGTTGACCAGGTATTCCAGGTCGATCCTGTCGCCATAGCGTGTATCGCCGGTGTTTTCGATCCAGGTCTCGATCAGCATCGGCGTGCCGACCTCGTTGCCGCCGACGCCGGACAGGCGGATGTCCCGCACGATCAGGTCGGGTGCCGAGTTATAGTCCACCCAGACTTCGAGATAGTTCAGGTCCAGCGTGATGCCGGTCTGGTTGTCGATCCGCAGGCCCCAATCGCCGTTCACCGGGTTGCCGTCGAGACCGAACTTGATGCTGGAGATCAGGTCGGTGCCCCAGAACGAGATGTCGTAATCATTGGCCCCGTCGCTGTCGTTGCCGTCATCGGTGTCTTGGCCGGGGCCGTCAAAATTGTAGTAGATGCGGTTGCGTTCGCCGTCGGGCGACACGATCCACATGTCGACATCGCCGAGGTCGAAAGGTTGACCGCCGTTGTGGTCGATATGCAGCTTGAAGCGGACTTCTTCGACGGTGGCGCCCAAGGGGTCGCCGCCGGGGTCGAACCAGACGGTGCTGAGCCCGCGGGCGATGGTCAGATCGCCGTTGTATTCGTTGGAATAGCTGTCGCTGAAATATGCCGTGCCCATGACGTTTCTCCAAATAACTCAACCAACCCGGGGTAAAGGTTAACGCCGTCGGGACCGGACCGGTATGAGGAAAACACCTCATATTGCCGTAGCGGCAACCGCAATTGTTGGCGGCGGGCCGGTCAGCGGCTAACGTAGCGTCAAAAAGGAAAAGGGCGCTGCGTGACGGATCGCTGGTACCAAGTCTTTCGGCGGGTGCGATATGCCCTTGCCTGGCTGATCATTGCCCTGGTGTCCGCGTGGCCGCCTGTGGCCGCCGAAACGGGGCCCAGCTGCCCCGTGGCGGCGCTGACGGATGCGGTGGGGTTCCATGTCGATCTGGGGGATCACGCCTGCGCCCACGAGGATGACAGCCGGGCGCTGACGCTGGCGGACATGCTGGCGCCCGAGGGTGCCGCGCGGATGGCGCCGGTTGCCGGTGGCCTGGTCGATTTCGGGTTCGGCGCAAGCCGCTACTGGGTCAGCGTGCGGCTGCGCAACGCGACCGACACCGCCGGAACCTGGTGGATCACCCATGACATTCCGGCCGCGACCATGTTGCGGGTTCATCTTGTTCCCGATGGCGGCGGCGCGGATGCGGCGCAAACGTTGCTGGCGCTGACCAACCGCGACCGGTTCGGCGCGCGGCCGATCCCGCATCGGCACCTGGTATCCGAAATCGCGCTGCAACCGGACGAAACCGCGATGCTGGTGGTCGAGTACACCACCGACCAGGCGACCGAGATGCCGTTCTTCGCCGAGACCGTCGCGCAGTTCTTCGAACGCACGCAGACCGAAACCGTTCAGATCGCGGCGCTGACGGCGCTGATCCTTGGAATGGGGCTGATCAGCACCGTTTACCTGTATGGCCTGGACGGCCGGCCCGCGCTGGCCTACGGCGCCTACATGCTGGCCGGCGTCGCGCTGCTGGTGCATTTGGAAGGCTACGCCTTTCAGTATGTCTGGCCGAACGCGCCGGGCTTCAACCAGGCGGCTTTGCCGATCATCGGCACGCTGCTGGTGGTGCTGGGGCTGTTCTTCGTCGACCGGTTCACCCTGGCGCGGAACCATGCGCCGCGCCTGCACATGCTGGTTCTGTTCGGAATGGGTCTGTTGCTGCTTCTGGGCGTTCTGTCCACCGTGATGATCCAGCTCGTCTGGTTCAAGAACCTGATATTGCTGGCGATCGGCCTGGGAACGATCCTGCAGGCCGTTCTGGCGGTCCTGGCGCTGCGGCGGGGCCAGTCCGGCGCCGCCTTCCTGGTGCTGGGTTTCGGCGCATTGGCCGCCGCGATCATCTTCGGGGTGGTCGGCTATCTGACCGAAGGCCTGTTCGAACAGGAATACGTGGGGATGGCGCTGCGGCTGGCGTTTCTGTTCGAAGCGGCCGCCTTTTCGGTCGCAATCGCCTTGCGGGTCCGCGCCGCCCGTCGCGAAAGGGATTTGGCGCTGAACGAACAGCTGCGCCTGTCCGAGGAACGGCTGAGCCTGTCCGAAGCGTTGCGCCGGGCCGAGGACGACCGGCAACGCGCGGCCAATGCCGCGCTGCGCAGCCGCGAGGCCCTGGCGACGGCGGCGCATGATATCCGCCAGCCGCTGGCCTCGATGCAACTGGCGCTGACCGCCGGAGAAGCGCCGCAGGACCGCATTGCAAGCTGCCTGCAATATCTCGAAGAAATCGTGCGCGCGGGACTGGACGACAACAGCGCGCCGCTGGGCACCGGAGAAGCCGACCCGCCGTCCCGATATGCACAAGAGCGGTTCGAGGCCGGGATCGTGCTGAAGAACATCGAGGCGATGTTCGGGGCCGAAGCGGCGCGGCAGGGGGTGGCGTTGCGCGTGGTGGGCTGTGGATCGCACCTGGTGGCGGACCCGCTGGCGCTGATGCGGATCGTCGGCAACCTGGTGTCGAACGCGTTGCGGCATGCCGAACCGCGGCGCATCCTGGTCGGCTGCCGCAGAAGGCCACAGGCGATGAGTTTCGAAGTGCATGATGACGGGCAAGGGATCGGCCAGGCGGATCTGGAACGCCTGTCGCTGCGGGGCGAGAAGGGCACGGGATCGGACGGCCACGGGCTGGGCCTGGCCATCGTCGGCGATCTGGCCGACGAGAACGGATTTCAATTCGGGATCGCGTCTGTCCCCGGCCGGGGCACCGTCGCGCGGATCGAGGTGCCGGTGCTGGGACGGGCTTGGCGGCCCGCCCCCGGCGAGACCAGGAAAGCGAACTCAGCATGACCAGACCGACCGCCGTCATCGCCGACGATCACGCGCTGATCCGTCAGGGCATCCGCCAGATGCTGGTCTCCGGCGGCATCGATGTGGTCGCCGAGGCCGCGGACGGGCTCGAGGCGATCGCCATGGTGAAGAAGCATCAGCCGCATCTGCTGACGCTGGACATCGCGATGCCCTATTCGCGCGGGATCGAGGTCTTTACCGAAGCCCGCCGCTGGGCACCGCAGACCCGGATCGTGGTGTTTTCGGGTCTGACCTCGACGGCGCTGCTGGGCGAACTGGCCCATGCCGGGGCCGATGCCATCTTTCTCAAGCGCGAGGAGCTCAAGGCCTTTTCGGACGCGATCCCGCACATCGTCGAGGGCCGGAACGTGCTGGGTCCGGGCGTTGCCGAGTTGATCGACGCGTCGGGGTCGGCGGGTGTGCTGACGGCGCGGGAACTTCAGATCGTGGGCCTTGTCGCGCAAGGGCTGAACAACCGCGACATGGCCGCGCGGCTTGGGGTCAGCACCAAGACGGTCGACAATCACCGCACCAACCTGATGCGGAAGGTCGGGGTGCATTCGGTCGCCGAATTGCTGGCCTATGCCCTGCGCGAGGGGCTGCTGGACGCCAGCCGCGAGACCTGATCCGCGCGGACAGGTCCGGCCGCCCGCAAGGCAGCCGTTCAGGCCCGCCCCGAAGCCCCGAACGCCTGGAAGACCGGGCGCGTCGCGGCGACCAAGGGATCGTGGGTTTCGCGCAGGATCTGCACCCGGTCGAAGCGGTCGGGATCGGCGTTGACGGCCGCGCGCAGGGCGGCGCCGAAGGCCATGCGCAATTCGGTGCCGATGTTGAACTTGGCGATCCGCGATCCAGCCGCCAGGGTCCGGCGTTGGTCGAGCGGCACGCCCGAGCCGCCGTGGACGACCAGCGGCACCGTGGTCACGGCCTCGATGGCGCGGATGCGGTCCTCGTCCAGCCCGCCTTCGCGGTTCTGTTGCAGATGCACGTTGCCGACCGAAATCGCCATCGCGTCGATGCCGGTATCCTGCGCGAAGCGCGCGGCCTCGGCCGGATCGGTGCCACGGCTTTCGGCACCCGCCGCGTAGCCGACGAACCCGATCTCGCCCTCGCAGGACACACCGGCGGCATGGGCCATTTCGGCGATGGCGGCGGTCTGGTCGATGTTGTCCTGCAAGGCCAGGCGCGATCCGTCGAACATCACGGATGTGAAGCCTTCGGCGATGGCGATGCGGCATTCCTCGGCCGCGTAGCCGTGATCGAGATGCACCACGACCGGCACGTCGGCCTGTTCGCCCAGGTAGCGCATCATCCGCGCCAGCACCGGCAGGGGCGTGTGTTCGCGGCAGGACGGGCCTGCCTGCAGGATGACCGGGGCGCGCTCGGCCTGCGCCGCGGCGACGAAGGCGCGCATGTCCTCCCAGCCGAGGCAGACGAGGCCCGGAACGGCGTAGCCCCGTGCGAGGGCGGGTTGCAGGACGTCGGTCAGCGTGGCGAGGGGCATGATGGGGGCGGGCCTTGGGTTGACGAGGGCTGCGACGGCCCGCGGGGTGGCGTGAAGCGCCGCCCCATGGGGGCGGGTCGGCGCTGCCCGGCGGTGCCGCCGGGCGGTTGGTATCATCAGCTGTTCATTTGAACTTGGCCACCATGTCCATGATGCCGGGGATGGTGTGCAACTGCTCGGCATGGGTGGGCTGGAAATACTGCTTGAGCGAGCGCTGCGACAGCCCGCCCAGGATGGTGAAGTAATACATCTCGTAGCCCGGCATCACGCAGCAGGGGTGATAGCCCTTGTCGATCAGGATCGTCGATCCGTCGACGATGTGATAGGCGTCGCCCGGTTCGTTGTCGACGCGTTGCAGCATCTGCATGCCAGAGCCGTAATTCGGCTTGAACCGGAAATTGTAGGTCTCGTCGTGGCGGGTCTCGATCAATTCGCCCTTGTCGTCGCGGCGATCGGTGTCGTGCTTGTGGCTGGGAAAACCCGACCAGCCGCCGGCGCCCACGGTGAACAGTTCCGACACCAGCAGGCGGCCGACGCGGTCGTGGTGACCGGCGCCCAGAATGTGCTTGATCTTGCGATGCGTCTTGGTGTCGTCGCTGCCGTATTGCACCAGGTCCAGTTCGGCCTGGCGCACGGCGAAGGGTTTCAGCTGATCGGCGAATTTCGCCCCGGCGACAAAGGTTTCGGTATCGGTCAGCGCGGTGATGCGGGCGCCTGCACCAGAGGGGACGTAGACGCCTTCGGGTTCGCCATCCCAGACATCTTCGCCGCGATTGCCGATGTCCTTGAACGTCTCGCCCATGGTTTCGACCGTCACGGTGCCGGTGGCCGGCACGACGCAGGTTTCATAGCCGTCGACCGCGTAATCGAAATGCTGGCCCGTCTTCAGCTTGACGATGTTGAAATAGGTCAGGGGCACATGCGCGTCGTCGACATCGACGATCGGCCTGTTCTGGTTTTCGAAGGGGGGGATATGCATGGCAGCCTCTCAGGTCTCGGTTGCGCCGGGATGGGTGGCAAGGAAGGTTTCCAGGTCTTGGGGATAGGGCAGCGCCGGCGCGCAGCCCGGACGCGACACGGTGATCGCGGCGCAGGCCGAGCCGCGCAGGACAGCGTCGCGCATGCCGTGACCGGCGGCCAGGGCGGCCATCAGCCCGGCCATGAAGCTGTCGCCCGCGCCGGTGGGTTTCAGCGCTTTGACCGGATAGATGCCGGTGCGAATTTCCTTTCCTTCGCAGAAGGTTATCGCGCCTTTCTCGCCCATCTTGTAAATCACCACGGCGGCGGTTTCCGCCACCGCGCGGGCCTTGGCCAGCCCCTTGTCGATGCCGCCGGCCATGAAGCCGAATTCCTCGTCATTGCCGACGATCATGTCGCATTGCGCGGCGGCGCGGGACAGCACGTCTTCGGCGACCTGTGGCGAGGGCCAGCTGTAGGGGCGGTAATCGACGTCGAAGATGATCGGCAGCCCGGCCTGTTTCGCCAGTTCGAAGGCGCGGAAGGTGGCGCTGCGCGAGGGTTCGGCGGCAAAGACCGTGCCGGCGGTGATGAGCGCACCGAAGCGGGAATAATCGACCGCCTCGACATCGGCGATGTCCATCTGGAAGTCCGCGGCCCCGTTGCGGTAGATCACGTTGCGGTGGCCCTGAACACGGCTTTCATAGACGGCGAGCGAGTTGCGGAATTCGCCGCCGACGCGGCGGACGTGATCGGTGCCGACGCCGTATTTTCCAAGCTGGCCAATGCAGTAGCTGCCGATGCTGTCATCTGATACGCAGGTGACCAGCGATGCCTTGCCGCCGAACTTGCAGATGCCCGCGGCGATGTTCGCGGACGATCCGCCCAGGCCGACGCTGACGCGCTCGGCGTCCTCGACCGCGACGCCGGCATCGGTGAAAAAGTCGATCCCCGCGCGGCCGACGATGATGAAATCGTTCCTGGCGATGCCTTCGAACAGCATTACACGCCCTTTCGCTGTTTCGCGCGGCTGGATTCCCAGTCCTTGTGGGCCGCGCGGACCGATGCGTTGTCGGAAACCTGCGCGGTGCCGACCTCCCACCAGGCGTGGCCCTGGGTGGTCCAACCTTCGTAGGGGTCGACCTTCATGCAGATCACGGTGGTCCGGTCGCTGGCCTTGGCGCGTTTGAAGGCCGCCTCCAGTTCGGCACCGTTGGCGACGGTCTCAGACACAGCGCCCATCGCGGCGGCATGGGCTTCGAAATCGACGGCAAAGGGTTCGGGCACGGTCGGGCAATCGGCGATCAGGTTGTTGAAGCTGTCCTGCCCGGTGTTGTTCTGCAGCTTGTTGATGACCGCGAAGCCCCCATTGTCCAGCACCAGCACGATCAGCTTTTTCCGTGTCAGGGCAGCGCTGTAGATGTCGGAGTTCATCAACAGGTACGAGCCATCCCCGACCAGCACGATGGTGTCGGCATCGGGTTCGGTTTCCGACTGCGCGATGCGCGCGCCCCAGCCGCCGGCGATCTCGTAACCCATGCAGGAAAAGCCGAACTCGACGTCGACGGTGCCGATATCCAGCGTCTTCCAGTTGGCGGTGACCTCGGCCGGCAGGCCGCCGGCGGCGGTGACGATGCGGTCGCGTTTGCCGCAAAGCGCGTTCACCACGCCGATCGCCTGGGCGTAGGAATTGGGACGGTTGCCGTGGGCGGTGTTGTCCGCGACATAGACATTCCACTTGGCGCGTTCGGCCTGGCTGGATTTGGTCCAGTCGGCGGGGGCGGTGTAGCCCGAAAGCGCCGCATCCAACGCCCGAAGCCCCAGCTTCGCGTCGCCGATCACCGGCAGGCTGAGATGCTTGATCGCGTCGTGGCGCGCGGCGTTGAGGCCGATCAGCTGCGCGTCCTGGGCGAAGGCGGTCCAGGATCCTGTTGTAAAGTCCTGCAGGCGGGTGCCGACACACAGGATGACATCAGCGCGTTCCGCCACCCAGTTGGCGCTGTCCGATCCGGTCACGCCGACGGGGCCGATATTCAGTGGATGGTCATGCACCAGGTTGGCGCGGCCCGCGATGGTTTCGATCACGGGGATGTTGTGCGCCTCGGCGAAGGCGGTCAGGTCGGCCACGGCGCGGGAATACTGCACGCCGCCCCCGGCGATGATGGCCGGGCGTTTCGCGGCGCGCAGGGCGTCGGCGGCGGCGGCGACTTCGACCGGGTCGGGGGCCTGGCGGCGGATGTGGTGCACGCGGCGGGCAAAGAACGCCTCGGGGTAGTCGTATGTCCAGCCCTGCACGTCCTGGGGTAGGCCGATGAAGGCCGGGCCGCAATCGGCGGGGTCGAGCATGGTGGCGAGTGCTGCGGGCAGCGACTGGATGACCTGCGCGGCGTGGGTGATGCGATCCCAATAGCGGGTGACGGATTTGAACGCGTCGTTCAGCCCAAGCGCGGGATTGCCGAAATGTTCCAGCTGTTGCAGCACCGGGTCGGGCAGGCGGGTCAGGAAGGTATCGCCGCACAGCATCAGCATCGGCAGGCGGTTGGCATGGGCCAGCGCGCTGGCGGTCAGCAGGTTGGCGGTGCCGGGCCCGGCGCTGGCGGTGCAGAACATGAAGCGCCGGCGCAGGTGGTATTTCGCGTAGGCCGCGGCGGCAAAACCCATGCCTTGTTCGTTCTGGCCGCGATAGAGCGGCAGCGCGTCCTGCATCGGATAAAGCGCCTCGCCCAGGCAGGGCACGTTGCCGTGGCCGAAGATGCCGAAGCCGCCGCCGCAGATCCGCGTTTCCACGCCGTCGATGTCGATATACTGGTTGGCCAGATAGCGCACGATGGCCTGCGCCGTGGTCAGGCGCAGCGTCTTGGGGCTGCCGGGCATGCTCGCTCTCCCTGGGTCTTCGAATTCGTCGGCCAGCGCGTTTTGCCGTTGCGCGGGTCCGAGTCGGAGGATACAGTTTTTGCAACCGGTTGCAAAGAGATTCTGGGGAGGGCGCCATGCCGAAAATCGGCATCGGGATCGTGGGTGGCGGTTACATGGGCAAGGCGCATTCTGCTGCCTTCGCCGCGGTCGGCACGGTGTTCGAAACAACGCTCAAGCCCCGGCTGGCGGCGATCTGCGGGTCGAGCCCGCAAAGCAGCGCGCGCTATGCAGAAGCCTATGGTTTCGACCATGCCGCATCCGATTGGCAGGCCCTGGTCGATGACCCCGCCGTCGAGGCGGTGGTCATCGCCTCGCCCCAGGCCACGCACCGCGCCATCGCCGAGGCGGCGCTGAGCCTGGGCAAGCCGGTGCTGTGCGAAAAGCCGATGGGGCTGGACGTGGCCGAGGCCCGCGCCATGGTCGCTGCCGCCGACCGCGCCGGGGTCGCCAACATGGTGGCCTACAACTACATCCGCACGCCCGCGTCGCAATTCGCGCGCAAGCTGGTGGCCGAGGGCGCCCTGGGCGACATCGTCTATTTCCGCGGCGAGCATACCGAGGATTTCCACTGCGACAGCAACGGTGCGGCCTGGCGGTTTCAGGGCGATGCCAATGGCTGCCTGGGCGATCTGTCGCCGCATATCCTGAACGCCGCTCTGGCGCTGATGGGGCCGGTCGAGGAAGTGAACGCGGTGATCGAGACAGTGCATCCGGAACGCGACGGCATCCCCGTCACCAATGACGACCAGGTGCAGATGATGGTGCGATTCAAGGGCGGTGCGATGGGGCACCTGGCGGCCAGCCGCATCGCGATGGGGCGCAAGATGGGCTATGCCTACGAGATCACCGGAACGACCGGCGCGATCCGCTTCGACCAGGAAGATCAGAACGCGCTGTGGCTGTATGAACAGCGTGAGGACCGGGCGCAGCGCGGGTTCCGCAAGATCCTGACCGGTCCGGCGCATCCCGACTACAAGCCGTTCTGCCTTGGGCCGGGGCACGGCACCGGGTACCAGGACCAGATCATCATCGAGGCGCATGATTTCCTGACGGCCATCGACGGCGGCGCGCCGGTCTGGCCGACCTTCCGGGACGGGCTGGCGGTGCATCAGGTGATCGCCGCCGCGCGCGCCTCGCACAGCTCTCGCAACTGGGCCAGACCGGCCGACTTCTGAGGAAAGACCATGATCGAGATTGGCAACGCGCCCTGTTCCTGGGGTGTCGAGTTCGCGAACGACCCGCGCAACCCGCCCTGGCGGCAGGTGCTGAGCGATTGCGCCGAAGCGGGCTACAAGGGGATCGAGCTGGGGCCGGTGGGCTTCATGCCCGAGGACCCGGTGGTGCTGGGCGACGCGCTGGCCGAATACGGTCTTACGCTGATCGGCGGGGTGGTGTTCCGCGCTTTCCACGACCCCGCGCAATGGGACGACGTGATGGATGGCGCGGTGCGCACCTGCAAGGCGCTGGTGGCGCATGGTGCGCAGCACCTTGTTCTGATCGACTCGATCTCGCCGCGCCGCGCGCCCACCGCCGGCCGCGCCAATGAGGCCGAACAGATGGACGCCGCCGAATGGGCCGCTTTCCGCGACCGCATCGCCACGGTGGCCAGGATGGGAGCCGAGGAATACGGGCTGACGGTGGGGATGCATGCGCATGCCGCGGGCTTCATCGATTTCGAGCCGGAACTGGAGCGGCTGCTGGACGAGGTCGACGAAAAGATCCTGAAAATCTGCTTCGATACCGGGCACCATTCCTATGCCGGCTATGATCCGGTGGCCTTCATGAAGCGCCATATCGGGCGGATTTCCTACATGCATTTCAAGGATATAGACCCCAAGGTGAAAGCCGATGCGATCGCCAGGCGCACCGGGTTCTACGAAGCCTGCGGCCAGGGCATCTTCTGCAACCTGGGCCAGGGCGACGTGGATTTCCCCGCGGTCCGCCAGGTGCTGCTGGAAAACGGATTCCAGGGCTGGTGCACGGTCGAACAGGATTGCGACCCGACGCTGGACGTGTCGCCCATCGATGATGCGCGGGCCAACGCGGCCTATCTGAAAAGCATCGGGTTCTGAACTGACACGGTGGGTCGGGAACCCACCCTACGGAGTGTGGCGGATGACCAAACTGAACTGGGGCATGATCGGTGGCGGCGAAGGCAGCCAGATCGGCCCGGCGCACCGGCTGGGTGCGCAGGCGGACGGCAACTTTACCCTGGCGGCCGGCGCGCTGGACTTTGATCCCGAGCGCGGCCGGGCCTATGCGCAGCGGCTGGGCGTGGCGCCGGACCGCGCCTATGGCGACTGGCGCGAGATGCTGGCGGGCGAGGCCGCGCGCGACGACCGGGTCGACCTGGTGACGGTGGCCACGCCCAATGCCACGCATTTCGAGATCGCCCGCGCGTTCCTGCAGGCCGGGTTCCACGTGTTGTGCGAAAAGCCGATGACCATGACGGTCGAAGAGGGCGAAGAGATCGTGCGCGTGGCCAAAGCCGCGGGCCGGATCTGCGCGGTGAACTATTGCTATTCGGCCTATCCGATGGTGCGGCAGATGCGGGCGATGGTGGCCGCGGGCGAGATCGGCAAGGTCCGGCTGGTGGTGACCAGCTTCAGCCACGGCCATCACGGCGATGCGGGCGATGCCGACAATCCGCGGGTGCGCTGGCGCTACGATCCCAAGATGGCCGGTGTGTCGGGCCAGTTCGCCGATTGCGGCATCCACGCGCTGCACATGGCCAGTTTCGTCTGCGGCGACGAGGTGCGCGAACTCAGCGCCGATTTCGCATCGACCATTCCCAGCCGGGTGCTGGAGGATGACGCGATGGTGAATTTCCGCATGCAGGGCGGCACGGTCGGGCGGCTCTGGACCTCGTCGGTGGCAATCGGGCGGCAGCACGGCTTCGACATCCAGGTCTTCGGCGAGACCGGCGGGCTGCGTTGGGCGTCGGAACAGCCCAACCAGGTGTTCTACACACCGGTGGGCGGGCGCACGCAGATCATGGAAAAGGGCGAAGCCGGGCTGTCGGACGAAGCCGCGCGCCTGAGCCGGGTGGCGATCGCGCATCCCGAGGGTTTTCCGCTGGCGGTGGCCAATATCTATGTCGATCTGGCCGCGGCGATCCGGGGCGAACAGCATGGCGCGCTGCCGCGGGCGGAAGACGGGCTGCGGTCCATGGCCGCCGTGCATGCCGCGGTGGCCTCGGCCCGCGATCGGGGTGCCTGGGTCGATGCCCGACCGCCGATGTTCCGCTGAGGTTTCGACGCGCCTGCGCGCGCCGACCGGGGGCAAGGGGCATCGTCCCGAGTTCTTGAGCCAAGGGCGAACAATCGTCGATCCCTCACACGCCCCGGGATGTTTTCGGCCGGATGAAGTTTGCAGGATCCACCCCCGCGGACGACGTCGCGCGGGGGCTTCACCTGGCGCGATCATCGGCTTCCCAGCCTGTACCGCGGGATGGTTTTGAACCGCGATGATTAAGGATCCGTTACTTCATCTGGCCAAAAATATCCCGGGGGAGTCGCGGCTTGCCGCGACGGGGGCAGCGCCCCCAAAACCCGTCAGCCAAGCTGGCGCAGGGTTCCGCGTTCGACGATCCGGCAGGGGAACAGCCGCGCCTCGGGGTAACGGCCGGGATCGGCGACCGTGGCCACGACCAGTTCGATCGAGGAATTGATGATCTCGGCGATGGGCTGGCGGATGGTGGTCAGGTCGATGTTCTGCCAGCCGGCCATTTCCATGTCGTTCAGCCCGATCAGCCCGACATCGCCGGGCACGGCGAACCCGGCCTCCTGCAATGCGCTGAGCGCGCCGATCGACAACACGTCGTCACCGCAGAAATAGGCCTGCGCGGGCGTGCCGTGGGCGAGCAGGCGCATCATCTCGGCCCGCCCGGCCTCGAAGGAATAGGCGTCGGCAAAGCTGTGGCTGACCGCGATCCCCGGATGCAGCGCAAGCTCGGACAGAAATCCGTCCATGCGGTCGCGGGTCGAGGTGGCGCGTTCGGGGCCGCCCAGGAAGGCCACGCGCGTATAGCCGCGCGCGACCAGCGCTTGCGCCGCCATGCGCCCGCAGGCGACGTTGTCGATGCCGACCACATGGGTGTGCGGGGCGCTGGACCAGCGGCCAAAGGAATGCACGACCGGCACGCCGGCGTCCTTGAACGCCTCGGCAAAGCTGGGCGGCAGGGTCGATGAGGCAACGATCACCCCGTCGACGGAGTATTGCCGCAGCATCCGCACCGAATTGGCGGGATCGGTTTCGTTGGACAGGTTGACCAGAAGCGGGCGCAACCCGCGATCCTGCAGGCCGCGGGTGAAAAGGTCGAACACTTCCAGGAAGATCGGGTTGTGAAAGTTGTTCGAGACCAGGCCGATCAGCTTGGTCCGGCCGGTGGTCAGCGACGACGCCAGGGCGTTGGGGCTGTAGCCCAGTTCGTCGGCGGCCTTTTCCACCTTGCGGCGGGTCTTGTCCGAGACCGAGGCGCCCGGCGTGAAGGTGCGCGACACCGCCGAGCGCGACACGCCCGCCTTTTCCGCCACATCCTTGAGTGTCACTGCCATGACCGCCGCTTAACCGCCGTTTTCGCGCAAGGCAATGATGGCGTGGAGGGCGATCAATTGCAACCGGTTGCAAAATGCCGCGATTCGTGGTTACGATCCCGGCAGGCGGCAGACGCTCCGGAGTCCCGCGCTGCCGGTTCAGGACAGGGACCCGATCAGGGAGGATGACATGAATTTTCTCAAGTCGATCGCATTGACGGCACTTGTCGCCGCCGCTCCGATGGTGGCCGCGACGGACGCCGCGGCCGAGGGCGAGCGCTATGTGCTGGTCAGCCACGCGCCGGACAGCGACACGTGGTGGAACACCATCAAGAACGGCATCGCATTGGCGGGCCAGCAGGTGGGCGCGGAAGTGGAATACCGCAACCCGCCGACCGGCGACATCGCCGACATGGCGCGGATCATCGAGCAGGCCGCGGCATCGAACCCGGACGGGATCATCACGACGCTGGCCGATTTCGATGTTCTCGCGGGGCCGATCCGGAACGCCGTCGATCAGGGTATCGATGTCATCATCATGAACACCGGCACGCCCGAACAGGCGCGTGAGGTCGGCGCGCTGATGTATGTCGGCCAGCCCGAATACGATGCCGGCTATGCCGCCGGGCTGCGTGCCAAGGGCGAGGGCGTGACCAAGTTCCTGTGCGTCAACCATGCGATCCAGCAGCCCACCGTGGGCGAACGCTGCCGCGGCTATGCCGACGGTCTGGGCGTCGAACTGGGCGATGCGATGATGGATTCCGGCACCGACCCGGCGGAAATCAAGAACAAGGTGCTGGCCTACCTGTCGGCCAATCCCGATGTCGACGGCATCCTGACGCTGGGCCCGGTATCGGCCGACCCGACCATCGCCGCGCTCAAGGAAAACGGCATGGCCGGCGACATCCATTTCGGCACGTTCGACCTGGGCGAGGAAATCGTCAAGGCGATCAAGGAAGACATCATCAAGTGGGGCATCGACCAGCAGCCGTTCCTGCAGGCCTACATGCCGGTGGTGATCCTGGCCAACTGGGACCGCTATGGCGTGCTGCCGGGCAACAACATCAACTCGGGCCCCGGTTTCGTGACCAAGGCGGGCCTCGAGAAGGTCGAGAAATACGCCGGCGAATTCCGCTGAGCCGACCAGGCCAAAGGGCGGTCCCGCGGGGCCGCCCTTTTTCGATGATGACGGGGAGGAGCAATCATGTCGGATGCACCCGCAGCTGACGAACGTGTCAAGGAAATCTCGCGGTTCCGCCAGGCGCTGATCCGGCCCGAGCTGGGCGGCATGGTGGGCACGATGGCGGTATTCGTGCTGTTTTTCCTCTTTGCCTACGATTCGGGCATGTTCGCGGCGCAGGGCGTCATGAACTGGTCGGTCGTGTCGGCGCAGTTCATGATCATCGCCGTGGGCGCCTGCCTGCTGATGATTGCGGGCGAATTCGACCTGTCGGTGGGGTCCATGATCGGCTTTGCCGGCATGATGATCGCGGTCTTCGGTGTGGTCCTGGCCTGGCCGATGTGGATGGCGATCCTGATCACCTTCGCGATCTGTCTGGCGCTTGGTGCGCTGAACGGCTGGATCGTGGTCCGCACTGGGCTGCCAAGCTTTATCGTGACGCTGGCCTTCCTGTTCATCCTGCGCGGCTTCACGATCTACATTCCGCAGACCATCGAGAGCAAGACGATCATCGGCGGCATCCGCGACGCGGCCGAAGGCGACTGGCTGGGTGCGCTGTTCGGCGGCAAGATCGGCACCGGGTTCTTCCAGTGGCTGGGCGATATGGGCGTGATCGAGACATTCGAACGCGGCACCCGGCAGGGCCAGCCGGTGGTGGACGGGATCCCGATGCTGATCGTCTGGGCGATCATGCTGATCATCTTCGGCCATATCCTTCTGACGCGCACACGGTTCGGCAACTGGATCTTCGCCGCGGGCGGCGATCCGGAGGCGGCGCGCAACTCGGGCGTGCCGGTCAACCGGGTCAAGATCCTGATGTTCATGTTCACCGCCTTTTGCGCCACGGTCTTTGCAACCTGCCAGGTGATGGAATTCGGCTCGGCCGGGGCGGATCGCGGATTGCTCAAGGAATTCGAGGCGATCATCGCCGTGGTCATCGGCGGTGCGCTGCTGACCGGCGGCTACGGATCGGTGCTGGGGGCGGCGCTGGGCGCGCTGATCTTCGGCGTTGTGCAGCAGGGGCTGTTCTTCGCGGGCGTGGAATCGTCGCTGTTCCGGGTGTTCCTGGGCATCATCCTTTTGGCCGCGGTGATCCTGAATACCTATATCCGCCGCATCATCACAGGGGAGCGCTGAGCCATGCCTGACCATGCCCCCATCATCCAGATGAAGAACATCGAAAAGCATTTCGGCAAGGTGATCGCGCTGGCCGGCGTGTCGCTGGAGATCTTTCCCGGTGAGTGCCATTGCCTGCTGGGCGACAACGGCGCCGGCAAGTCGACCTTCATCAAGACCATGTCCGGCGTGCACAAGCCGACCCGCGGCGAGATCTGGTTCGAAGGCAAGCCGATGCAGTTCGAGGACCCGCGCGACGCCATCGCGGCGGGCATCGCGACGGTGCACCAGCATCTGGCGATGATCCCGCTGATGAGCGTCAGCCGCAATTTCTTCATGGGCAACGAACCGGTGCGAAAGGTGCTGGGCGTGCCGTTCTTCGACCACGACTTCGCCAACCGGGTCACGATGGAGCAGATGGCCAAGATGGGCATCAACCTGCGCGGCCCCGACCAGGCGGTGGGCACGCTGTCGGGCGGCGAGCGGCAGACCGTGGCCATCGCGCGGGCGGTCTATTTCGGCGCCAAGGTGCTGATCCTGGACGAACCGACCTCGGCGCTGGGTGTGCGACAGACGGCGAACGTGCTGGCCACCATCGACAAGGTGCGCAAGGACGGCATCGCGGTCGTGTTCATCACCCACAACGTGCGCCATGCGATGGCGGTGGGCGACCGGTTCACGGTGCTGAACCGCGGCCAGACGCTGGGCACCGCGCAGCGCGGCCAGATCACGCCGGAAGAATTGCAGGACCTGATGGCCGGCGGGCAGGAACTGGTGGCGCTGGAAAGCAGCCTGGGCGGCACGGTCTGAACGTTCAGCCGATCTGCAAGAGGGCCGGTGCCGGGTTTGCGGCGCCGGCCTTTTCCGTGGCCGGTTTGGGCAGAGTGACGAACAGGATCGCCGGGTTGGCGATGCCTTGGGCGGGAATGTCGGTGCGCATCGCGCCCAGGGTGGTTTGCAGGGTCTTTTGGTTGTCGCAGCTGGCCGAGGCGACGGCGGTGACACGGGTCGCTGGCGGCCAGCCCGCGTCCGCCAGCGCGGCATGAACCGCGTCCAGTTGCCGGGTCGCCATGTACAGCGCCAGCGTGGTGCCGGGTTGCGCGCAGGCCGCCAGGTCGGGCAACCCGTCGCCGTCGCGGCAGGTGGCGGTGGCCAGCACCACGCGTTCGGTTTCGCCGCGCTTGGTCAGCGGCTCGCCCAGGGCGGCGGCGGCGGCGCTGGCGGCGGTCACGCCGGGCACGATTTCCACCGGGATACCGGCCTGGCGCGCGGCGGCCAGTTCTTCCTCGGCGCGGCCGAACAGGCCCGGATCGCCGGATTTCAGCCGCACCACGCGGTGGCCCTGCCGGGCCTGCGCGACGATCAGCGCGCAGATGCGATCCTGGGGCCAGGCATTGGCGCCCACCGCCTTGCCGACATAGATGCGGTCGGCCTGCGGGCGGGCGATGTCCAGCACCGCCGGATCGACCAACCGGTCGTAGAAGATCACGTCGGCCTGCGCGATGCGCGTGGCGGCGCGGAAGGTCAGCAGGTCGCGCGCGCCGGGCCCGGCGCCGACCAGCGCGATATGGCCGCCGGGTTCGCGGGGCAGGGACAAAGGCGCGGGGCTCATTCGGCGGCCATCGGCTTGGCGGTCTCGGCCAGAAGTGCTGCCAGTTCCGGCCGGCAGGACCCGCAATTGGTGCCGGCGCGCAGGGCGGCGCCGATCGCCTCGACGCTGGTCAGGCGCTGGTCGGCGATGGCGGTGCGAATGGTGTTCACGCCGATGTCGAAACAGGCGCAAATGGTTGCGCCGGGATCGGGTCGGTCAGCCCCCGGCACGCCGCTGAGGATCGCCGCGTCGATCTCGGCCGCCAGTTGCCCGGCGAGATAGCTGCGCGACAGCGCCACGGGCTGTGGTCCGGCGAACAGCGCGGCTTGCAGGCGACCCGCCTCGAAGAAAGCCAGCCGGGCCAGGCCACGCCTGGCATCGGTGACCATCAGCGGCGCGGCTTCGTCGGACAGGCCCAGAACGGCGCGCGCATAGCTTGCCCAGTCATCCGGCGTTTCGGACAGCGCCAGTTCCAGCCGCCAGCCATCGGCGGTGCGGGCCTTGGCCCAATAGGCGGCCTCGTCGGGCCGCGGCTCGGCGCGCGACAGGGCAAAGGCATAGGCGGCGACGGGCAGGGGCGCGATGGCGCAGGGCGCGGCCTTGCTTTCGGGTTGGCCCGAGACCGGGTCGGTGATGGCGGGCACCAGCGCGTCGATGCGGCCGTGGCTGGCGGTCTCGCCGGTCCAGTGCATCGGTGCAAAGACCTCGCCCTTGCGGACCCGGTCGGTGACCATCACCCGCAGCACAGCGCGACCCCTGGTGGTGGTCACCTCGGCCAGTTCGGCGCTTTTGAGGCCGAGTGCCAGCGCGTCTTCGGGGTGCAATTCCAGGAACGGCTCGGCCAGATGCGCCGACAGGCGCGGAGACAGGGCGGTGCGGGTCATGGTGTGCCAGTGATCGCGCACGCGGCCGGTGTTCAGGACAAAGGGATGTTCGGCATCGGGCACCTGTGCCGGTGCACGGCTGCGCAGCGGCAGCATCCGGGCGCGGCCATCGGGGGTGAAGAACCGCCCGTCGCCGAAGAACCGCCCGCCGGTCCGCGCGGCGGTGACCGGCCAGCGGACGGGCGACAGCGCCTCGTATTCGGCATCCGACAGGTCGGACAGGGCCGAGATGTCGAAATCGCGGCCAAGCTTGCCCGCGATGCCCGACAGCGCGGCGTATTCGCGAAAGATCTCGGCCGGGGTTTCGTAGTCGAAGGCGCGGACGAACCCCATGCGGCGCCCGATTTCGGCCAGGATCGCCCAGTCGGGTCGGGCCTGGCCTCGCGCGGGAAGAAAGGCGCGCTGGCGCGAGATGCAGCGTTCGGAATTGGTGACGGTGCCGTCCTTTTCGCCCCAGGCGCTGGCGGGCAGCAGCACATCGGCCAGCCGCGCGGTGTCGTTTCGGGCGGTGATGTCGGACACCACGACGAAATCGCAACCCGCGATGGCGTCGCGCACCGCGTCGGCCTCGGGCATGGACACGGCCGGGTTGGTGTGGATGATCCACAGCGCCTTGATCCGCCCATCGGCCACGGCGCGGAACATGTCGACGGCCTTGAGACCGGGTTGCGTGGCGATGGTGGGTGCGTCCCAGAAATCGCGCACCGCGGCCCGGTGTTCGGCATTTTCGATATCCAGGTGGCAGGCCAGCATGTTGGCCAGCCCGCCCACCTCGCGCCCGCCCATCGCATTGGGCTGGCCGGTGACGCTGAACGGACCCATGCCGGGTTTGCCGATCCGCCCCGTCGCCAGGTGGCAATTGAGGATGGCGTTGACCTTGTCGCTGCCCGAGCTCGACTGGTTTACGCCCTGCGAATAGACGGTGACGACCTTTTCGGTGCGCGCCCAGAGCGCGTAGAAGGCGGCCAGATCGGCCTCGGACAGGCCGGTCGTGGCGGGCGGATCGTTGCGCGCGGCATCAAGCGCGGCGTCGAAACCGCTGACATGCGCGCCGACAAAGCCCGCATCGATCGCACCCACCTCGTGCAGATGCGCCAGCAGCCCGTTGAACAGGGCCACGTCGCTGCCGGGTTTCAGGGCCAGGTGCAGGTCGCCGAGTTCGGTGGTCGCGGTGCGGCGGGGGTCGATGGTGACGACGCGCAGGCCGGGGCGCGCGGCCTTGGCCGCTGCCAGGCGCTGGAACAGGACCGGGTGGCACCAGGCCAGGTTCGAGCCGGTCAGCACCACAAGATCGGCCTCTTCGAGATCGGTGTAGAGACCCGGCACCGTGTCGCTGCCGAAGGCGCGCTTGTGGCCTGCCACGGACGAGGCCATGCAGAGCCGCGAATTGGTGTCGATATTGGCCGAACCGATGAAGCCCTTCATCAGCTTGTTGGCGACGTAATAATCCTCGGTCAGCAACTGCCCCGAGACGTAGAAGGCGACGCTGTCGGGGCCATGCGCGGCGATGGCGTCGGTGAACCGCTGCGCCACCAGCGACAGCGCGCTGTCCCAGCCGGTTTCCTGCCCGTTCACCCGCGGTGCCAGAAGGCGGTCGTCCAGCCCCAGCGTTTCGCCCAGGGCCGAGCCCTTGGAGCAGAGCCGGCCCAGGTTGGCGGGATGGTCGGGATCGCCCTTGGCGGTCCAGCGGCCCGCATCGTCGCGTGCCGCGATCACCCCGCAGCCGACACCGCAATAGGGGCAGGTGGTGCGCATCACGCGACCTCGGCCCGTTGAAAGGCGGCCATCTCCAGCAGCACACGGCCGTCTTCGACGCGGGCCTTGTAGGTCGGCACGCGGCCGCTGTCGGCGCCCTGCGCCTCGCCGGTTTCCAGCGAGATCACCCAGTTGTGCAAGGGGCAGGTGACGCCATGGCCATGCACGATGCCTTCGGACAACGGCCCGCCCTTGTGTGGGCAGCGGTCGGCGATGGCGAAGATCGCGTCGTCTGCGGTGCGGAAAACGGCAACGCAGCCCATCGCCGTCTTGACCTTGCGCGCACCGCGCGCGGGGATGTCGTCCAAAGCGCCCAGATCCAGCCAGCTCATTCCGCGGCCTCCTTCGTCAGATCGGCCAGCGGCTGATAGCGTTCGGCCTTGGTTTTCGCGTGTTCCGCCCAGGGGTCCTTGCGGTAGATCGATTGCGACAGCTCGAAAGCCTCGACCAGGCGCTTGCGTTCGGAGAGATCCTCGACGACGCGGGCGCGCACCCAGTCCAGCCCGACCTTGGCCAGCCATTTGTAGGGCCGGTCGAGATACTTGGCGTTCTCGCGGTAGAGCTGGACGAAGGCCACCGTGATCTCGATCGCCTCGGCCTCGGTGGGCACGTCGGCCAGGCGTTCGGTTTCCTTGACATCCATGCCCGCCGCGCCGCCGACCCCGATCTGGTAGCCGCTGTCGACGCAGATCACGCCCACGTCCTTGCAGGTCGCCTCGGCGCAGTTGCGCGGGCAGCCGGATACGGCCAGCTTGACCTTGTGCGGCGTCCATGACCCCCACAGCGCCTGTTCCAGCTTGATCCCCAGCCCCGTGCTGTCCTGCGTGCCAAAGCGGCAATGGTCGGTGCCGACGCAGGTCTTCACCGTGCGCAACCCCTTGGAATAGGCGTGGCCCGAGACCAGGCCCGCCTTGTTCAGATCGGCCCAGATCGCCGGCAGGTCTTCGCCCTTCACCCCCAGCAGGTCGATGCGCTGTCCGCCCGTGACCTTGACGGTGGGGACGTTGTATTTCTCGGCCGCGTCGGCGATGGCGCGCAATTCGCGCGGGTTGGTGATGCCGCCCCACATGCGCGGCACGACGCTGAAGGTGCCGTCCTTCTGGATGTTGGCGTGCTTGCGTTCGTTGATGAACCGGCTTTGCGGGTCGTCTTTGTAGTCCAGAGGCCAGTCCGCGATCAGGTAGAAATTCAGCGCCGGACGGCAGACATGGCAGCCATCGGGCGTCTTCCACGCGCCGGCCTGCCAGACCGCGGGCATGGATTTCAGTTCCTGCGACTTGATCAGGCGGCGGACATCTTCGTGCGTCAGATCGGTGCAGCCGCACATGGGTTGCGCCGCGGGCATCTGGAACGCATCGCCCAGCGTCACCGCCAGCACCTGTTCCACCAGCCCCGTGCAGGTCCCGCAGGACCCGCTGGCCTTGGTCTGCGCGCGCACTGCGCCCAGATCGGTCGCGCCGCCCTCGATGGCCTTGACGATCTGTCCCTTGCATATGCCGTTGCAGCCGCAGATCTCTGCCTCATCCGGCAAGGCTGCAACGGCCGCCAAGGGGTCCACGGGGGCGCCCCCCTGGAAGGCGGGGCCGAAGATCAGGGTGTCGCGGCTGTCCGAGATATCCTCGGCGGACGTGATCAGCCCCATGAACCAGTTGGCATCGCTGGTGTCGCCGTAGAACACCGCGCCGACCAGCCGGTCGTCTTCGATCACCAGGCGCTTGTAGACGCCGCGTCCGGGATCGCGAAAGACGATGTCCTCGCGGTTGGGGCCTTCGGCGAAATCGCCGGCACTGAACAGGTCGCAGCCGGTGACCTTGAGTTTCGTCGACAACTCCCTGGGAACAAAGGCTGCGGGTTCCGCCATCAGGGATTTCGCCAGCACCTTTGCCTGATCGTAGAGCGGTGCCACGAGGCCGAAAAGCTGGCCGTCGAATTCCACGCATTCGCCCACGGCGAAGATGTCGGGGTCCGAGGTCATCATTTGCGCGCTGATCTCGATACCGCGTGCGACCGAGAGGCCCGCATCGGTGGCCAGCCGCGTCTCGGGGCGGATGCCCACGGCCATGACCACCAGATCGGCATCCAGCACTTCGCCGCTTTCCAGCAGCACGGCCTCGGCCCGGGTTTCGCCCAGGATCGCCTTGGTCGAGGCCTGGGTCTTGACCGTGATGCCGCGACGTTCGAGATCCTGCTTCAGCAGGAACCCCGCGGCGGGGTCCAGTTGCCGTTCCATCAGGTGGCCCATCAGGTGCAGCACGGTGACGTCCATGCCGCGTTCCCTGAGCCCCGCCGCCGCTTCCAGCCCCAGCAGCCCACCGCCGATCACCACCGCCTTGCCGCCCTTGGCGGCGGCGTCGATCATCGCGTTGGTATCGTCGAGATCGCGGTAGGTGATGACGCCGGGCAGGTCCTTGCCCGGCACGGGGATGATGAAGGGCGCCGATCCGGTGGCGATGACCAGCTTGTCATAGGGGACATGGCCGTTCTGACCCTCGACCACCTTCATCTCGGGGTCGATGCGGATCACATGTTCGCCGAAGCGGCAGGTGACGTTGTGGCGGGCATAGAAATCGTCGTCATGGGTGACGATGTCGGCATAGGTCTTTTCACCCGACAGGACCGGGCTGAGCATGATGCGGTTGTAGTTGCCGCGCGGCTCGGCGTTGAAAAGGGTGATGTCGAAGGCATCGGGGGCGTCCTCGACCAGGTGTTCGATCACCCGTCCAGAGGCCATGCCGGCGCCGATGATGACAAGGCGTTGGGTCATGTCTGTCACTCCGCCGCGATGGCCTTGGGGGCCGGTTTGGTTTTCGGTGTCGCGCCAGAGGCGTGCTTGGATTGATTTCCGTGTTCGTATTCCTCAAGGAAATCAAGCACCTCTTGCCGATACTTGTAGTAATCGGGATGTTCCAGCAGCGCCTTGCGGCTGCGCGGGCGCGGCAGGTCGACATTGGTGATCTTGCCGATCGTGGCCTGCGGGCCGTTGGTCATCATCACCACGCGATCGGCAAGCAGGATCGCCTCGTCAACGTCGTGAGTGACGCAGATCGCGGTGACCTTGGTGCGGGACCAGACCTCCATCAACACCTCCTGCAGCTCCCACCTTGTGAGGCTGTCGAGCATCCCGAAAGGTTCGTCGAGCAGCAGCAGCTTGGGCGACAGGGCAAAGGCCCGGGCGATGCCGACGCGCTGTTTCATGCCGTTGGACAGATCGATTGCGGGCTTGTCCATCGCGTCGCCCAGGCCGACCCGTTCGAGGTAGTATTCCACCACGTCCTGGCGTTCGGCCTGGGAGGCGCGGGGATAGACCTTGTCGACGCCGATGGCGACGTTTTCCTTGGCCGTCAGCCAGGGAAACAGCGACGGCGACTGAAACACCACGGCGCGTTCCGGATCGGCGCCCTCGACGTGACGGCCATCCAGCTTGATCGCGCCCTTGGAGATCTCGTTCAGACCTGCGGCCATGGTCAGCACGGTGGACTTGCCGCAACCGGAATGGCCGATCAGGCTGATGAACTCACCGCGATCCAGTTTCAGGTTGAAATCCTCGACCACCGTCAAGGGGCCCTTCGGCGTGGGATAGACCTTGTGAAGTTGCGAGAAGTCGAGGAAGCGTTCGTCCAGCAAGCCTTCCTGCGCTTCTTTCACGACACTCGGCACGCCGTGGATCGGCATGACGTCGGGCAACAGGCGCGTGCCCTCGATCTTGGCTTCGATGCCCACATCCATCAGGTAGGTCGTGACCTTGGCGCGCAGGGCCTTGAACGTGTCGTCATGGTTCATTTCCGACCGGTCGCGCGGGCGGGGGATTGTGACCTTGAATTCCTCGCCCAACGTGCCGTCGGGGTTCAGCGCGATGATCCGGTCGGCCAGGACGATCGCCTCGTCGACATCGTTGGTGATCAGCACGCAGGTCTTCTTGTCGGCCTCCCAGATCGCCTCGATCTCGTCGGCGAGGTTGGCGCGGGTCAGGGCATCCAGCGCCGACAGCGGTTCGTCCAGCAGCAGAACCTCGGGATCCATGGCCAGGGCGCGGGCGACGTTGACGCGTTGGCGCATGCCGCCCGAAAGCTCGGCCGGGCGCCGCGACGCGGCGTGGCTGAGGCCGACCATCCTGACGTAATGGGCCACCTTGGCGGCGCGTTCGGTCTTGCCGAGATGCCGGAACATCGTGTCGACCGCCAAGCCCACATTTCCGTTCACCGTCAGCCACGGCATCAGCGAATAGCTTTGGAAAATCACGCCGCGTTCGGGGCCGGGCCCGGTAACCGGCGCGCCCTTGTAGAGCACCTGGCCGCTGGTCGGCATTTCCAGCCCGGCCATCAGGTTGATCAGCGTGGTCTTGCCGGTGCCGGAAAAGCCCAGCAGAACCAGGAATTCGCCCTCTTGCACGGTCAGCGAGATGTCGCGCAGGACGTCGGTGCGGTGAATCCCGGTGCCGAAGCTTTTCGAGACGGATTTGAATTCGATCACGGGTGCGGTGCTTGTCATGGCGCTCACCGGTTGTTTGAGAAGGTGAACATCGACTGGATCGCGTACATCAGCCGATCCAGCAGGAAGCCGATGATGCCGATGGTGAAGACCGCGACCATGATCTTGGCGAGCGACTGGCTGGAGCCGTTCTGGAATTCGTCCCAGACGAACTTGCCCAGGCCGGGGTTCTGCGCCAGCATCTCGGCGGCGATCAGCACCATCCAGCCGACACCGAGGCTCAGCCGCAACCCGGTGAAGATCAGCGGCAGGGCCGAAGGCAGGACCAGCTTGGTGATCTTGGTCCAGGTGTTCATCTTGAGCACCTTCGAGACGTTGACCAGGTCCTTGTCGATGCTGGCCACGCCAAGCGCGGTGTTGATGAGCGTGGGCCAGAGCGAACAAAGCGTCACGGTAATGGCCGAGATCAGGAAGGACTTGGCGAACCAGCCGTCCTGGGTGACGTAGACCGCCGAGACGATCATCGTCACGATAGGCAGCCAGGCCAGCGGCGAGACGGGCTTGAAGATCTGGATCAGCGGATTCAGGGCGGCATTGGCGGTTTTCGACAGGCCTGCCGCGATGCCCAGCGGAACGGCGACCGCAGTGGCGATCAGGAAGCCGAAGAACACGGTTTTGATCGAGGTCCAGATCTGCTGGTAATAGGTCGGCGCGCCGGTGAAGGCCCGTTCCTTGGGTTCCTTGCCCTGCGCGATCAGGCGTTCGTTCAGCTGGGCGACCTTGGCGTCGAAATCGGCCTTTTGGGCGCCCTTGGCCCGCGCGTCCTCGTGCAGGAATACCGCCTGTTCCCAGACCTGGGCCGGTCCCGGCACGGCGCCGAGCGAGGTTTGCACCTTGGGCGCGAGCGTGCCCCAGAGCAGCAGGAAAGCCGCGATGGCCAGCAGGGGAATCGCCAGCAGGCGCCAGATTTCCTTGACCTGGGCTTGCGGGTTGTCTCCGGCGGCGGCGCGCAGGATCGGCGTCACCCAGCTCAGGCCCAGCACGTTGAACCATTTGTCCGCGGTGTTGATGCGAGTGAAAAGTCGTTCGCGGCGGGCCTCGCGGGCGGCGGATGCGGCGAAATCCGGGTCGACGGTGGTCATGCTCTGTTGCTCCTTGCCGGGGACGGTGGGCGCCGCTCGCTCTTGCAGAGCATCGCCCCGCCCGCCATCCCGTAGAGGTTTCGGTTAGCCCTGGACTTCGTTGCCCACGACGATCTGTTCGCCCTTGAGCCCGATCGGCAGGCTTTCCAGGTAGGCGTTGGGCGACCGGCCGTCATAGGGGATGCCGTCGATGATGTCGGCCGCGGGTGTCGGTGCCTTGTAGCCATCGCTGTCCCAGGGGAAGTCCGCTTCGTTGGCCAGGCCTTCGTCGACCAGCAGGCGCGCCGCTTCGAGGTAGATCTCGGGCTTGTAGACCTTGCGCGCGACCTCGTCATACCAGCTGTCGGGCTTGGCCTCGGCGATCTGGCCCCAGCGGCGCATCTGGGTCAGGTACCAGATGGCATCGGAATAGAAGGGGTAGGTGGCGTTGTAGCGGAAGAAGACGTTGAAATCCGGGATCTCGCGCTTGTCGCCCTTTTCGAATTCGAAGGTGCCGGTCATCGAGTTGGCGATCACCTCGTAATCGGCGCCGACATATTCGGGGCGGCTGAGGATTTCGACGGCTTCGGGCCGGTTGGCGTTGTCGTTCTCGTCCAGCCAGATCGCGGCGCGGATCAGCGCCTTGGTCACGGCGAGGGTGGTGTTGGGATATTGCTCGGCGAATTCTGCCGTTATTCCAAAGACTTTTTCGGGGTTGTTCTTCCACAGCTGGTAGTCGGTGATGACCGGCACGCCGATCCCCTTGAACACAGCCTGCTGGTTCCACGGCTCGCCCACGCAATAGCCGTAGATGGTGCCGGCCTCGAGCGTGGCGGGCATCTGCGGCGGCGGGGTGACCGACAGGAACACATCGGCGCCGATCTGGCCGGTGACGTTTTCGGGGCTGTAGAAGCCCGGGTTCAGACCGCCGGCAGCCAGCCAGTAGCGCAATTCGTAATTGTGGGTCGAAACGGGGAAGACCATGCCCATGTTGAACGGCTTGCCCTGGTTGCGGAATTCCTCGACCACCGGGGCCAGCGCCGCTGCCGAGATCGGGTGTTGCGGGCGGCCATCATCCATCTTGGGAATGTGCGGCAGCATCTTTTCCCAGACCTCGTTCGACACCGTGATGCCGTTGCCGTTCAGGTCCATCGAAAACGGCGTGATGATATGGGCTTCGGTGCCGTAGCCGATGGTGGCGGCCAGCGGCTGGCCCGCCAGCATGTGCGCGCCATCGAGCTGCCCGTCGATCACGCCGTCCAGCAGCACCTTCCAGTTGGCCTGGGCCTCGAGCGTGACGAACAGACCTTCGTCCAGGAAATATCCCTGCTCGTAGGCCACGGCCAGCGGGGCCATATCGGTCAGCTTGATGAAGCCGAAGGTCAGTTCGTCCTTTTCGAGTTCCAGCATTTCCGCGAGGGCGGGGCTGACCATGGCCGTGGTGGTGGTCAGAGCGAGCAGCAGGTTCTTCATTCCGTGTCCTCTCAGGTCGCGCCGGCAACAGGCTGCCGGCAAACAAAAAGCCGCCCGAACCTGCGCCGGGGAGGAGGGCACAGGAACGAGCGGCTTTGCTCAGGGTTTCCCGATCGTCGGGAAGAATTCGATTCGGCGAACGTCATTGCCCGCCTGCACGATCAGGGTGACTGCAAGAAGGCTGCGTGCCCAGAAGAAAAACGAGTCGGGCACGGTTTTATTCTGCAATGCAGCAATTGCTCGCTGCGAGTGCACAAAAACCGTGCAGGATCAGCCGGTGGGATCAAAAATCGCGCCGTCGAAAAAGCGGTCCGGCGCCAGAATCAGCCCACCGCGACCCGAGGCGACGGCAGTGGGCTCGGAAACCGCGCCTTCCAGTTTCTCGGACGCCCCGGGCATGTCGGCGCCGGTTTCGGCGATCTCGGCGCGGAACAGATCGCTGCGGAAAACCGCCTTGGCCGCGGCGATGGACGGCCCGCGGTCAAGCCCATGCTGGGCCGCCAATTGTGCGCCGATCCACGCCGCCTGGCTGCGCCACGGAAAGGGCACGCTGCTGTTGTGAAAGCCGACGAAGCCCGGCACGGCGCGCTGGTCGCCACGAGGGCTGACCAGCAGGCGGCCGCTTAGCGCGCGGTCGATGATTTCCGGCGCCATGTCCAGATAGCCGGGCCGGGCCAGGATTTCGGCGGCGGTGATGCGGCTGCCGGGCAGGGCCAGCCAGCGGCCGGCGCGCCAGCAGGCGCGCATCAGCCGCCCAAGCAGCGACCGTTCGGTTTCGGCCCAGTCGCGGCGCACGGCCAGCACCTTTTCCGGTGCGCTTTGCCAGATCGCGACGCCGGGCAGCAGCAAGTCGCCCACACCGCGTTCCACGGCGATGGACCCCCAGGGTTCACCGACGCAGAACGCGTCGATCTCGCCGCTGGCCAACGCGTCGGCCATCAGGGGCGGCGGCACGGTGCGAATGGCGATCCGGGCCTGCAAGGCGGGGTCGATCGCCCCCAGCCAGTAGCGCACCAGCAACGCGTGCATGGAAAACGGAAACGGCACACCCAGGCGCAACCCGCCGGGCGCCGCTGCGGCCAGTGCGCGCCCGGCGGTCGTCGCATCGTCGAAGCCAAAGCCATGCCCGGCCTCGCGCATGATTTCGGCCAGCGTGGCGTTGACGCCGATCACGGTGCCGTTCAACGACAAAACCATGACCGCGTCGATCGGTGTCGCCATGCCGCCCAGCCCAAGCGCCATGGCGACGGGGACGGGCGCCAGCATGTGCGCGGCGTCGACCTGGCCGAAGGCCAGCATGTCGCGCAACGACGACCAGGACGGCGCGCGGAGCAGATGCAGGTCCAGCCCCTCGGTCGCTGCGAATCCCATTTCACGGGCGACGATCAGCGGGGCGGCGTCGACCAGCGGGATGAAGCCGGCGCTGAGCGTCACGCCCTTCATCCCAGAAGCCCCGCCGCGGTCACAAGCGCCTCGGCCACGTCGGCGACCTTGCGGCCCTGGTCCATCGCGGTCTTGCGCAGCAGCGCATAAGCCTCGTCCTCGGAGATGCCGCGCGCCTTCATCAGCAGCCCCTTGGCGCGGTCGATCAGCTTGCGTTCCTCGAGCGCGCGGCGCGTGGCGGCCAGTTCGGTGCGCATCTGGCGAAACATCTGGAACCGCGCGATGGCGGCGTCCATCACGGGCTTGAGCCGCTCGGGTTTCAGCCCGTCCACGACATAGGCCGACACACCGGCCTCGACCGCTGCCTTGGCCAGACCGCCACCGGCGCCCGAAACGAACATCGCCACTGGGCGGTCCAGCGGGCCCGAGGCCAACGTCAGTTCCTCGAGCATGTCGCGCGACGGGTTTTCGACGTCGATCAGCACGATATCGGGGGCGCGGGCCGCGATCTGCCGGGCAAGCCCCGACTCGTCCCCGATGACAAACACATCGTGGTCGGCCTCGGCCTTGAGGGCATCGACGATCTGGATGGCGCGGTCGCGGTCCTTTTCGACCACGACGATGGAGAGCTTGCTGGTCATGCTGCGGTGCAGAAAAGCGCAATGCAGGGACACCTGCAAGCGCAGCCCGTGTCGAGCCGTCCGAGGACAGGCGCATTGCCCAAAAATCAGGCGCTCAGGCGCCGGTAGAGGGGCCCCATGACCAGCGGCGTCAGGTACATCGGGATCTGGTAGCAGGCGACGAAGATCAACAGCGGGTCGAAGACAGCAGGCGGCAGGGCCACGAGGAACAGCGCGATGTTTCGATTGCCTGCGATAATCGCCAGCGGGGTCGCGTCGGGATGCCCGCGCAGGGCCGCCAGCGCCATCAGCTGCAGGCCGAAATTGACCGCGAAGGCCAGCGCGAGCCAGGCCAGGAACAGCACCGGATCGCTGCGCAGGGTCGGGCCGGCTGCCGCCATCAGGCCGACCACCACCACAGCCATCAGGATCGCCGAAGCGCCGTCGATGGCGGCGATGCCCCGCGGTCCGGGATCGGGAAGGACGAACCGGCGGATCGCAAAGGCCACGGCGGTGGCGCCGAGGATGACGACGGTCAGGCGCAAGGCGGCCCAGGCCACCGCGCCCGCGCCGCCCAGGGCGGGAGCCAATGCGAAGACCGGCAGAACCGTCAGCGGCAGCACGCAAGTGGCGGCCACCAGAAACCGCAGGGCGGGCAGGGGGTCGCCGCCCGACAGGATGGTCAGGTTCGGACTGCCCGCGATGGGGGCCGCGGCGGCGACGAAGAGCAGCGCCATGGCCACCGGCGTTTCAAGCACGCCCAAGGTCAGCGCGATGGCCGCAACGGCCAGTGGCAGAACCACCTGGTAGAGCGCCACCATCCCGGCCAGCCCACGCAGCGCGCCAAGCGCGCCCGACGCCCGGTCCGGTCCGATCCGAAGCGCGGCCGCGAACATCAGCGCGGTCACCAGTTCCGGCAGCCAGGGTTTCAGCGCCGCCGCCACGCCGGGCAGGCCCAGCCCCGCCGCCAGCCCGGCCACCAGCATCCAGCGCCCGTGCCGCGCGGCGAGGCCGAGGAGGGCGATCATGTCGGGTGCCGTTTCGGCGTGGAATCAAGCCCGCAGGGCGCCGCGCCATCGACGGGCCGTCCGGCGGCCTGTCGATTTGGTGGGGCTACCGCATCGTGTCGGCAGCTCGCGGGGCTGCACGATAAAGCCCGAGGCTCGACCCGCGGATCGACAATCCCCGGCCCGTCGATGTCGCGGCTGGCACTTGGAGCCACAGCCGCGCTAGCCATTCCGTTGCCGGATGTTCTCCGGCAGCCAGGTGGCCAGTTCCGGGAACCAGATCAGCACGAAGACCATCAGCACCATGATCAGGAACATCGGGATCGCCGCGCGGGCGATGAAGTTCATCTCGTGATTGGTCATGCCTTGCAGCACGAACAGGTTGAAGCCGATGGGCGGCGTGATCTGCGCCATTTCCACAACCACGACGATGAAGATGCCGAACCAGATGATGTCGATCCCTGCCTCGCGGATCATTGGCTCGACCACCGCCATGGTCAGCACCACCGAAGAGATGCCGTCCAGGAAACAGCCCAGCACGATGTAGAAGACCAAAAGCGCCATCAGCAGCTCGAACCGGGTCAGCTCGAAGCTGGCGATCAGGTCGGCCAGCCCGCGCGGCAGGCCGGTGAACCCCATCGACAGCGACAGAAAGGCGGCGCCGGCCAGGATCAGGGCGATCATCGCGCTGGTGCGCACCGCGCCCATCAGGCTTTCGGTGAAGGTGTCCCAGTTCAGCGAGCCTTGCAGCGCGGCCAGCAGAAACGCGCCGATCACGCCAAAGGCGGCCGCCTCGGTCGCCGTGGCAAAGCCCAGATACATCGAGCCGATCACCACCAGGATCAGGCAGATCACCGGGATCAGGAACCGCGAATTGGCCAGCCGTTCGCCGAAGGTCATCGGCGGTTCGGGCTTGGGATCGAAATCCTTGGACAGTTTCGAGGTGATGGCGACATAGGCCATGAACATCCCCGCCAGCACCAGGCCGGGAAAGACGCCGGCCATGAACAGCTTGGTGATGCTTTCGTTGATCGTGACGCCATAGACGATCAGCGTCAGCGAGGGCGGGATCATCAGCCCCAGCGTCGCTGCGCCCGCCAGCGTGCCGATGACCATCTTCTCGGGATAGTCGCGCTTGCGCAGTTCGGGGATCGACATCTTGCCCACGGTCGTCAGCGTCGCCGCCGACGATCCCGACACCGCGGCGAAGACGGTGCAGCCGACGATGTTGGTATGCACCAGCCCGCCGGGCAGCTTGGCCATCCAGGGTGACAGGCCGCGGAACATGTCCTCGGACAATCGTGTTCGATACAGGATTTCGCCCATCCAGATGAACAGCGGCAGCGCGGTCAGCGTCCAGCTGGACGAGGTGGTCCAGACCTTGGTGATCATCGCATCGCCCGCTGGGCGGGTGGTGAACAGGTCCATGCCGACATAGGCCACGCCCATCAGGGCCAGGCCGACCCAGACGCCGGAGCCCAGCAGCATGAAGAGAACGAAGAGGAAGATCGCGATCGGGGCCAGCTGTTCCATGGTCCTACTCCGCCCGGTTCGCGTTCAGCATGCCGTGCTGGCCGCTGACCAGCAGGCGGATCAGGTGATCCCAGAAGGCGATGGCCAGCAGCACCGTGCCTGCCACCATCGAGATCTGCGGGATCCAGATCGGGGTTGCGTCCAGCCCCTGGCTTTTCTCGTTCAGCTTCCAGGACCAGTAGGCGCCCTTGATCGCGTAGCGCGCGACCCAGGTGGCGATGATGGCGCCGATGGCAAAGCAGAAGACCTCGCCCCATCTGCGGTGCCGGCCGAGCGCGGACAGGAACAGCGACACGCGGATATGCGCGCCGTGGTTCAGCGCGTAGGCGAAGGCGAAGAACGACGCGCCCGCCATGCAGTACCCGGCATAATCGGTGGCGCCCGGAAAGACCTGACCGGTCCACCGCGCCAGCATCTGCGCCACGATTATGGCGAGGATCAGGATGAGGAAGACTGCGGCGATGATGCCGCCGGCCAGGTAGAGCGCGTCGAGCGTCTTGCGGATCGCTTTCATGATTTCTGTCCCGAGAAGAGAATGGAGGGCATGGGCACTTCGAACCCGCCGGGTTTTCTGTAGGCCGCCATGTGGTCGGTCATCGCCGCGCGGATGCGCGACTGCACGTCGGCGTCCTGCGCCGCCACGATCAGCGGCACCCGAACGCCGAACTGCATGAAGAAGTCGAAGAAATCGCCGTCCGGCGCGCGCAGGATGTTCTGCACGACCTTGGTTTCGACCGTCTCGAACCCCGCCGCTTCCAGCGCAGCGCGGGCCTGGGCGGGTTCGGACAGCGCATAGGCATCGGGCGCGGGATCGGCGCGGGACAGGTCGGCGTGGTCGTTCAGCACCGCGAACAGCTCGCGGTAGAGGTCCGAACTGTCCGGCCCCAGCCACTGGCTGAAGGCAAAGCGCCCGCCGGGGCGCAACACGCGCGCGGCCTCGGCAATGGCGCGGGCGGGATCGGTGACGTGGAACAGCACGATGTTGCTGGCCACGATGTCGAAACTGGCATCGGCATAGGGCAGCGACAGCGCGTCGCCGCTGTCGAAGCGCAGTCCGGGAAACCGTGCATGTGCCGCGGCCACCATGTCGTCTGCGAAATCGACGCCGGTGACCTGCGCCCCAAGCGCGGCAGCGGCCCCGGCCAGGTAACCCGGCCCGCAACCGACATCCAGCAATTGCGCGCCCGGATAGACATGGACCATGTGCAGCAGCATGGGTATCGACTGCACCGTCGCCTGGGCGGTGGCACCGTCATACAGCGCGGCGCGGGCATTCCAGCCCGCCCGTTCGCTTTCGCGAAAGGCGTCGAAATCCATGTCCCTGTCCCGATCCGGTCGGGCGGGTCGCGGCGTGCGGCCCGCCCGGTCTGGCGTCAGTTGCCGGCTTTGTAGGCGTCGACGATGGCCTTGCCGGCCTCGCCGGCCTCGGCCAGCCATTCGTCGGTCATGGTGGCACCGATCACCTTGAGTTCCTCGACCAGCGTGTCCGAGGCGCGTTCGACGGTCATGCCGCCTTCCTTCAGGCCGTCCAGCGTGAACTGGGTATAGTCCTTGGAACGCTGCAACCCTTCGGCCTTGGCCTTGGCGGCGCAGTCGTTCATCACCGCCTTGGTCTCGTCCGACAGCCCGTTCCAGGCGTCCAGGTTCACGAAGACCGCGTTGCGCGGCAGCCAGGCATCGACCTCGTAGAAATAGCCCAGATGCTCCCAGACCTTGCGGTCATAGCCGGTGGCGCCCGAGGAAATCATCGAATCCGCCACGCCGGTGGCGAAGGCCTGGCTGATCTCGGCGGCCTCGATCTGCACCGGCAGCATGCCGGTCAATTCGGCCAGTCGCGCGGTCGCGGTCGAATACGAACGGAACTTGACGCCCTTCATGTCGGCGACCGACTGCACGGGATCGCGGAAGTAAAAGCCCTGCGGCGGCCATGGCACGGAATACAGATAGTGCAGGTTGTCCTCGTGCAGGACCTCGCCCACCTTGGGCCCGGCGATCTCCCACAGCTTTTCGTGCTCGTCGAAGGACGACACCAGGAAGGGGATGGAATCGACGCCGTAAAGCGGGTTTTCGTTCTGATGCGCCGACAGCAGGCGTTCGCCGATATTGGCCTGTCCGGTCTGCACCGCGCGCTTGATCTCGTTGCCCGAGAACAGCGAGCCCGAGGGATGTGTGACGATCTCAAGATCGCCGCCGGTGCCGTCGGTCACGCATTTGGCGAAATTGGCGCCCACTTCGGAATGGAAATTGCTGGCCGCATAGGCCATCGGCATGTCCCATTTTTCGGCTGTGGCGGCGGTCGCCGCGCCGGCCAGCGCCGTGGCGGCCAGCAATTTGGTCAAGGTCTTCATGGTCGTCTCCCTGGTTGGTTCTTGGTTATGTCTTCACTGAAAACGAGAGGGGGCATAGGGCGCAAGGTTTATGTTGGGACTGCGCCCGCCGATGATCTGCGCCAACAGCCGCCCGGTCTTGGGCCCGCCGGTCAGGCCGACATGGTCGTGCCCGAACCCGACAAAGGCGCCTTTCAGGCCGGGTGCTTCGCCGATCAGCGGCACGGAATCCGAGATCGACGGACGATGGCCCATCCATTCGACTTCGCGGGTCCAGGTGATGCCGGGCAGCGCGGTGCGGATCGATCGGCGCAGCAAGTCGATCGGCGCGCGCGAAGGCGGCGCATCCAGCCCGCCAAACTCGACGATACCGGCCAGCCGCAATCGGCCCTCCATCGGCGTGGCCACGAATTTCTGCGCCGCGACCATGATCGGAGCCCGGGGCATGACCGAGGGTTCCCACAATTCCAGGTGGTAGCCGCGTTCGGATTCCAGTTGCGGCTTGATCCCCAGTCTGGCGGCCAGCGGGCCGGACCAGGCGCCGGTGGCCAAGACGGCACTGTCGCAGGCCAGCGTTTCGCCCGCCACCCGCAATCCGGTCAACCGGCCGTTTTCGCGTACGAAATCCGTGACTTCTCCGGTCACGATGCGGGCGCCACGGCGTTCGGCATGGGCGGCGAGATCCTTGACGTAGCGGCCCGGGTCGGTGATCCGGCCATGGTCGGGCAGCACCGCCGCGCAATTGTAGGCGGGCGACAGGGCCGGATCGTAGGCGCGTAGGGCGTCGCCCTCGATCACCTGCCAGTCAAAGCCGTGACGGTGGCGAATGTCCCAGCCGAAAGCATCGCCCTCGTAATGCGCGCGGTCGTTGTAGACGTAGACGTAATCGCCCGGCACGATCCATTTCTCGGCGCCGGTGCCGGCGGCCAGCGCCTGGTGGTCGGCCAGGCTGTCGCCGATGATCGGCGCCATCGCGGCGGCGCGCGCCTCGACCGCGGCGGTGTTGGCGTGGGACAGGTAGCGCAGCAGCCAGGGCATCAGCCGGGGCAGGTAGCGCCATTTCAGGAACAGCGGCTGGTTCGGGTCCAGCAGCATCCGCGGCGCCTTGCGCCACAGCCCGGGCACGGTGACAGGCACAACCGCGGCGCTGGCCAGCACGCCGCCATTGCCGTGGCTGGTGCCTTCGCCGGGGCCCTTGCGGTCGATCAAGGTGACTGTGTGCCCGTCGCGCAGCGCCCAGATCGCCGTCGACACGCCGACGATCCCGGCACCGATGACGGCCACGTGTTTGGCGTTGGTGGTCATGTCGTCCCTCCGGGGCCATCAAGCGCATAACGGGCGATCTTGTCCATGTCCGGTGCGATACCCAGCCCAGGCCCATTCCCCAATGAGACCTGCCCGCCCTCGCAGGGAAAGGGCGCGGCCAGCAGGTCTTCGGCCAGGTAGTAGCGCGCCTGGTAGAATTCGCATCCCAACGTGATCTGCGGAGTGGCGGCGATCATGTGGGCGCCGGCCAGATGCGCAAGCCCGGTTTCGAACATGTCGCCGCCATAGGCCAGCAGCCCGGCATCGGCGGCCATGCGCGCCACCTTTTGCGCGCGCCTCAACCCGCCGGTCTTCATGATCTTGACCGACACGCCGTCGCAAAGACCCTCGCGGATGGCGCGCGCCATGTCCTCGGGGCCGAAGACGGATTCATCGGCCAGCAGGGGGATATCCAGCCGGTCGCGCAGATCGCGCATCGTGTCCCAGTCGCCTGCCGCGACGGGCTGTTCGATGAAATCGGGGGCAAAGGCCGCGATGGCGGGCACCTCGACCAGCGCCGCCTCGCGCGTCAGACCCTGGTTGTAGTCGATGCGCAGGGCCATCTCGGGATGGCGGTCGCGGATATGGGCGCAGCGCATCACGTCGAAGTCCGGCCCGGCGAAACCGGCCTTGAGCTTGACTATCCGCACGCCGTCTTCGGACAGCCGCCGCAACAGCGCCTTGTCGGCCTCGAAGTCCGGGTTGGCGATGGAACAGGACAGCGGAATCGGTGCGGGCGCGTCGCCGCCCAGCAAAGCCCAAACCGGCTGTCCTGCGATCTGCCCGGCCAGGTCGTGCAACGCGCTGTCCAGCGCCGCCTTGGCTTCGGTGCAATGCACCACCGCGCGGGACGCGTCGGCCAGGATCGCCGCGCGATCCGCCACGTCGCGGCCCAGCACATGCGGCCGCATGTAGCGGTCGAGCGCGGCGAAACTGGCCTCGGGCGAACCGGTGAAGACCACCCAGGGGCTGGCCTCGCCCCACCCCTCGGCGCCGTTTTCCGCAGTCAGGCGCAGAACGATCACCTCGACCGTTCCCGCGACCGAACCGATGCCGTGGTCGCGGCGTGCGGTCACCGGCAGGGCCAGGTGCCAGACGTCGTAGCCGGTGATGACGCCGCCATTCACGCGATCCATTCCGACACCGGCGCGGCGGCCTCGTGCAGGGGTTGCGCGATGACGTCGACCAGGCTGGGGCCATCATGGGCCAGAGCCGATTTCAGAGTGCCGGTCAGCGCGCCGGGATCTTCGACGCGCCAGGACCGGACGCCAAAGGCCTGCGCCACCGCAGCGTGATCGGTGCGGCCGAAATCGACATTGTAAAAGCGCTGTCCGAACCCGGCATTCTGCCCGGCCTTGATCCAGCCGAACGTGGCGTTGGAAAAGACGATCATGGTGATCGGCATGTTATAGCGTACCAGTGTCTCAAGTTCGCCGCAGCAGAAGTTGAACGACCCGTCGCCCATCAGCGCCACGGTTTTCACGCCCGGACGGCCGACATGGGCGCCCATCGCGGCAGCCAGCGCATAGCCCAGGGCGCCATGCGCGCGGTTGGTGATGAAGTGGCGTCCCGCCCGCGGCCAGCGGTAATGCGCCGAGACATAGGGGCAGGGCGTGCCGGGATCGGCGACGAGGGTGGCATCGTCATCCAGCAGGTCCTGCAAGGCGCGGATCACCCGTTCGGGGCGGATGGGGCGATCGGTGCTGGCGGCCAGCGGGGCAAAACCGGCATGTTTGTCGATCCAGGCCTTGCGGGCACGGGTGGCGCCGTTCTGAGGCTGGGTTTTGAGGTGGCGCATCGTATCGACCAGCGCGCTCAGAGCCAGTTTCGCATCGGCGCAGATCGCGATTTCGGTGTCGTAATTGGCGCCCGGCACCATCGGGTCGGCATCGATATGGATGATCGGCGTGCCCGGCGGGGGCGAGCGCCAGCGTTCCGTGGTGACCGACCCGGCACGGCAGCCGACAAAGACGACGAGGTCGGCGCCATCCAGGACGGCGCGGGTCGCCGGCACTCCGCCATTCGAGCCGATGACACCCACGGCCAGCGGATGCGTTTCGGCAATGGCGCCCTGGCCCGACACGGTGGTCGCCACGGGGATGTCCAGCAACTCGGCCAGCGCCGCCAATTCGGCAAAGGCGCCTGCGATGACCGGCCCGCCGCCGCAGACGATCACCGCGTTTTCCGCCCGCGCAAGCCGGTCGGCGGCAGCCTGGATGGCGTCGCTGTCGGGCGCCGCACGGTCGGCCGGATAGGTCTTGTGCCGGGCATCGGCCCAGACCTCGCCGGGGTCGACCGGTGCTTTCTGGGTGTCGAAGGGCAGGGCGAGGTGCACCGCGCCGGGCCTGCCGGTGGTCATGGCGCGAAAGGCCTGCCGCACCGCCGCGGGCAGACGCGCGGCACTGTCCAGCGCGGTGCACCACTTGGTCACCGGGGCGAACAGTGCAGGCTGATCCAGTTCCGTCAGCGGGTACCGCCCGCGCGACGTGGTGGCGACGTCGGTGGTAATGGCCAGAACGGGAATCGAGCTTTCGTTGGCCTCGACCAGCCCCGGCAGGATGTATGTCGCCCCGCCGCCCGACGGACCTTCACAGACGCCCGGCCGTCCGGTCACGCGGGCATAGCCATCGGCCATGTAGGCGGCGTGGCGTTCGTCGCGCGTCAGGATATGCGTGATGCCGTGATCGAGTCGTGCCAGCGCGTCATAGAACGGCAGCGTGGTGTCGCCGCACAATCCGAACATGTGCCGCACACCGTAGGCTTGCAACATGCGCACCATCGCCTCGGCGCCGGTCAGTTGGTTGGTGTCCGTCATCCGCTCCCCCTTGTGCCGCAGCTTGGTTGTGCCGATGCTGGGCTGTCAATTGCGGAGAACGGCGATGAAGGTCACCGGTGGCAAGGCGGTCTATGGCGCGGGCGTCGGCATCCTGATGCTGCAGGCGCGGTTTCCCCGGATTCCCGGCGACATGGGCAACGCGCTGAGCTGGCCTTTTCCCGTTCATTACCGGGTGGTGCGCGGCGCCTCGCCCGATCGCGTGGTGCGGCAGGGCGCGCCGGGGCTGCTGGATGCGTTCATCGAAGCCGGGCGCGCGCTGGTGGCCGACGGTGCGGACGGGATCACCACCAATTGCGGGTTCCTGTCGCTGTTCCAGCCCGAATTGTCGGCCGCGCTGGAGGTGCCCGTGATGACCTCGTCTTTGATGCAGGTGGCGCTGGTGAACCGGCTGTTGCCGCCCGGCAAGGTGGCAGGCGTGCTGACGATCTCGGCCAGCGCGCTGACGGCCGAGCACCTCGCCCGCGCGCAGGTGCCCGAAGGTACGCCCATCGGCACCACCGAAGGCGGGCGCGAATTCACCCGGGCGATCCTGGGCGACGAACTGACGTTGGATGTGGAATTGGCGCGGCAGGACAACATCGACGCCGCCAGGGCGCTGATCGAATCGCACCCGGAGGTCGGCGCCATCGTTCTGGAATGCACCAACATGGTGCCTTACGCGGGCGACATCCGGGCAGCGACGGGGCTGCCGGTGTTCTCGATCTACTCGGCGGTAACGTGGTTCCAGCAGGGGCTGGTGCCGCGGCGGTTTTGAGCGCCAGGCGCGGAAACAAGCCCGCAGGGCGCCGCGCATCGACGAGCCGCCCCCCGGCACGGCGATTTGGCGAGGCTGGGCGCGTCGTTCAATCGGCGTGCGGAGCGTCACGATAAACCGCCAAGCCACCTCCGTCGGATCGCCGCACCGCGGCCCGATGATGCGCGGCTTGCGCCCCTGGAATTGCTCTACCGCCCCTTCCAGACCGGATCGCGCTTTTCCGCGAATGCCCGCGCGCCTTCCAGTTGATCCTCGGACCGATAGAGCTGCTCGACCGTCTCGAATTGGCTTTTGGTAATCCGGTTCATCGCGTCCTGGAATTTCATGTCTTCCGCCTCGCGCACGATTTCCTTGATCGCGGCATAGACCAGCGGCGGGCCGGCGGCGAGCAGATCGGCCATCTCGCGTGCCTGCGCCATCAGGTCCGTCGCCGGCACCACGCGATTGATGAGCCCCCAACGCGCGGCTTCCTCTGCGTCGATCCAGCGCCCGGTCAGCAGCATCTCCATCGCGATGTGATAGGGGATGCGCTTGGGCAGCTTGACGCTGGCGGCATCGGCCACCGTGCCCGACCGGATCTCGGGCAGCGCAAAGCTCGCGTGGTCGGCGGCCAGGATGATGTCGGCCGAAAGCGCCAGTTCCAGCCCGCCGCCGCAACAGATGCCGTTCACCGCGGCGACAACCGGCTTGTTCAGCCCGCGCAATTCCTGCAGGCCGCCAAAACCGCCCTTGCCGTAATCGCCGTCGACCGCGTCGCCGTCCGCTGCGGCTTTCAGATCCCAGCCGGGGCAGAAGAATTTCTCTCCCGCGCCGGTCAGCAGCGCCACGCGCAGGTCCGGGTCGTCGCGGAAATCGGTGAACACCTCGCCCATCAGGCGCGAGGTGGCCAGGTCGATGGCGTTGGCCTTGGGCCGGTCCAGCGTGACCTCGAGCACATGGCCGCGGCGTTCGGTGCGGATCGGGCTGTCGCTCATTCCGGGTCTCCCAGTCGGATCAGGGCATCCACTGCGACCGCCCGGTCGGGCGTGCAAAGCAGCGGATTGACCTCAAGTTCCACCAGATCGGCGGCATGGTCCAGCGCATAGGCCTGCGCCGCCGTCACCGCGTGCAGGATCGCGGCGCGGTCGGTGGGTGGGGCGCCGCGCCAGCCGGCCAGCAGCGGGGCGATGCGCAACCGGTCCAGGGCGGCGGCGATCTCGGCCCCGGTCGCAGGCAAGAGCAGCGAAGCGCTGTCGCCCAGCAATTCGGTCAGCGTGCCGCCAGCACCCAGTGTCAGGACAAAGCCATGCGCCGGGTCGCGCAGGATGCCGACGATCAATTCGACGGCTGGGCCGGGGATCATCTCCTCGACAAGAAATGCCTGGGCAGGCATGGATTGGGCCGCGGCCGCCACGGCGTCGGGCGTCGCGAGGTTCAGCGCGACCAGGCCGGCCTCGGTCTTGTGGGCGGCGCCCTGACCCTTGAGCGCCACGGGGGCGCCGATTGCGGCGGCCAGGGCTCGGGCCGCCTCGGGGCTGTGCGCCGCACCGCCCCGGGGGACGGCTAGTCCGTAATCCGCCAAGGCCGCCTTGGCTTCGGCCTCGGTCAGCAACCGCGTCGCCTCAAGCGGACCGGAAGGCAGGACAGGGGCGGGGGTGGTCCAGTCGCGGCCCAGCCACGCGGCCGCCTCGATCGCGGCCAGACCTTCGGTCAGACCGCAAAGCGGGATCAGCCCGGCCGCCATGATCCGACCGGCGATGTCTTCGGGCATGGTTTCGGGCAGGCTGGCCAACAGCGCCACCGGCACCCCGCATTGCCGTTGCGCGTCTGCTGCGGCATCGATCACCACGTCCCAGGCCGATGGATCGCAGCGGTCGGCGCGGGGAAAGTCGACCACGATCACGCCAAGCGCCAGCGCCGGGTCCAGCATCGCCGCATAGCAGGCGGTCATCGCCGCCCGGTCGCCCCAGATATAAGTGTGATAATCCAATGGATTGGCCAGCGCGACCTTGGGTCCAAGCGCGGCGCGCAGGGACTGTCTCTGCGTCTCGTTCAGCGGCGGAAACTCCAGGTCGCAACCCAGGAGGCTGTCGGCCATCAGGCTGGCTTCGCCGCCGGAACAGGACAGGGACGCAATGCGCCGCGACGCCAGCGGCCCGGCGACATGCAGCAGTTTGAGCGTTTCCAGCAGCGCAGCCAGCGTATCGACCCGCGCGACGCCCAGACGGTCGAACAGCGCGCGCGCGCCCGCATCCGATCCCGCCAGCGAGGCGGTGTGCGACACCGTGGCCGCCTGCGCGGCCTGCGACGCTCCGATCTTGAGCGCCACGATGCGCTTGCCGCGGGCGCGGGCTTCGCCGGCCAATGCCTCGAACGCGGGCAGGTCGGCGATGCCCTCGATATGCAGGCCAAGCGCGGTGACCCGGTCATCGGCCAGCAGCGTTCTGCCGATCCGCGCCAGATCGGTCTGCGCCTGGTTGCCCGCCGTCACCACGTAGGCCAGCGGCACCGACCGGCGCTGCATCGTCAGATTGATGGCGATGTTGGACGATTGCGTGATCAGCGCGACGCCGCGTTCCACGGGCACACAGCCATGCTGGTCGGGCCAAAGCGCGGCGCGATCCAGCGCATTGACAAAGCCATAGCAATTGGGCCCGAGGATCGCCATGTCGCCGGCGGCTTGCAGCAAAGCCTGTTGCAAGGCGCCGCCATCGCCGGTTTCGGCTGCACTTTCGCGATAGCCCGATGCGAAACACACCGCGCCGCCGGCGCCGCGCGCCGACAGGGCGCGCAGAACCTCGATGGTGGTTGCGCGGTTCACGCCGATGAAACTGGCGTCGGGTGCGCCGGGCAGGTCGGCGATGGCGGTGAAGGCGGGCAGGCCGCCGACCTGTTGGCGCGTCGGATGCACCGGCCAGACGGGGCCGTCGAAACCGATCTTGTGCAACTGTTCGATCACGTTGGCGCACCAGGTGCCGCCGCCGATCACCGCGACCGAACGCGGCCGCAAGAGCCGTTCGAGCGACATCTCAGGCGCCCAGCGGCCGGAACAATTCGCGCCCGATGATGTGGCGCTGGATTTCGCTGGTGCCGTCCCAGATGCGTTCGACCCGCGCGTCGCGCCAGAACCGTTCGATGGGAAAATCGTCCATCAGCCCCATCCCGCCGAAGATCTGAAGGGTGGTGTCGGTCACGCGGGCCAGCATCTCGGTCGCATACAGCTTGGCCGACGCGATCTCGCGGTTGGCGGGCAGGCCCTGGTCCAGCCGCCAGGCACCGGCCAGCGTCAGCCAGTCGGCTGCATCGATTTCGGTTATCATGTCGGCGACCTGAAAACTCACGCCCTGGAATTTCGCGATGGGCTGGCCGAACTGCTTGCGTTGCGCTGCATAGTCCACCGCCATGTCGAAACAGCGCCGCGCCCGCCCGACGCTGAAGGCCGCGACGGTCAGGCGGGTGGCATAGAGCCAGTCGTTCATGACGTCGAACCCGCCATCGACGGCGCCCAGGACCTGCGCGTCGGGCAGGCGGCAATCGTCGAATTCCAGGATGCAATTCTTGTAGCCGCGATGGCTGACCGAACGATACCCGTCGCGGATGGTGAAGCCCGGCGTGCCCCGGTCGACCAGGAAACAGGTGATGCGCTTTTTCGGGCCGCGGGTCGTTTCGTCGATACCGGTGGCCACGAAAACGATAACGAAATCAGCGTGTTCCGCGCCGGAGATGAAGTGCTTTGTACCATTCAGCACCCAGTCGCCGCCGTCGCGTACAGCGCTGCAGGCCATGCTGCGCACATCCGATCCGGCACCCGGTTCGGTCATCGCCAGCGCGTCCATGCGTTCGCCGCGCACCGCGGGAAAAAGGTAGCGGTCGCGCTGTTCCCCTTGGCAGGCCATCAGGATGTTCTGCGGGCGGCCGAAGAAATGCGTAAGCGCCATCGACCCGCGCCCCAATTCGCGTTCAACCAGCGTGAAATCCAGGTGGCTCAGCCCCGCGCCGCCGACATCCTCGGGGAAATTGCAGGCATAAAAGCCCAGCTCGATGCATTTGCGCTTGATCTCTTCGCCCAGTTCGCGTGGCACCGCGCCTGTCCGTTCGACCATGTCCTCGTGCGGGTAGATTTCGTTCTCGACGAAGTCTCGCACCGTCGAGACGATCAACTCCTGTTCTCCGGTCAGGCCGAACTGCATGGCGCTCTCCCTTGTCTGCCCCACCGGTAGACCATCGGTGCGGGACTTGTCATCGCCTCTGTGCGACGGAAGGGGTCGGAAACGGACTGAATTAATGTATGCATTAAAAAACTCATAAAAGAATTTGACAGCGGATTTGTGACTGCCCTAGCGTTGTGCTCAGCAGGGGGAACGATGTCGGACAGCCAGTCGGATACGGTCGATCTATCGGCGCGGTCGTCGCGGGTCAGCGATGCCTATGTCAGGCTCAAGGACGAAATCCTGAACAACCGGATGCCCGCCGGGTTCCAGGCGCCGGAACCCGATATCGCACAGCGCCTGGGGATGAGCCGCACGCCGGTCCGCGAGGCGCTGATCCGGTTGCAGGCCGAGGGGCTGGTCGAACTGGTGCCGCGCCGGGGCGCGCGGGTTTTGCCGGTTGTGGCCGATGACATGCGCGAGATTTACGAGATCCTGACGGCGCTCGAGCCGCACGCGGCGGCTGTTCTGGCCGCGCGCAGCCCTTCGGCCGCCGATCTTGCCCCGCTCGAGACCGCCACCTGCGACATGGAGGCCGCGTTGAGCGCCGAAGACCTGCGCGCCTGGGCCGAAGCCGACGACCGGTTCCATCGTGCGCTGCTGGACCTGCACGGCAATGCCCGGCTGTCGGCGATCGCGGCATCGCTCTACGATCAGGCGCATCGGGCGCGCATGGTGACGTTGAAAATGCGCGCCTTGCCGCACCAATCCACCGCCGAGCACCGCGAGATCCTGACCTGTCTGCGCAACGGCGATGCCGAGGGCGCGCGGACCGTGTTCACCGCGCATCGCCAGCGCGCAGCGCGGGAACTGCTCAACATCCTCGAAACCTACGGATTGCCGCCGCTATGACCCGAGCCGCCCAGATCACACTCGTTCCAGGCGACGGCATCGGTGTCGACGTGACCGAGGCGACAATGGCCGTGGTCGGCGCGGCGCTGCAACGGTGCGGTTTGCCGGCGCTGGAAACACGCAAGATCGATGCGGGGGCCGCGTATTTCCGCGAGACCGGGCAAGATATCCAGCTCGGCGGTGAAGAGGCGGCGGGGCAGGCGGATGCGATATTCCTGGGCGCGATCGGTCTGCCATCGGTGCGCCATGCCGACGGCACCGAAATCAGCCCGCATCTGCGCTTGCGCGACCGGTTCGAGCTCTACGCCGGTGTGCGCCCGGTCAAGGCCTATCCCAACGCGCCGCAGCGGTTGGCCGATGCGCGCGCAGCCGGCATCGATCTGGTGATCTTGCGGGAATCCACCGAGGGGCTGTTCTATTCGGCGGCGGTTCATGGCCGGTCGCAGATTTCCGATACCGAGGTACGCGATACACTGCGCATCAGCCGGTCGGTCACCGAACGGCTGCACCGCTTCGGGTTCCGGCTGGCCGAAAGGCGACTGGCGCGCGGCAAGGGCGGTCGCGTGACCTGCGTCGACAAGGCCAACGTCTTTGCCTCGATGGCGTTCTTCCGCCGGATCTTTGACGAGGTAAAGGCCGAATTTCCCGCGATTGCAACGGGCTACAACTATGTCGACGCGCAGGCGCTGGACCTGGTGCGCCAACCCTGGGATTTCGATATCCTGGTCATGGAAAACATGTTCGGCGACATCCTGTCCGATCTTGCCGGCGGTCTGGTCGGCGGGATGGGCATGGCGGCCTGCGGCGAATACGGCGATGCCCACGCACTTTTCCAGCCTGCCCATGGCAGTGCGCCCGACATCATGGGGCAGGACAAGGCCAATCCGCTGGCGGCAATTCTGTCTGGTGCGATGATGCTGGATTACCTGTCCGAACGGCTGGGCGTCGCAGGCTATGACGATGCCGCGCAGCTGATCGAAGACGCCGTGCAGGCGGGGTTCGAGGCCAACGCCTTGCGTCCGATGGAGTTCGGCGGCGACATGGGAACCAGGGCCGTGACGACAGAAGTCACGGCACGCGTGCAGGGGGGTAAGCCATGAGCCTGATGCTGGGCATCATCGCCGACGACTATACCGGGGCCACGGATATCGCGGTCACGCTGGTGAACGAAGGCATGCGCGTCGTGCAGGTGCTGGGGGTGCCCGAGGATGCCGGTGTCGTCGCGGGGGCGGATGCGGTGGTGGTGGCACTGAAATCGCGCACCATCGCGCCCGCGGATGCCGTCAGCCAATCGCTGGCGGCTTGCGATTGGCTGCGCGGGCTGGGCGCGCGGCAGATATTCTTCAAGTATTGCTCGACCTTCGACAGCACGGCGCAAGGCAATATCGGGCCCGTGGCCGATGCGCTCGGCGACGCGTTGGGGGTCGGGATGGCCTTTGTCTGCCCGGCCTTCCCGGTGAACAAGCGGTCGGTCTATATGGGCCATCTTTTCGTGGGCGACCGGCTGCTGTCCGAAAGCCCGATGAAGGATCACCCGCTGACCCCGATGCGCGATAGCGATCTGGTGCGGCTGATGTCGGCGCAATCGGCGCATGACGTGGGGCTGATCGCCTTGCCCGTGGTCATGGAAGGGCCGCAGGCGATTGCCGACGCGGCACGGGCGCTGGTGGCCGAAGGGCGGCGGTACGCGGTGGTGGATGCGGTCTGCGAAGCCGATCTGCGCGCCATCGGGCGGGCGGCGGCAGACATGGCGCTGGTCACCGGCGGATCGGGGGTGGCCAAGGGGCTGCCCGCGAATTTCGGCATCCACGCGCCGGCCGAAGGCACGGCGCACTGGCCCGACGTGACCGGCGGTGCGGCGGTTCTGGCGGGCAGCTGCTCGGCCGCGACGCGGGGCCAGATCGCCCGTGTCCGGGATAGCTGGCCGGTGTTGAAGCTGGATGTCGACCGCATCGCGGCAGGCGCGGATGTGGTTGCAGAAGCATTGGCCTTTGCCGCCGCGACCGATGCGATCCCGCTGATCTATGCCTCGTCCGACCCCGACGAAGTTGCGGCGATGCAGGCGAAATACGGGCGCGACAGGGCAGGCGCGATGGTCGAAGACACCATAGCCGAAATCGCCAATGGGCTCGTCGCGGCAGGCCGCACACGGCTGGTCGTGGCGGGGGGTGAAACCTCGGGCGCGGTTCTGAACGGGTTGGGCGTGCGGGCGTTGCGCATCTGTTCCGAAATCGACCCCGGCGTGCCCTGGTGCCAGGCGCTGGACGCACCGGTGGCGCTGGCGCTCAAATCGGGCAATTTCGGCAGCCCGGATTTCTTCGTGAAAGCGTTCGAGGTGTTGCCATGAGCGAAACGCGGCTGAGAGACGACATCGCGCGATTGGCCAAGTCGCTGTTCGACCGCGGCCTGACATTCGGGTCGACGGGCAATATCTCGGTGCGGCTGGAGGATGGCTGGCTGATGACGCCGACCGGGTCGTCGATGGGCGATCTCGATCCAGCGGCGATCTCGAAGCTGGATGCGCGGGGCAACCACGTTTCCGGTGACAAGCCCACGAAAGAGGCGTTCCTGCACAACGCCATGTACGACTGCCGTCCGCGGGCCGGCGCGATCGTGCATCTGCATTCCACCCATTCGGTCGCGGTCAGCTGCCTGTGCGGGATCGACCACGCCAACGTTCTGCCGCCGCTGACCGCCTATTACGCGATGCGCGTCGGAACCTTGCCGCTGGTGCCGTATTATCCGCCGGGTGATGTCGACCTCGCAAAAGCAGTGCGCGAGATGGCGTCGGACCACCACGCTGTTCTGCTGGCCAATCACGGGCCGGTCGTCGCCGGCAAGAGCCTGCGTGACGCGGTCTATGCCACCGAAGAACTGGAGGAGACCGCCAGGCTGTTCCTGATGCTGCAGGGTTACCAGACCCGGCCACTGACTGCCGCACAGGTGGCAGAGCTGGCAGAACGCTTTCCGGTGGAGTGCTGAGCATGGCCGGTTTGCGTGTCATCACGGTTGGTCTTGGGTATTTCAGCCGGTTTCACCTGGATGCGTGGCAGCGGCAGGACGGGGCCGACCTGGTCGCGGTGTGCGATCTGGATGCCGAGCGTGCAGCCAGCGTGGCCGCGTCGCGGGGTGTGGCCGGGGCGACCGATCTGGCCGCACTCGTGGCCGAGCACAAGCCCGACGTGGTCGACATCGTCGCGCCCCCGTCTGCCCATGCCGCGCTGATCGGACAGGTTCTGGCGCCGAGGCGCACGGTCATCTGCCAGAAACCGTTCTGCACCTCGCTGGCCGAGGCCGGCGCGGTGATCGACGCGGCCGCGGCGGCGGGCACACAGATCGTTATCCACGAGAATTTCCGCTTTCAGCCCTGGTATCGCGCGGTCAAGGCGTTTCTTGATGGCGGCAAGATGGGGCGCGTCTGGCAGGCGCATTTCGCGCTGCGCCCCGGCGACGGCCGCGGACCGCGCGCCTATCTCGACCGTCAGCCCGCCTTTCAGAAGATGGAGCGGCTGCTGATCCACGAAACCGCGGTGCATTTCATCGATCTGTTCCGCTGGCTTCTGGGCGATATCGAAACCGTCTATACCGACCTGCGCCGGCTGAACCCGGTGATCGCCGGTGAAGATGACGGGCTGATGATCCTGACCCATGCCGGTGGTGCGCGTTCGGTCTTTGACGGCAACCGGTTGGCCGACCATGTCGCGGCCGATCCCCGCCACACGATGGGCGAATTCACGCTGGAAGGCGAAGCGGGTGTCCTGCGGCTGGACGGCGATGGCCGGCTGTCATTCCGTGCCTTCGGGTCGGACAGGTTCGACAGGGTGCCGATCAACGATCCCGTCGACCGCGACGCGTTCGGTGGCGGCTGCGTGGCCGCGTTGATCGCCCATGTGGTCGCCGCGATCCGCCAGAACGCACGGCCGGAAAACCTTGCCGGGGACTACCTGCATGTCATGCGCGCCTGCGACGCCGCCTATCGCTCGGCGCGGGACGCCCGGCGGGTCGATCTGAGAGCGGCGGCATGAGCCAGAGCGACCAACCGATATTCGCCGTGTGCGTCACCTTCGTGATCGCAAAGGGGCGGATGGCCGAGTTCCTGCCGCCGATGCGGCAGCAGGCCGATGTTTCGCTGGCGACCGAACCGGGCTGCCTGCAGTTCGACATCTGCGGCGGACCGGGGGACGAGGTGTTCCTGTACGAGTTGTACACCGATTCTGACGCGTTCGCGGCGCATCTGGCCAGCGACCACTTCAAGCGCTTCGACGCCGCCGTCGCGCCACTGGTCGTGGAAAAGCAAGTGAAAACATACGCTTGGAGACAAGGGGGAGCAGAAAACAATAAATAGGTGCCATTTTTGGTAAATACTTCTAACCATTATCGTCACGAGAAGGGACGATAACAAAACGGTCCCAAGGGAGGAGATCATGAAAAAACTCATCGCAGCCGCAGTCGCGGCAACCATCGCCGCCGGCTCGGCGTCGGCGGACAAGGTCACGCTGAACATGCCGTCGACCTTCCCCGGATCGCTGATCCAGCTGGGCCAGGCCGGTGTGAAACTTCAAGACACGCTGAACCTGATTTCGGGTGGCGATATCGAAGTCAAGTTCTTCGAGCCCGGCGCACTGGTGCCGCCGCTGGAGATCTACGACAACGTATCCAACGGTTCGATCGACGCCGGCTGGTCGGTGCCCGGTTACTGGGGTGCCAAGAACAGCGCCTACAACCTGTTCGCAGCCGTACCCTTTGGCCCGTCGGCCGGCGAATACCTTGCCTGGCATTGGTATGCCGGTGGCGAAGACATGATGAACGAGATCTACAACCGCGACGGCATCCAGTCGCTGGTCTGTGGTGTCATCGCGCCCGAGGCCTCGGGCTGGTTCCGCAAGGAAATCAATTCGCCCGAAGACCTTCAGGGTCTCAAGATGCGGTTCTTCGGGCTGGGCGCCAAGGTCATGCAGAAGCTGGGTGTCGACACCCAGCTGCTGGCCGGCGGCGACATCTATCCGGCGCTGGAACGCGGCACAATCGACGCGACCGAGTTCTCGATGCCGGCCATCGACCAGAACCTTGGCTTCTACAACATCGCCAAGCACTACTACTTCCCCGGCTGGCACCAGCAGTCCACGATCCAGGAGCTGCTGATCTCGAAAGCCAAGTGGGACGGCATGGATGATCGCCAGCGTGCGATGATCGTCACCGCCTGCCGCGCAAACGCCGCCACGCAGCTGGCCGAAGGCGAGGCGATCCAGGGCAAGGCGCTGGCCGAGATGGAAGCGCAGGGCGTGACCATCCACAAATGGTCGGACGAGATGCTGGCCACCTTCAAGGGCGCCTGGGACGAAGTCGTGGCCGAAGAGGTCGCCGCCAATCCCGATTTCAAGAACGTCTGGGAGAGCATGCAGACCTTCCGCGCCGAATACGCCAAGTGGAACGACCTGGGCTATCTCAAGTGATCTGACGGCGCAGGCCGCAGCGACGGGTCCGGCGGCTTCACGCTGCCGGACCCGGGACAACAAGGGGGCCGGCTAGGCTCCCGATCGAGACGGGGGAGGAAACATGCAGGGCTTGTTAGGCCTCAGCCGGATGCTGGACCGCATCCTGGCGATTTGTTCGGGTCTGGGCGGATGGTTCGGGCTGATGCTCGTCTTTCTTGTCTGCTACGACGTGATCACCCGGTATTTCGGCGTGCCGAAACCCGAGGGCATCAACTCGACCATGATCCAGGAGGCCGAGTACTGGTTGCACTCGGCGCTGATCATTTTCTGTCTCGCCTATGCCTACACGCGCAATGCCCATGTCCGCATCGACCTGGTGCGCGAAGGGCTGAGCGAAAAGTCCAAGTACTGGATCGAGGCGATCGGGCTGACCGTCGCGCTGATCCCGTATTCCGCCCTGGGCATCTGGCTGTCATATCCCTATGCCAAGCAGTCCTTCCTGTCGGGCGAGATATCCAAATCGCAAACCGGCCTTTCTAACCTGTGGATTCTGAAGGCCGGCCTTGTGATGCTGTTCGTCCTGCTGCTGTTTGCGGGCATTTCGCAGCTGATCAAGTCCATCGCGGGCATTCGCGGACAATTGCCCGAGGACATGCGCAAGGAAATGATGGGGAGCGCGCACTGATGGCCGAGATGCTTCCCCTTTTCATGTTCCTGGCGTTGGGCATCCTGCTGTTCACCGGCTTTCCCGTGGCCTTCGTGCTGGGTGGTGTGGGCCTGGCCTTCGGCGGCATCGGGATGCTGGCGGGCGAGTTCATGTTCATCCAGTTCCGCCTGTTGCCCAGCCGGATTTTCGGCGGGATCATGGAAAACCTGATCCTGACCGCGATCCCGATGTTCATCTTCATGGGTACGATGCTGGAACGATCCGGAATCGCGCGCGACCTGCTGAACTGCCTGCAGGTGCTGCTGCGCCGGGTTCCGGGTGGTCTGGCCCTGGCCGTGACCCTGATGGGCACGATCCTCGCGGCGACGACCGGCATCATCGGCGCGTCCGTCATCATGATGTCGCTGCTGGCGCTGCCGGTGATGATCGAGCGCAACTACAGCCACGAGCTGGCAACCGGCACCATCGCCGCATCCGGCACGCTGGGCATCCTGATCCCGCCGTCGATCATGCTGGTCATCATGGCCGACCTGCTGTCGCGTTCGGTGGGCAACCTGTTTGTCGCGGCCGTCTTTCCCGGGCTGATGCTGGCCGGTCTCTACATCGCCTATATCGTCATTCGTTGTTCGATCAATCCCAGGCTCGCGCCGAAGCTGGATGCCGATATCGGCCCGACCGGCGGGGTCGAGGTTTTCTTCATGGTGCTGCGCAGCTTCCTGCCGCCGGTGATCCTGATCGGCCTGGTCCTGGGTTCGATCCTCGGTGGCCTGGCCACCCCGACCGAGGCGGCGGGCGTCGGCGCGATGGGCGCGATCCTGTTGGGTCTGTTCAACCTGGTCCTGTTGCCGTCGCTGGGGGTGAAGCCGTTCATCCTCGAAACGCCGGGCGGGCAGGATTTCGACGACCATCCGGTCGGCGGCGGCTTTTTCGCCGAGATGCGGCACTACCTCAAGGTGGTGGGCGAGGTGATGAAGTCGACCGCCATGACCAACGGGATGATCTTCGGCATATTCATCGGGGCGACGCTGTTTTCCTACATCTTCCGCGCACTTGGCGGCGACGATCTGGTGATCGACCTGGTCGAGGCCATGGGGTTCGGTCCGTGGGGGCTGTTGTTCTTCATCCTCGCCCTGGTCTTTCTTCTTGGCTTCTTCTTCGACTGGATCGAGATCACGCTGATCGTTCTGCCGGTCTTCGCGCCGATCATCGCGCAACTGGATTTCGGTGACCACGTCGCCAAGTTCGAGGTGACGTACTGGTTCGCGATCCTGCTGGCGGTGAACCTGCAGACCTCGTTCCTGACGCCGCCCTTCGGTTTCGCGCTGTTCTACATGAAGGCCGTCGCGCCGAAAGAGGTGAAGATCCAGGAAATCTATCGCGGCATCATCCCGTTTGTGCTGTTGCAACTGATCGGGTTGGCGATGGTCATCACCTTCCCCGACATCGCGCTGTGGCTGCCACGAGTATTGCTCGACTGACGGGGCGGGGCGGGCTTCGGTCCGCCCCTTCGCGTTCGGGGCGTCAGCGGCCCAGCAGGCGCATCCCGCGGTCGATCCCGTCCAGCGTCATCGGCACCATGCGGTTGTCGAAGATCTCGCGGATCATGCCGATGGAATGGGTGTACTCCCAGACCCGTTCCGGTACCGGGTTGATCCACAGGTGATCGGGCCATTGATCGCGCGCGCGCTGCAGCCAGACCTGGCCCGCCTCGGCGTTCCAGTGTTCGTTGGCGCCGCCGGGATAAGCGACCTCGTAAGGCGACATCGACGCATCGCCGACGAAGATGCACTTGTAGTCCGACCCGTAGGTGTTCAGCACGTCCCAGGTCGCGGTCTGCTGGTCCCAGCGGCGCCGGTTGTCGCGCCAGACACCTTCGTACAGGCAATTGTGAAAGTAGTAGTGTTCGAGATGCTTGAACTCGGCGCGTGCGGCGCTGAACAGCTCTTCGACCACCTTGATGTGGTCGTCCATCGACCCGCCCACGTCCAGAAACAGCAGCACCTTGACCGCGTTGCGCCGTTCGGGCCGGGTTTGCACATCCAGATAGCCGTGTTCGGCCGTGGCGCGGATCGTGCCGTCGAGATCCAGTTCGTCATGCGCGCCGTCGCGGGCCCATTGGCGGAGCCGTTTCAGTGCCACCTTGATGTTGCGGGTGCCCAGTTCGACCGAATCGTCGTATTCGCGGAATTCGCGCTTGTCCCAGACCTTGACCGCGCGGCGGTGGCGGCTTTCGTGCTGGCCGATGCGCACGCCTTCGGGGTTGTAGCCATAGGCGCCGAAGGGCGAGGTGCCGGCGGTGCCGATCCATTTGTTGCCGCCCTGGTGCCGGCCCTGCTGTTCCTTCAGCCGTTCGCGCAGCGTTTCCATCAGCTTGTCGAAGCCGCCAAGCGCCTCGATCTCGGCTTTTTCCGCGTCGCTCAGATGCTTTTCGGCCATCTTGCGCAGCCAGTCCTCGGGCAGGTCCAACGCTTCGAGCACCGCTTCCAGAGGAATCTCGTCGAGGCCTTTGAAGCTGGCGGCAAAGGCGCGGTCGAAGCGGTCGAGATGGCGTTCATCCTTCACCATCGCGGCACGCGCGAGGTAGTAGAACGCTTCGACATCATAGGTCGCAAGACCCGCGCGCATCCCTTCAAGGAAGGTCAGGTATTCACGCAGACTGACCGGCACACCGGCCCGGCGCAGGTTTTCGAAGAAGGGTACGAACATGAGGGTGTGGTAGCGCAGGGTGCTGCGGTGGGCAATGTCGGCTTTGGCTTCGCAGCAACGGGCGAAACAAGCACCATGCGGGAACGGCGTCGAACGCGTTGCGAATTGCCGTGCTGCGGCCTGCCGGCACGCAGCGTCATTGGCACAGCCGATGTCGGCGTCGGCCAGCAGACATGCCATCCCCCCAAAACGGAGGGCGCGCGCGAATTCAGGTGATGGACTTCTCGATCACGATCGTCGCGATCAACCCCATCAGGGAAAACGCGATTGCGTACACCGCGGCGTATTGCGCGATGTCCAGACGGTTGCCCTTGCGGCGCTTGGCGGTGAAACCGCCGATCAGGGCTCCCAGAATGGCCCCCGCGATAACGATCATAAGGCACCCTGTCGTTTCAGCGGGCTCAGCGCACCGATTTCGCGCATCTTGGCCCGCACCGCCCAATCCGAGCCGAACCCGTACCGTGCCCAGCCCAGGCTGTCCAGACGCACCTCGCGACCTTCGGTGCCGCGTCCGGACAGGTCCAGCGCCTCGGCCCGCAGCAGCATCAGCGTCGCCAGTAGGGCGGCGTTTTCGTGCCGCGCCGCGATCTGAAGATGCGGGTTGATGATGGCCAGCGCGTCTTCGGCGCGCCCGTCGCTGATCGCGTAGGCGCCCAGTTGCGACGCGACATAGGCACGGTGCAGCGCGGTCTGCGGGTCGGTGTCGAAAAACCGTTGCGCCATGGTGAATTGCTGTTCGGCAGCCTGCGCATCCGATCCTTGCAGGATGCGTCCCATGGCGTAGTGCGAGAACCCGCGGCGGTGATCGGCCCAGCCCAGCGACGTGGCAACCTGCAACGCTTCGGTCGCGGCCTGCCTGCGGGCGGCGGGATGGGCGCCCGGTCCAAGCGCTGTCTGGATCGCATCGATCCAGACCCGCGGCGTGCGCGACAGGCGGCGCGGCGCTACGCGATCCCCGCCCGGATTGACCCGAGACAGGATACCCGGCAGGCGGTTCGCGACTTCGGTGCGGGTCATGCCGCTGCGCAGAGCGGGATCGTAGTAGATGCGCAGGATCAGCATGTCGTACCCGGTCAGAACCGTGTGAACGTTGTCGTCGTTGAAGACGCTGTCGGGCAGGCGATACAGATCGTTCAGCGGGCCGATGGCCTGGGCCAGTTCCTCGTGCAGGCAGTCGCGCGCCTCTTGCGGCGAGACGTCGTTGGGCACGAAGATCGCCAACCGATCGCGGCGTTGCAGGCGCGACCAGTTCACCCGGGTGGACCGCCGCGCCTGGCGGTATTCCTGAAGGCTCGAGACGTTGGGCACGACGAAACAGGCGGCTTGCGGCAGGTGCTTGCGGATGTCGGCGCGGGACACGGCCTCGATCGTGATGTTGGCCGTGGGCGATTGCGCGATCCTGATGTCGATGCCCGCCTCGCGGCGCAGGCGGTGCACCAGGCGGTTCAGGTCGGACGCCAGCGAGGCGTTGGGCGCCCCGGTAACGCGCACGGCGATCGGGCCTTCGAAGCGCGTCAGCGCCGGCAGTTGCCGCCCCGATTCCAGCGCAAAGGACAAGTCCAGGAAATCGCGCGCGATGTCGGCGTTGGACGCAACCGGGGCGGACGGACGCGGCACGGCAAAGGTTTTCATCGGTGGCAGGCTGCTGTCGATCGATACCGAAGACGCGGCGCGCGTCGGCGTGTCGTCCGATGCGACCGGCATGCAGGCGCCAAGCGCGAGGCAAAGCGGAAGAAGAAGTTTGCGCATCACGATCCCCGGAACAAAATGGCCAGAAGACGGCCCGTATCCCGATCGCAAGAAGCAGGGGACGGGCGGTCGAGGGTTCCGGAAAGGCATGCGTCGCGCGCCGGGCAATCCGCGAAAGACGGTTGCACGGACGGTCGGCGGTCATGTCCCGCGAAAGGCACGCGGCACGGTTTCGGTTCGGTTCGGGACACGTTTGCTAAGCCTGCCTGCTTGTTCCGGATGCTCAAGACATCGGATGATTTTCTGTCCTCTGTGCGATGACTATAGGGCAAAAGCGGGGTTTCTGCACAGCCCTCGGGTGTGCGTGACCGGGCTTTTCCGCTTGTGTCCTGTGGGGCATGCCAAAGCCCTTGTTCTGCTGGTAAATTCCCGGTGCAAATCGGCAACAAGGCGGGCTTGCCCGCGCATCGTGCCGCCGCCAACAATGGCACGATTGCGGCGCAATTGTTTCCGTCTTGTCGCGTGACCTTGCGTCAGGCCAGCGCCGCGAGCGAAACGAGGGACAACAGGCTGGTCCAGACGATCACCGGCGCGATGGCGTCGGTGCGTACGCCGTACAGCAACGCCAGTGCAAAGGCCATGGCACCCGATGGTCCTGCCGCGGCCAGTTGGAACAACGCTTGCCAGTGTCCCGTCACGTCTGCGACGGACAGCGACATACCCACGAGAAGCGGAAACAACACGAGCTTGTATGCCGAAATCGTCATCACCGGCAGGGTCGGTGTCAGCCGGTGACTTGACAGGATGACACCCAAGGCGAACAGCGTCAGCGGTGCCGCTGCGGCACCGGCAAAGTCCATCGCCGTCGCCAAGGGCAGTGGCAGCGACAACCCGAGTGCGTTCAGAAAAGCGCCGGCCGCGATGGCCACCAGCACCGGGTTGGTCACGACCCGGAGTGCCGCCGCGCGCCGGCCGGACCCGCGCCCGGTAATCAGCGCCGTCGACGCGATGAAGAAAGCGAAGGTGACCGAGGAATCCCAGGCCACGATAGCGGTGATCGGAACCGCCGCCGCTTCGCCATAGATCAGAAAAGAGATCGGCCAGATGTAGAGCAGCGTGTTGACGAAGACGACTGCCATCGCCAGCAACCACGCTTCGGCGGTTTCGCGGCCCAGCAGGAATCGCGCGGTACCGAAGGCCAGCACGAAGGCAACTGCCTGGCTGCCGGCGTAAAGCGACAGGGTGCCCAGTTCGAACGCGGCAACATCCAGCCCGGCGATCAGCGGCAGGATCAGCGCGGGCTGCAGGATGAGAAAGGCCACGCGGTTCACTGCCGCGGCCTCGTCCCGGCTGATCGTGCCAAGCCGGCCCAGCACGAAACCGAGCGCCAGCATCGAAAAGACCGGCAGGATGTTATGGGTCAGAACAGTGAACATGGCGCCGCGGAGCTGTTTGCGCCGACAGAACACATCGTACGGGTGCGCGCAACAATCCGCCCGTTCGGCCGGATCGCGTAGATCGGCGGGACCGATCCGTGATACAACTGGTGATTGTTTGAAGCCAAGAATTCCCTGATCCGATCCTTTGGAGCCATTGCCATGTCCTGTTTCCTTGCGACCGTGCGGACCTTGCGGTTTGTTGCGGCGGCGCTTGCCGCTTTCGTCCTGGTCGCGCCATCCATGTCCCACGCCATCGACCTGACCGGCGCCGATCTGTTGCGCTTCAAGTATTTCCTGCACGAACGCTTTGACGGGCGGACCAAGGGTTTTGCCTACACGCTGGTCAAGGGGCAGGTGACGCTGACCGACGGCGCGATGGGATGGGCGCAGGATCCGACCGATGGCAATGTTCGCATGAGCCCTGAAATTCCCAGCAATATCGGGTCGGTCAGCAAACTGGTCACGGGCGTCGCCTTGATGCACCTCCTGCGGGAACGCCCCGGAAACAACGGGACGGTCAACCAGCAGTTGGATTTGCCGTTGGTCGATTTCCTGCCGCGCGACTGGCGGCAGCAATACGGCGCGGGGTTGCGCGGGCTGACGCTGAAACACCTGTTGCAGCACAAGAGCGGTCTGCTTGAGGAGGGCGACGAGGAAGACGGCTTCAAGGCGCTGCACTGGGCATTGCGGCAAGGCACGCAAAGGACGCCCGGCACCAGGCGCGACTACAACAACAACAACATCTCGGTCATGCGGTTCGTGATCCCGCGCATCGCCTATCCGAACGAGACCACCTTTCTGGACGACCTGCATGCCGGCAAGCCGGAAAAGGCTTATTGGGATGCGCTGCTGCCGCAATACAACGCGCTCTACAAGCAATACATGACCGTGACCTTCTTCCCCGAGATCTTTTCCGGCACCGTTCCAGTCTGCAATCCGCATGACGAACTGGGTCCGCGCAGCTTTGCCAAGTCCTACGATCTGCCGCTGCCCGGGATCGAGGCCGACGAAGGCTATTTCCCGCGGCCGGATTTCTGCGCTCCGCAGGGCGGGTTCTATTTCTCGGCCGATCAGTTCGCACGGTTCGCCAAGGTGTTCGGTGACACCGACAAGCTGGTGGGCAACGGCATTCGAAACCGGATGATGCAGCCCGCCAACATCGATGACCGGCTGGTGTTCAACAACGTCATCACCGGCGATGATTTCATCGCTGAAACGGGCCGCGAGCATTGGGTGTATCACGGCGGCTCATTCAAGGGGTATGCCGCGGCCTTTGTCGCGCTGCCCGATGGCCATTTCGCCGCGGCCCTGGCAAACACGCAGACGATATCGTCGACCGATCTGGCCAGTGCGCTTTACTACGCCTTCGTCTACGCGGTGAAGGGTTTGCCGGCCGAACACCTGTCGGCCAATGACCGCTATCACTTCGCCTATCGCGACGGGGTCTACGTGACCGCCGGAACCAGCGACAGTCATCGCAGTGAACGCAGTTTCTACCGTGCGACGCTGGGGCAGGGCCGATTGTGGGAACAGGTCTTCGATATCTCGGCCAACGACCGGATGCATTTCACCTGGTTCAAGGATGGCGGCGCGGTGCCCAGGCTGCGGGTGATGGCGGGCAGCAGCACGGACCTGGACCGCAATCGCGACATCCTGACCAGTCGCTGGGACCCGAATTTCGCATCCACCCAGTTGATTTTCATCTCGTCGAACGACGAGATGCATTTCGGCTGGTACCGGGCCAGCAATTTCCTATACGTCAGCGCGGGCCTGTCTCATGACATCGCCGGTCGCCGACGGGCGCAAGTCGTGACATTGCCTGACGGCAAGGTGGCGGGTGACATCGTCGCCATCGTCAGCAACGACCGCCAGCATTTCGCCTATTACGACGATTGCACCTACAGCGCCGGTAGCAGCACCAACCTGACGCGCGACTTCACCGGCCGGCAATACGATTGCGACGATCTCGCGCGGTGACGCCTCAGCGCTCGCGACGCGCCATGAAGGCCAGGCGTTCGAACAGGTGCACGTCCTGTTCGTTCTTCAGCAGCGCGCCGTGCAGGCGGGGCAGGGCAGAGGCCGCGTCGCGTTTGAGATCCTCGGCGGTCAGGTCCTCGGCCAGCAGCAGCTTGAGCCAGTCGAGCACTTCCGAGGTCGATGGCTTCTTCTTCAACCCCGGCTGTTCGCGCAATTCGTAGAACTGGGTCAGCGCGGTGGTCAGCAGGCTGTCCTTGATGCCGGGGTGATGCACCTCGACGATGCGGCGCAGCGTGTCATGGTCCGGAAACTTGATGTAATGAAAGAAACAGCGACGCAGGAAGGCGTCGGGCAGTTCCTTTTCGTTGTTCGAGGTGATGATGACGATGGGCCGGTGTTTGGCCCGAACCGTCTGGCCGGTCTCGTAGACGAAGAACTCCATCCTGTCGAGTTCCTGCAGCAGGTCGTTGGGAAACTCGATATCGGCCTTGTCGATCTCGTCGATCAGCAGCACGACCTTGCCGTCGGCGTCGAAGGCCTGCCACAGCTTGCCGCGCTTGATGTAGTTCGCCACGTCGTTGACCCGCTCGTCGCCCAACTGGCTGTCGCGCAGACGCGAAACGGCATCGTATTCGTACAGCCCCTGCTGTGCCTTGGTGGTCGACTTGATCGCCCATTCGATCATCGGCAGGCCAAGCGCCGCCGCCACCTGTCGGGCCAGTTCGGTCTTGCCGGTGCCCGGCTCGCCCTTGACCAGCAGCGGCCGTTCCAGCGTGATCGCGGCATTGACCGCCATCGTCAGATCGTCCGTCGAAACATAGTCCTGGGTGCCATCGAAACGCATCGCGCCGGTCCTCGTCATCCTGGTTCGTTCTTGCGGGGTAGACGCCGGCGTCCGGCAATGCAAGCGGTCGTCCCGTGCGTCAAATTTCCCGTGATTGGCTAGTGACATCCCCCGGCCCTTGCGATAGAGGCTGCGCGCAGGGGTGCCGGATATCTGGGGAATTGCTTATGGCAGGTATTGGCGTGAAAAAGGGAACCAACATGAAACCCGAGTCGTTTCTTCCCGAAGACTATCAGCCAGCCGAAGACGAACCATTCATGAATGAGCGGCAGGTGGAATACTTCCGCCGCAAGCTCTTGGCCTGGAAGGCGGAAATCCTCGAGGACAACCGCGAAACGATCGAGGGCCTGCAGGAGGGAGCACGGAACATTCCCGACGTCACCGACCGCGCGAGCGAGGAAACCGACCGCGCGATCGAACTGCGAACCCGCGACCGGCAGCGCAAGCTGGTCTCGAAGATCGACGCGGCGCTGCGGCGGATCGACGAAGGCGAATACGGGTATTGCGAAGTGACCGGGGAACCGATCAGCCTCAAGCGGCTGGATGCCCGCCCGATCGCGACGATGAGCCTCGAGGCGCAAGAACGACACGAGCGCCGCGAAAAGGTCCATCGCGACGACTGACCGGCGCGCAGGCTGGAACGGATCGAACGCCGGGGCCCACGCTCCGGCGTTTTTTGTCTGGAGAATGCGATGGCCCTCGCGGGACGCAACATCACGGTGATCGGCGGTGGTATCGGCGGGCTGGCCGCCGCGCTGGCGCTGCGGCAGCGCGACGCTCGGGTCACGGTCCTGGAGCAGGCCGAGGCCCTGCGCGAGGTCGGCGCCGGCATCCAGGTCAGCCCCAACGGGCTGCGGGTGATCGAAGCCCTGGGCCTTGCCGATGCGCTTGCAGACTGCTCGCCGCGCGGGCAGGCGGTGTCGTTGCGGGATTTTCGGCGGGGCCACGAAGTGCTGCGGCTCGATCTGCGCCGGTTGCCCGATGGGCAGGCCTACCGTTTCGTCCACCGCGCCGATCTGCTGGCCCTTCTGGCCGAAGCGGTGCGCGCGGAAGGCGTGCAGGTCCGGTTGCTGCAAAAGGTGCAGACCGTGGTTCCCGGGGACAAGCCGTATGTGCAGATGGCCAATGGCGATCTCTGCGACGGCGATCTGGTGATCGGCGCCGATGGTCTGCATTCGGTGCTGCGCCCGGTTCTCAACGGCACCGTGGCGCCTTTTTTCACCGGTCAGGTCGCCTGGCGCGCCGTGGTTCCCAACGATGCGGGCCTCGGCGCCGAGGCGCAGGTTTACATGGGGCCGGGGCGGCACCTGGTCTGCTATCCGCTGCGCGACGGGTCGGTCGTCAATCTCGTGGCGGTCGAAGAGCGCCGGGGCTGGCAAGCGGAAAGCTGGAGCCAGACCGACGACCCGGCAAATCTGCGCGCGGCTTTCGCCGGTTTCGGAGGCATCGTCCCGGCATTGCTGGACGCGGCCGAGGCACCGGGCCTTTGGGGCCTGTTCCGCCACCCGGTGGCGAAGGTCTGGCATGGACCGGGCGTGGCGCTGTTGGGCGATGCCGCGCATCCGACGCTGCCGTTCATGGCGCAGGGTGCGAACATGGCGCTTGAAGACGCCTGGGTTCTGGCCGACGCGCTGGACCGGGCCGACACAATACGGGACGGGCTGATCGCCTACCAGGCGCGTCGGCGCGACCGGGTGGTGCGGGTGATCGAGGCGGCCAATGGCAATGCCTGGAAATATCACCTGCGCAACCCGGTGGTCCGCGCCGCGGCGCATCTTGGGCTGGGCCTCGCGGGACGGCTGGCGCCCGACCGGATGCTGGGCCAGTTCGACTGGCTCTACGGGCACGACGTCACCTCCGCAACCTGACCGGGCACGACCAACGAAGGGGGCGACAGTCCCGCGCGTCGTGATAGAACGAACCGGGGAGGCCTGGACATGGACACATTCGATGCGATTCCGGAAACCGCCCTGCGCTGGCATCGCGACGGCGACGGCGCAGCGCTGGCCACGGTGATCGAAACCTGGGGTTCGGCACCGCGACGCGTCGGCGCGCAACTGGCGATCTCGGGGCAGGGCACGATCGAGGGCTCGGTCTCGGGCGGTTGTGTCGAGGGCGCGGTGATCGTCGAGGCGCTGGAAGCGCTCGAAACAGGCGAAGCGCGCGAACTGGAATTCGGGGTCAGCGACGACGATGCCTTCGCGGTCGGCTTGGCCTGCGGCGGCACGATCCGTGTGCTGGTGGAACCGGTCGGTTCGGTCCTGCCGGAACCGATGCTGGCCGACCTGGTCGCGGCCCGTGCGGCCCGCAAACCGGCGGCCTATGTCGTCGATCTTGACAAGGGCAAGCGGCGGCTGGATTTCACCGGGCACGAGACGCGTTTCCGCATGGACCGTTCGGGTTTCGAGGACGACAGCCGAACCTTCGTCGCCATCCACAACCCGCCGCTGCGGCTGATCGTGGTGGGCGCGGTGCATATCGCCCAGGCTTTGGTGCCGATGGCGCGTATCGCGGGCTATGATCCGGTGATCGTCGATCCGCGCGAAGCCTTTGGTTCGGCGGCGCGCTTTCCCGGCGAACGCATCCTGCACGACTGGCCGGACGAGGCGGTGGCGCAGTTGGGGCTGGACGCGCGCACGGCGCTGGTGCTGCTGACCCACGATCCCAAGCTGGACGATCCCGCGCTCGAGGCGGCGCTGCGGTCGGGCGTGTTCTACATCGGTGCGCTCGGCTCGACCCGCACCCATGCCAAACGCGTCGAGCGGCTGGCTCAGGCCGGGTTCACCGCGGACGAGATCGCGCAGATCCACGGACCGATCGGCCTGGATATCGGCGCCGCCGGCCCGGCCGAAATCGCGGTGTCGATCCTCGCAGAAATGACCCGGGTTCTGAGGAAGGGCGCATGAAATTCGGCCCCGTGCCCATCGACCAGGCCGTGGGTGCCATCCTGGCGCATTCCGTGGCCTTGCCGGACGGGCGGTTGCGCAAGGGCAAGGTGATCGAGGCCGCCGATCTTGGTCCGCTCGAGGCCGCCGGATTGAGCGAAATCATCGTTGCGCGGCTTGATCCCGGCGATGTCGGCGAAAACGATGCCGCCGCGCAACTGGCCTGTGCATTGGCACCGGAGGCGGACGCTGCCGGGTTGCGGATCGGCAAGGCTGCGACGGGGCGCGCCAACCTGTTTTCCACCGTGATCGGCGTGGCCGAGATCGACGCCGCGGCCATAAATGCGGTCAACGCGGTCAATCCGATGATCACCGTGGCCACCGTGCCGCGCTGGCAACGCATGGGGCCGGGCGGCATGGTCGCCACCGTCAAGATCATCGCCTATGCAGTGCCTCGGAACGACCTGGACCGCGCCTGCGCGGTGGGGCGGGGCGCGATGCGGATGCGGCCCACCGCCTATGGCAGCGCCGCGCTGATCCAGACAAGCGTGGACGACGACGACGGCGACAAGGGCCACCGCGCGTTGCACAAGCGGCTCGAGGCTTTGGCAGTGCCTCTGGCGCCGAAGAAGGTCGTGCCGCACCGCATCGAACCGCTGGCGCAGGCGCTGACGGCGTCGGATGCCGAAGTGCTGTTCATCCTCACCGGATCAGCCACATCCGACCTGAACGATGTCGCACCGCAGGCGGTGCGCGCGGCCGGCGGCACGGTCACCCATTTCGGCATGCCGGTCGATCCGGGAAACCTGCTGTTTTTCGGCACACTGGGCGACAGGCCCGTGATCGGCCTGCCGGGCTGCGCCCGGTCGCCTGCTCTGAACGGCGCCGATTGGGTGCTGGAAAGGCTGATCTGCGGCGTGACGGTCACGCCCGCCGACATCGCGGCGATGGGCGTCGGCGGATTGCTCAAGGAAATCCCACAGCGCGGACGGCTGCGCGAGGCATGAAAAAACCCGCCTTGCGGGCGGGTTTCCTGGCTTGCGCGTGCGACGCCGTTACTTGGTGACCGGGCCGATCATCATGACCATCTGGCGGCCTTCCATCTTCGGCATGTTCTCGATCTTGCCGACTTCCTTGACGTCCTCGGCCACACGTTCCAACAGATCGCGTCCCAGTTCCTGGTGCGCCATCTCGCGCCCGCGGAAGCGCAAGGTGATCTTGACCTTGTCGCCGCCTTCGAGGAACCGCATCACGTTGCGCATCTTGACGTCATAGTCATGCGTATCGGTGCCGGGCCGGAACTTGACCTCTTTGACCTCGATGATCTTCTGCTTCTTCCGGGCCTCGGATTCGCGCTTTTGCTGTTCGTATTTGAACTTGCCGAAATCCATGATCTTGCAGACCGGCGGATTGGCGTTGGGCGAGATTTCCACGAGGTCCAGCCCCGCTTCCTCGGCCATCTCCATGGCGCGAGAGGGCGTGACGACCCCGACATTTTCTCCATCGGCGCCGATCAGGCGGATTTCCGGGGCGCGAATACGATCGTTGACGCGGGGGCCGGTGTCGCGGGTTGGCGGCGCGTTGTGCGGTCTGCGGGCTATGGTTTTGGTCCTTGCATGGTGGTCGTTGTCAGGGCGGCAAGGTAAACTTGGCCCCGCTCTTGTTCAAGCGGCAAATCGGCGGGTATGCGCCGGTTTTCAAGGCTTTCCCCTTGTCCTTTCGCGGTCCAGTCGTCACATGTGCCGCAGATGCAGCTTTTCATGCTGCAATGCAAAAAGACAGGAGAGTTAGGATGCGTAACCTGATCGTGGTTGCCGTGATAGCGGCCATCGGCGTGGGCGGCTATCTCTGGTATTCCGGGCAGACACCGGAAGAAGCGATGGAACAGGCCTCGGAGGCCGCCGAAACAGCGGCCGAAGCGGCCACCGACACTGCGACGGAAGCTGCCGACGCGGCAACCGAAACGGCCACCGAGGCCACCGAAGCGGTGACCGAAGCGGCCGATACGGCCGTCGATACCGCGACCGAAGCGGCCGAAACCGCCGTCGAAACCGCAACCGAAGCCGTGCAGGGCGCCGTGGACAGCGCCACCGAAGCCGCCGAAGCGGCGACCGAAGGCGCGATGAACCTGGCCGAACAGGCCGGCGAAGCCGCCGAAAGTGCGATGGACAGCGCCGCCGAGGCCGTCGAAGGCGCGACGGAGAGCGCCACCGAAGCCGCCGAGGGCGCAGCCGATGCCGCTGCGGACGCCACCGAGACCGCCACCGACACCGCTGCGGAAGCCACCGAAGCCGCGACGGATACCGTGACCGAGGCTGCTGATGCCGCTGCCGACACCACCGCCGAGGCCGCCGACGCCGCCGCGGACACCGCAGCCGAAGCAGCCGATGCGGCAGCGGATACCGCATCCGACGCCGCCGAGGGTGCGGCCGACACCGCCGCGGAAGCCGCGGACGCAACGGCCGACACGGCCGCGGAAGCCGCGGACGCGACGGCCGACACGGCCGCAGCAGCTGCCGACGCGACGGCCGACACGGCCGAAGCCGCAGAAGTCGCGATCACCGATCTGCTGACGACGGACGGCTTCGACTATGACAAGATGGTCGAATATATCGACGGAAGCGAGTTGAACGCGCTGGCCAAGACCGCCGCCAAGAGCCTGGCCGAGCAGGCCCGCGACAATCCCGACGCGCTGGCCGCCGTGCTGGATCAGCTCAAGGTCGCTCTGGGCGTCGAGTAACCAGGCGTCTGAAACGAACGAACCGCCGCGCGATCCCCTCGCGCGGCGGTTTTCTTTGTGAAACGGGCCGTTGTCCGGTGCAGCTTCAGTCCAGGAACGCCTTTTCGACGACGTAGTGTTTCGGATCGGAATTGGCGCCTTCTTCCAGCCCGTATTCCTCGAGCATCGCCTTGAGTTCGAGGTTGAAGGCGAGGTTGCCGCAGATCATCGCGCGGTCGGTTTCCGGGTTCAGCGGCGCGACGCCCAGATCGGCAAAGGCTTCGCCCGAGCGCATCAGATCGGTGATGCGGCCGATCTTCGGGCTCTCCTCGCGGGTGGTCGTGGGGTAGTAGCGCAGCTTTTCGTGGAATCCATCGCCGATCAGTTCGGCCAGCAATTCGTCGCTGCGGATCGTGTCGATCAGTTCCTTGCCGTATTGCAATTCGCCCACCTCGCGGCAGGTATGGGTCAGGATCACCTCGTCGTAATCCTCGTAGGTTTGCGGATCGCGCAGCAGCGAGGCAAAGGGCGCGATGCCGGTTCCGGTCGCGAAGAACCAGATCCGCTTGCCCGGCAGCAGCGCATCATGCACCAGCGTGCCGACGGGCTTGGGACGCAGGATGATCTGGTCGCCGGGCTGGATATGCTGAAGGCGCGAGGTCAGCGGCCCGTCCTGCACCTTGATCGAGTAGAACTCCAGCTCTTCGTCCCAGGACGGCGAAGCGATGGAATAGGCGCGCAAGAGCGGCTTGTCCTTGCCGGACTTGTCGTCACGCACCATGAGACCGATCATCACGAATTCACCGGAGCGAAAGCGCAGCGAGGCCGGACGCGTCACGCGAAAGGAAAACAGCCGGTCGGTCCAGTGCTGGACGGCGGTCACGGTCTGGGCGTCGGGTATGGCCATCTTGGCCGGCTTGGTCTGCACGGGGGTGGCGTCGGTCACAGCGGTCAACTCGGTCATGGTCATTCTTCGCCGGTCGGTTTAACCGGCGCCTCACATCTACACATTGATATAGGTCAGGGCAAAGCGGCTTAGCCGCGCAGGCGGGTCTGGTAGTCATGCGCGCGCCAATTCGCGCGATCCAGCCATTGGTCCTCGGGTTGCCTGGCGGCCAGTTCCTCAGAGATCTCGACTTCGTCGAACCCCGATCGACGCGCCATCGCGTATTGGTCGGCGATCACGTGACCGCGGGCGCGCAACCGTCCGGAAAACCCGCTGGCGCGCAACAAACGCGCGAGGGTGAAGCCGCGGCCATCGGCGAAGCTGGGGAAATCGATGCGGATCAGCGCATCGCCGGCCGCGGTCAGGCTGGCCGGGTCGGTGTCCGGGGACAGATCGATGATCGGGCCCTGCCATTCGTCCTGCCCAAAACCTCTATCGGTGACGATCACGCTCATGCGCTTTCTCCTTGTCTGACGGCGCGTCCGTTCACGAAGTGGATGCCGCATTCGTCCTTGTCCCGACCGCGCCAGCGCCCTGAACGGGGGTCTTCGCCCGGCGCCACTTTGGACGTGCAGGGAGCGCAGCCGATGCTGGGATACCCCCGAGCCACCAGCGGATGCCGGGGCAGGCGGTTTTCCTCCATGTAGGCGCGCACGTCTTCGGGCGCCCAGCGGGCCAGCGGATTGACCTTGATCCGGCCGGTCGGTTCTTCGAGTTCGAAGAAATCCAGCGCGGCGCGGCTGCGATTCTGGAACCGCTTGCGCCCGGTGATCCAGCCGTCGAAGCCCTGCAGGGCCGTCTCCAGCGGTTCGGTCTTGCGCAGCGCGCAGCAGGCGTCGGGGTCGTTCAACCGCAATGCGCCATAGGGGTCGCGGTCTTGCAGCGCGGTGCGGTCGGCCTTGATGATGCGCACGTCCTCGAGACGCAACCGTTCGGCCAGTTCCTGCTGGTAGACGAGGGTCTCGGTGAACAGAAGCCGCGTGTCGATGAACAGCACCGGCGTCGCGCGGTCCACCATCGCCACCAGGTGCAACAGCACCACCGATTCCGCCCCGAAGGACGACACCAGCGCGATGCGCCCGGCCTCGGGATCGCGCAGGGCGCCTTCCAGCACCGCGGTGGCGCCGTGGTGGCGGTAGCGCGTGTTGAGCGTCGCGACCTTGTCCCGCAGCGCGTCCAGGCGGATACCCGGCCCTCCGGGGGGAGTTTTCTGGGCAAGATGAAGGGTCATGGCCTATTCCGCCGCAACCCGCGTTTCGCTGTCGTAGAGCGCGGATTTGAAGGGTGCCATGCCGATCCGGCGATAGGTTTGCAGGAAGGTCTCTTGGGCATCGCCGCGCAGGTCGAGATAGGTGCCGATCAACCGTTCGATCGCCGGCACGATCTCGTCATAGCCAAAGCCCGGTCCCGTGCGGTCGCCAAGGGCGGCATCCTGCGTGGCGTCGCCACCCAGGGTGATCTGGTACGTTTCGACCCCCGCGCGGTCGAGACCCAGAATGCCGATATGGCCGACATGGTGATGCCCGCAGGCGTTGATGCAGCCGGAAATCTTGATCTTGAGATCGCCGATCTCGTGTTCGAGTTTCAGCGCGTCGAAGCGCGTCGCGATTTTCTGCGCGACCGGGATAGAGCGGGCCGTGGCAAGGGCGCAGTAATCCATGCCGGGGCAGGCGATGATGTCGCTGATCTTGCCGATATTGGCGGTGGCCAGCCCGTGCGCCTTGAGGATCGTGTGGATCTGCGGCAGGTCCGCCTTGTGGACATGGGGCAGCACGACGTTCTGTTCGTGGCTGATGCGCAATTCGTCATGGCCATAGCGTTCGGCCAGATCGGCCAGCACGCGCATCTGGCTCGACGTCGCATCGCCGGGTGTCGCGCCATGCGCCTTGAGGCTGATCTGCGCAATGGCGTAGCCGGGAATGCGGTGATCCGACAGGTTGGTGTCGGCCCAGGCGCGGAAGACCGGGTCGCGGTCATAGGCGCGGTCGAAATCCGCGCTGTCGCGGTGCGCGAAATCGGGGGCCGCGAAATCCGCCTTGATCGTGTCGAACAATGCCTGGTCGATGCCGGAAAAGGCCGGCCGGAGCACTGCGAAGCGATCCTCGACCAGGCGAGAAATCTCTGAAATTCCATGCTCGTGAACGGTGATCTTGATCCTGGCCTTGTACTTGTTGTCGCGCCGTCCCAGCAGGTTCCAGACGCTGACCACCGCCTCGAGATAGGGCAGCAGATCGGCCTCGGGCAGGAAATCGCGCAGCACCTTGCCGATCATCGGGGTACGGCCCAGGCCGCCGCCGACGAAGATGCGATAGCCGATTTCGCCATCCTGTTCGACGATCTGAACCGCGACGTCATGGGCACGCAGAACGGCGCGGTCGTTTTCCGATCCCGAGACCGCGATCTTGAACTTGCGGGGCAGGAACTGGAATTCCGGGTGATCGGTCGACCATTGCCGGATCAGCTCGGCCACCGGGCGGGGATCGGCGATCTCGTCCGCTGCCGCGCCGGCGAAATGGTCGGCGGTGACGTTACGGATCGTGTTGCCGGAGGTCTGGATGGCGTGCATCTGTACTTCGGCCAGTGCATCCAGCATGTCGGGCACGTCGCGCAGTTTCGGCCAGTTGAACTGGATGTTCTGGCGCGTGGTGAAATGGCCATACCCCTTGTCCCAGCGGTCGGCGATATAGGCCAGCTGGCGCATCTGGCTGCCCGACAACGTGCCATAGGGGATGGCGACGCGCA